>NZ_JBEPQF010000012.1:0-235787 GCF_040547695.1 Bradyrhizobium sp. JR4.3 | reverse complement strand
ACTCGCTTTCCACGGCATCTACACCTCCCGCAGAACAAAAGCGGAAAGTGTAACCCATGTGTCCGGTACGAACTGTCACCTATGTCTCGGGTCGCCCAACATGGCGCAAATCTGCGATATTTCCTCCGATCTTCCGCTTAAACGGTAGGTCAAATCGGCGTAGGTCCTCGCCCACCAGGGAAGCCATCCTTCATGAAGACGGCGGAACGTCGGATAAACCCCAAATGCAGAGCTGCCTAGCCGACGTGCCGGAGGGATGATGCGCGGAACTAGGCGCCTTCAAATCCGCTTCGTCAAAAGTGCCAATTCTCATCCGCAAATTTCCGGTCTGTCTCTATCAGCCGACATTTGGCAGCGTGGGATCAAGGCAGCCACAGGCCAGGAGGAGACATGGCTCTGGCACATTGGCCTGGCCACATAACGGGCAACGCCTGAGACATTCGTTTCAACTCAGATGGCAGCACCGGCCAGCAAAAAAGCGCCGCCAAGCGCGACCATCACAAGTCCAGGCCAGTTCGATTTGATGCCGAAGCCGCTACCCGGTCTTTCAGGCTCCAGCGTATCACGCCCGGAGCGAAGCCGCCTTCCACCGCTGAGTCGGCCTCGCCAAATGGGCTGAAACGCCATTTGGAGCACGCCGCCGAAAATAAGGAGCACACCAAGCCATATGAGGGTCATGCTCGCCTCCTCTACCCGCGAACGCCGAGAGTGTGCGCCGAGAACCCGTGGTCCATTCAGCGCCTGTCCGCTGCTCTCTCGGAATTAGACCGACCTTGAAAGCCGCCGGACGCACGAGCGCGCCGGCACCAGGCTGGGGATCACGCTCTCCGAAGCTCAGGCTACTTATAAGGACCCTGCTTAGTCTTCATCCGGCTCGCGCACGACCGGCGGTTCGTCGCTTTTGTCTTCTTCCTCTTCCTCTTCGTCGTCTTCCTCTTCGTCATCATCAGGATCTCGGGGCGGCATCGTGTTGCCCATGATCGCGAAGGCACGCCGGTCGATCGCAGGAATTAACTTGGGGAGTGGGGTCATGTTGTTACTCATCGGATGTGACCCTGGAGCACTTTACCCCTTTTTTGGCGGGGCAGACACGGAGTTGGCGGCCGGCGCGGACGAGGTCCGGTTATCCCTGTCAGCCAAGCCAGAGGTAAGTGTCGAGTTCTCGGATTCGGGCCAATAAGGGACCTCACGCCGATCGCTGCTTGAGATCGGTTTCATCTGGAGTCCGCTTCATTCTGTCACTCCGTCTTCGCCTTCGGACGTTCAATAAGTTGGTAACTGGGAACGTGGGTGCTTTCCTGCCACGATTCCAGAGCAGCTCCGCAGATTGCGCAGACCGCGTCACCTGTATGCGGTACCAAGAACTTCTCTTCGGTGCGTCTGTACTCAGCACCGCAAGTGCATTGCACAATTGTCACCATCCCGATGATATGTGCTTCGGATCGCGGAATTTCCAGTCCAGGCAACTTTCGTTGTTCTCTCGCGAGTCGACCGTCACTTTGTTGCCGCCGGTCGAGTCGGTGAACGGAGGGAAGTCCGCTAGACTGTATGTCCCCCCACAAATGAGGCGACTCACCCTCGATGTTGCGACGAGGGTTGCCCGGATGGACCGGGTAGAGCCTCAAACAAGGAGGGCGAGTCGTGGGTCATCATACCGAGGTCTTTGTCGGAATCGATACGTCAAAATCGCGCAATGCTATAGCCATTGCCGATGGCGGCCGTGGCGGCGAGATACGATATCTCGGGGAGTTTCCTGCCACGGAGGCAGCGATCCGAAAGCTGGTGGCAAAGCTTGCAGCGAAATGCTGTCAGTTGACGTTTTGCTACGAAGCAGGGCCAACAGGATACGGTCTCTACAGACTGCTCAAGAGCCTCGGCCATGACTGCCTGGTGGTGGCCCCCTCGCTCGTTCCGAAGAAGGCCGGCAATCGAGTGAAGACGAACCGGCGCGATGCGGTAAGCCTCGCCAAGCTGTTGCGCGCGGACGAGCTCACGGCGGTGTGGGTGCCGGACGAGCGCCATGAGGCTATGCGCGATCTCTCGCGCGCCCGTCAAGCAGTGAAGAAGGACCTCCAGGGCAAGCGTCAACAGATCTCGTCATTGATGCTGCGGCTAGGACGCATCTATCCGGGCAAGACAACGTGGGGACCAGCCCACATGAGATGGCTCATGTCGCAGAAGCTCGAGCATCGCGAGCAGCGCATCGCATTCGAAGAGTTACTTGAGGGGATACGCCAGGAAAGTGAGCGGCTGGAGCGTTTGGAAGATGCCATCCGCGAGGTAGTACCCGAGTGGTCGCTCGCCGAGGTTGTGTCGGCCCTGCAGGCGGTGCGTGGGATTGATCTCATTGCGGCTGTGGGGGTGCTGGCTGAGATCGGTGATCTATCCCGCTTTCAAAATCCGCGCGAGCTGATGGGCTATCTGGGTCTGGTGCCCACAGAAAACTCGACTGGCGACCAAGTCAAGCGAGGCGGCATCACCAAAGCCGGTAATGGGCGGGCGCGACGTATTCTTGTAGAGGCGGCCTGGAGCTATCGATATCCGCCGCGCGTGAGCCGAGACAAGCAGCCAAAGGTGGAGGCCGCACCGAGAGTCGCGCGCGAGATTGCGTGGAAAGCGCAAACCAGGCTGTGCGGACGCTTCCGCTCACTCGAGCGGAAGGGCAAGCGGCGAACCGTAATCGTCACGGCGATTGCCCGAGAGCTATCCGCCTTCATTTGGGCGATCAATCGCGAGCTCATGCCACCTCGACAGGCGTGACATCGTTGGGGGCTGTGGACCGCTCGAGTCGTGAGGTGCGCTCGACCGGCCCACAGCCCCCTTTGTTGCAATCAAGATCAGGGGGCAGTCGCAGACATTAATCGTGCAGAAGTGAAGGCGGGACCACGGCAGGGGAAATCCTGAAATCCATTATGTGGCCGATCATCCGATCGACGCCCGACGCTAGACCAGGGACAGCCCCAGACGAAAAAACGGAAATGCGGTATCCAACCCGCGCATCAGAGCCTGTTCACCGACGTCTTTGAGTCCCGCCTTCTCCTCTGCACGATCCATCGGCACAAGAACTTCACGATGAGTCCTCGTGGAGATGAGAAACCGTGCGCTGTGTGCTTGACTGGGGACATCAGAATGGGATGGTCGGCCGTGCTCCTGCCCCGCCAGCGATAAGCTGGCCAGGGGCTCCAAAGACAGGGAGCATGGCATCGATCTCGCGCGAGATCGCCCCGGTGAGCTCGACATGCTCGCGCTCGCGAAGAACATCCCTCGCCTGCTGAAGGCGCTGCTCGGTCTCGGTCTGCACGATCCGGGCGATCACCTGATCGCGGCGGACCTCGTCGCCGATGCCCACGTCGAGCGAGGGCAGTTTTCCGCTGACCGCGGGCACGGCATTGACCAGGCGACCACCGCTGCTCAACAAAATGCCGTCAGCGTAATGGCAAGATGCTGCCATGTCCCTGCACATCGGATCGTGCACTTGCCCGGCGCCACGCATTTCTATCCCCGAACGTCGCCCGTTACGCAAGAAGATGGAAGCACCACGGATCTTGAAAGCGCGATCGCGCTATTCCTGAGCGAAACGCTGACCGAGAAGTAGTCGTCATCCTAATATCAGGGACGCGATCACGCCCTACGTGAAAAGCTCTACCACGGTTTCCCCAAATGCCGAGCCATCGCTGAGGCAATGGAATCGAGGGCCACAATCTTTGGACTCCACCGCTTTTCGGCTCCACATACTTCGGTAGGGCCGGTTTCAAGCACTCGATAAGAGGGGCCGAACAGCACAACCACGGACCCGCAACCATCTCAAATCGCTATTTGAGGCGGTGGCCTGAACGGGCGGATCGGTCGGCCGATCCGTCGGCAATATGAGAACCGAACCGCCAGCGACGACATTGTTTGTGGATATGGGCGGAAGGTCGGCATCGTCCTGCGAACCCGGCGTCCCGAACGCAGTGAACATCTTCTAAGTTGTTGATTTTTATCGAGGTGACAATCGTTTTCATCCCGTTTTGTTCACGGTCGTTTCACCCAATTCGTTGCGATTTCGTTGCGGCGTTCTGAGAGAGAACGGCCGCCACCGTTGCATGCTCTTGCAGGCTCTCCCAAGCATCAGCGGGACCGGGGCCATTCGCAAAATTTTCGCGCCGTTCTCTCCCGCAGAGGTTTGAGAATGATCCCAGCTTCTCTAACGCTCAGGCCAAAACTGCGGGGGAAAGTGCACTCCTCATTCCAACTGCAGTGCAATTCCAAGCTTGCTATTCAAGCATCGGCTGCCCAGTACGCATATTCCACGGAGGAGAGGATCAAGCTATCGAGCCCAAACAGGTGCGAAATCGTTCGCAGTCACTTTAGCGCCGCCTTAGCCCGGCACCTGGCAAAGGGTCCCATAGACATAGAGGGCCAGCGAATCAGGCCACGATCGCTTGTCCTGTCGCCTTATCGAACAAATGTGCTCGCTGCAGGTCGAGTCCCACGTCAAACGGCCGATCGGGCTCGGCGGCAACTCCGACCTGCATCTGCGCAGTGAACGGAAAGGCACCGACGGTGCCGATCACGAGCGTATGCGGTCCCAATGGCTCGACGTCCCTTACAATCATACGGACAAATGAGCCAGCCGGGGCCTCTTGGTAAACAACGTGGTCGGGCCGGACGCCCAGCACCAAGGGTTTGCCGATGCTGGCTGTATAAGCCGCCTCGCGAGACTTCGGTAGCGCTAACGCCGTGCCCGAAGGTTCGATGAAAACTAGCGCGCCGTCTCGGGCGACAATCTCGCCATGGATGAAATTCATGCTGGGTGCGCCCATGAATCCCGCGACGAAGAGATTGCTGGGCTTCTCGTAGATCGTGATCGGGTCGGCCGCCTGCTCGATCCGGCCACGATTCATCACCACGACGCGATCCGCCATGGTCATCGCCTCGACCTGATCGTGCGTGACATAAACGATCGTCTTGGCAAGACGGCGATGCAGCGCCTTGATCTCGGTCCGCATCTCGATGCGGAGCTTGGCGTCGAGATTTGACAATGGCTCGTCGAACAGAAACACGTCCGGGCTGCGCACGATGGCACGGCCGATCGCGACGCGCTGACGCTGTCCGCCGGAGAGCTGCTTGGGCCGGCGGTCCAGATATTGCTCGAGGTCGAGAACCCGTGCCACGTCCTGAACTGCTTTCGCGATGCTGGCGCGTGAATTGCCGCGCACCTTCATGCCGTAGCCGATGTTCTCTCCGACCGTCATGTGCGGATAGAGTGCATAGTTCTGGAACACCATCGCACAATTGCGCAAGCCCGGACGCAGCTGCGTCACGTCGCGGTTGCCGATGCGGATGTTTCCGCTGGTGACCGCCTCCAGCCCCGCAATCATGCGTAATGTCGTGGTCTTGCCGCAGCCGGACGGCCCGACAAGCACGACGAATTCCTCGTCGGCGACGTTCAGATCGAGCCCCTCGATGATCTTGTAGGGCCCATATGCCTTGGTGACGTTCTCGATCTTGACGTGCGCCATGGATTCCTTTTCCGTCCCTTGCATCGACGGCCAACAATGCCCGGATGATGCTTACGCATCATCCGGGGCAGTCTCCGCAGGAAGCTAGTTCTTGGGCGGAAGACCCATCGCTGCGCGATAGGCCGCCAATTGCTTCGCGCGCCCGAACTCGTCGGTCAGGCGATTCCATTCCTTCGCGACCGCGTCCAGCGCGGCCTGCGGCGTGGTCTGGCCGGCCAGCGCCTTGCCAAGCTCGATCTCGACGACCTCGGTGTAGGAGAAATAGCCCGGCAGACGCATGTCGAGCGCGACATTCTTGGCATTGATCGAATCCGCTTGCGCGCCGAGATATTCCTTGGCCTCTTCGGGCGAGAAGTTCTTGCTCCACAATTGCAGATTGGCCGTGTGCGATTTGCGGTAAGGATTGACCCCGGAGCCACCGGTGATCGCCGCTTGCCCCGACACTTCGGGGCTCGTCAGCGTCTTGACGAAGTCCCAAGCTGCCTGCTGGTTCTTGCCGACCTTCGGTACCGCGACCTGCCATCCGCCGAATGCCATGAATGGCGCCGGCAACACGCTTCCGAACTTGTCCCACTTCTTGGTCTTGGCGTTCCAGATCTGATCCGATCCCGGCAGGATCGCCGAACCGACCTTGCCCGAAATCTTCGACTGCTTGGGATCGGCGGCGATCACGCCGGTGTCGCCCCAGCCGATCGACTCGGCCACCTGGCCGCCGGCCACAGCGGCATTGACCTCGCCGAACGAGAAGTTCAGCGCATTGGGCGGGCCAAGTTTTGAGGCACGGATGTATTCTTCCAGTCCCTTCACCCAGCCCGGATTGTTGATCTGGGCATCCATCGTTTCGGGGTCGAAGAACATCGCGCCCGGATAGTTAGGGTTGTTTGTATAGGCGGCCGCGTGGCTGAAGAAGAACCAGAACTGCTGGCCGCCGCGACGGAAGGCTTCCGCCGTGCCCCAAAGCCCCTTGTCCGGGCGCTGGAAGAACTCCGCGATATCGAGATACTGCTTCCAGGTCTTTGGCGGCGCCAGGTCGTAGCCGTACTTGGCCTTGAAGGCGTCCTTCTCCTTGGGATCGTTGAACAGGTCGGTGCGATAAGTGTAGGTATGAACGTCGCCGTCCATCGATTGCGAATAGATCTTGCCTTCCCACACCATCAGGCGCTCACGATAGGCTGGCTCGATATCGTCCCAATCCTTGCCGGACTGCATCTCCTTCGGCATCTCGCTGAGAAATGAGACGAAGTCTGGCAGCCAGGCGGGTGCAAAGCTGACCAGATCGAATGTCGCGTCCGATCCCGTCAGTGACGTGACGATCTTCGGGTAGAGCTCCGACCATGGAAACTCGACCACATTGACTTTGCCGCAGGTCTTCTTGGTCCATTCGTCCGCGCCGAGCTTGAGCGCAGAGGCGATATACGGGCCGGTCTGCGACGCCACCGTCAGGGTGACGCCGGAATAATCCGGGCTACAGGCAGCGTTCGCCTGGCTCACGGTGCAAGCCATCGCGAGCGAGGTGGTCAGCATCAGAAACGTCCGTCGCAACATCGTCCAGTCCTCCCTAGATAAGTTTTTTGCTATTTGATCGCTCCGAGCAGCAGGCCCGACCGCATCATGCGGCTGAGCAGACCTGCCATGATCATCATCGGAATGATGGCGACGAGCGCCGCGGCCGAGATCGCCCACCATTCGTCGCCGCGCTGGCTGTTCTGTCCCGCCACCAGGATCGGCAGCGTCTGCCATCTGGAATTGGTCAGGAACAGCGCGAACAAGAACTCGTTCCAGACGAAGGCGAGCGTGATCATGAAGGTCGCCAGCAGTCCGTTCATCGACATCGGCACCACGATGCCGAGGAAGATGCGCCAGCTCGGCACGTTGTCGACCATCGCGGCCTCCTCGACCTCGATCGGGATAGCTTCGAAAAAGTCGCGCATCAGCCAGACCACGATCGGCAACGAGAACGCGACGTAGCACAGCGTCATGCCGACATAGCTGTCGATGAGCTGGAAGCCGAGCCGGCCGATTTCGCTGTAGAGCAGATAGAGCGCGAACGCCGTGACGATCGGCGGGAACATGCGCTGGCTGACGAACCAGAACAGGATGTCCTCATTGCCGAGGATCGGCCCCGGCAGCGGCAGGCGGTTGGCCAGGATTGCAGCGACAAGCGAGATCGGGAACGCCAGCAGCAGCGCCTGCGGTCGGGTAAATCCAAGCGTGTTGTTGAACAGCAGATAGCCGCCGAGCGCGAGCAGGAAGAAGATCAGGCCGGCGCCAAGGCGCACCCTGAATTCGAACCGCACCAGCGCATAGGCCGCCATCGCGCCGATCGCAGTCGCAATCGCCGCCGCGGACAGTCCAATGATCGTCGAGTTCAGGAAGGTTCGGAAGAACTCGCCACGGATGCCCTGATAGAGATCGATGAGGGGCTGCAGGGTCGGCGTGAAATCGACGAACGGAATATAGGTCGGGCCGCCGACCACGCCCGGCGGGGTCTTGAACGCCGTCACCACCACCCAATAGAGCGGAAACACCGAGATCAGAAACCAGACGAGCACGCCGGCCGCGACCAGGCGGCGGCTCCAACTCGACAGTCCGGTAAGGCCTTGCCCGCTCATCGGCGCTTCTCCAGATGCGGCCGTAGCAGCGCCAGATAGGTCACGCCAATGATCGTGATCGCGATCAGGAACAGGAAGCTGAGCGCCGACGTGTAGCCGAGATTGAACTTCTTGAAGCCCTCCTGATAGGCGAACAAGGTCAGGGTCTCGGTGTCTACACCCGGTCCGCCGCCTGTCATCACGAACACGGTGTCCATGATCTTGTAGCTCTCGATCAGGCGGATGAAGACGACCGCGGCGGAGATCGGCAGCATCATCGGAAAGGTGATGCCCCAGAATTGCTGCCAGGCGCTGGCGTTCTCGAGCTCGGCCGCCTCGTAGACGTCTTCAGGGAGTGTCTGCAGGCCAGCCAGCATCATCAGGATGATGAACGGTGTCCACTGCCAGATCTCAATCGCAATGATGCATGCGAGCGCCCAGTGTCCGTTGGTGAGGAACGGCAGGTTCGCCAGTCCAAACATGGACAGGAACTGGTTGAGCGGGCCCATGGTCGGATTGAAGATCATGCGGGCAACGAGCGCGACGGCGACCGGGGCCAGCAGCATCGGCAACAGCAAGGCCACGCGAAACAGCCGCTCGCCAGGAACGCGCGCGTTCAGCGCGAGCGCAACGCCAAACCCGATCACGTATTGCACCCCGACGGCGATGAACGCGATTAGCGACGTCGTGAAGATCGCATTCCAGAAGCGCGGCTCTTGCAAGAGCGTCACATAATTACCGAACCACACCACGCGTGGCGGGATCGGCGGAATCAGGCGATAGCTGAGGAAGCTCGTGGTGAACGAATAGATCAGCGGAAAGATCGAGATCGCCAGCACGACGAGCACCGCCGGCCAGATGAAGACATGCTTGATCGGATCGTTCCGCATCATGTGCAGATCATTCCCTCAACAGGGCTTCAATCTCAGCGCGCCGCGGCATCGCAGGCGCAGTCCCCGCGCGCGTCACGGAAATGCCCGCCGTGGCCGAACCGAAGCGCGCCGCTTCCAGTGGATCGGCGCCGCCCGCAAGCGCTGCTGCGAATCCGCCGACGAATGCATCGCCGGCGCCCGCGGTTTCGACCACCTGGCCGGCAGCGAACGGCCGCACGTGCAGCGAGCGATCCCGCCCGTGAAACAACGCTCCGCGTTCGCCGAGCGTGATCAGCGCGGTACCCGCCCCCTTGGCCAGCAACGCGTCTCCGGCGCGGCGGGCACCGGCAAGATCGCTCACCGCGATCCCGGTCAGCGCCTCGGCCTCGGTCTCGTTGGGAACGACGTAGTCGCATAGTGCAAACAGGCTGTCGTCGAATGCGCCCGCGGGTGCCGGGTTGAACACGGTGATGCTGCCCGCAGCGCGCGCGATGTCGAGGCCGCGCTGCGCAGCCGCGACCGGTTGCTCGAGCTGGGTCACGAAGACGCGGCTGGTACGGATCGCATCCGCCGCCGCGTCGACGTCGGCGGGGTTGAGACCGTCGGCTGCTCCGCTCACCACGATGATGGCGTTGTCGCCGCGGGTCTCGTGGACATAGATGAAAGCGGCGCCGGTCGGCGCCTCCGCAGTCCTGGTGACGCGCGGCCGAATTCCTTCTGTCTCCCACGTCTTGATGGCGAGATCGCCGAAGGCGTCGTTACCGATACGCGAGATGAAGGTCACGTCCGCGCCCGCGCGCACAGCCGCCACCGCCTGGTTCGATCCCTTGCCGCCTGGTCCCATGGCAAATCCGGAGCCCGCGATCGTTTCACCGATTGCTGGCATGTTGCCGGCCCGGAACGCCAGATCCACGACGAAGATGCCGAGCACTGCGACGCCAGTCTTGCTCATGGTCGTCACTCTCCGTCCGGCGCGATGACGCCCTTGGAGAACAGGAAGCAGCCGTAGAAGCGCCGCTC
Organism: Bradyrhizobium sp. JR4.3; assembly: GCF_040547695.1. Classification (NCBI taxonomy): domain Bacteria; kingdom Pseudomonadati; phylum Pseudomonadota; class Alphaproteobacteria; order Hyphomicrobiales; family Nitrobacteraceae; genus Bradyrhizobium; species Bradyrhizobium sp. JR4.3. The sequence continues at coordinate 225,800 of NZ_JBEPQF010000012.1, read as the reverse complement.
ACCGGTGGCGATCACGCAGTAGGCCGTCTTGGCCTTTTCATAGAAGGCATGACGCTCGACCCCGACCAGCGGCCAAGAGCGTCCCTCGGCGCGGTCGATCGCGGCCTGCACCTCGCGCTGCACCGGCGGCACCTCCTGGGGTTGGCCGACGATCTCCATGCGGATCGCGGCATCGTCGACGAACGTATCGAGCGGCAGCACCGAGAGGATGGCTTCGATCGCCTTTGCCGTACTGACGTTGTCAATGCGAAGCAGCTCGCCGAACACGGTCTGGCGCGCGATCGAGTCAGCAGGGAAATTAGTATCGCACACCACGAGGCGGTCTCCGTGCCCCATTGCGCGCAAGGCATAGAGCACGTCGGCATTGAGCAGTGGATTGATGCCCTTGAGCATGTTGCGTCCCTCCCTTGTCTTCAAGAATCGCCCGAACTCTGATGGTTCGGGCGCCAACCAGTATCACCGCAAGGTGACGTCTTTAGTCCCCGTAGGGAATCCAGATATTCTTCACCTGCACCGCATGGCGGAGCAGGATCGGGCCTTCGCTCGCCGCCCGGTCGTACCAATCGAGCGCCAGGCCATGGTCGACCAGCGTGCGCTTGAGATTGCCGACCGATAGCCGCTCCGCGGCCGTCGAGGCCTCCTGCGAGCCGAACACCCAGAGCGCATCGACGTCGTCATGTTCGGCGAGGACCTTTGCCAGCGCATCGCGCTCGCCGGTGACGATATTGACGACGCCTGCCGGCACGTCCGACGTCTCCAGCACCTGATAGAAATCAGTCGCTGCAAGCGGATGCCGCTCGCTCGGGACGGCGACGACACGGTTGCCCATCGCGATCAACGGTGCCACCAAGCTAATAAAGCCCAGCAACGGGGCCTCGTCCGGGCAGGCCACCCCGACCACGCCGATCGGCTCGTGCATGGCAAGCGCCACGCCGCGCAACGGCGGCGCATGGATCGTCCCCTCGTATTTGTCGGCCCAGGCCCCATAGCTGAACAGCCGCTCGATACTCGCGTCGACCTCTACGCACGCCTTTGCGGGCGAAACGCCGGTCATATCACCGATGCGCCGGGCAAACTCGTCGACGCGCGCGGACAGATTCTCGGCAAGGTAGTAGAGGATTTGGGCGCGATTATGCGTCGTTGCCCGCGCCCACCCCTCGGCCGAGCGCGCGGCAGCCACCGCGTTACGGATATCCTTGCGATTGCCCTCGCCGATCTCGCCGAGGTGCCGCCCCTTCGGCGACAGCACCGTGCGCGAATAATTCCCGTCAGGACGGACCTGCTTGCCGCCGACGAACAGCTTGGCGGTTCGGTCGATCGAGGGCGTGCCAAATCCTGCGCCGCCGGCAGAAGCCGCCGGGGATGGCGGCGGCACCTTCGCCCGCGCCTTCCGCCCGCTCCATGCCTTCGGCTTGAGGTATTCGTAGAGGCCTTCCCGGCCGCCCTCGCGGCCGAAGCCGGACTCGCGATAGCCGCCGAAGCCGACGCTGGCGTCGAACAAATTGGTCGCATTGACCCAGACCACGCCGGCCTGAAGTTTTGGCGCGATATCGAGCGCCAAGCCAATGGTCTCGCTCCACACGCTGGCCGCAAGGCCATAGCGCGTGTTGTTGGCGAGCATCACCGCCTCGTCCGGCGTACGGAACGTCATCGCGACCAGCACCGGACCAAAGATCTCCTCGATCGCCACGGTCGATGACGGATGCACGTTCCAGAGCAAGGTCGGGGGATAGAAGCATCCCTCGGCGGGGATCGGCCCCGGCGCCTGATACTTCTCGGCGCCCTCGTTGACGCCGGTTTCGACCAGCGCCTTGATCCGCTCGAGCTGCACCGGTGCGACCACCGCGCCCATGTCGATCGACTTGTCGAGCGGCGGACCCACGCGCAGCGTCTCCATACGGCGGATCAGGCGCTTGCGGAATGTCTCCGCAATGCCCTCCTGCAACAGCAGTCGCGATCCGGCGCAACAGACCTGGCCCTGGTTGAACCAGATCGCATCGACCACGCCTTCCACGGCGCCATCCATGTCGGCGTCATCGAACACGATGAACGGCGACTTGCCACCGAGCTCGAGGGTCAGCGACTTGCCGCTGCCTGCGGTCGACTGACGGATCAACCGACCGATCTCGGTCGATCCCGTGAAGGCGATCTTGTCGACACCGGGATTTTCGACGAGAGAAGCGCCGGTGGCGCCATCACCCGTCACCACATTCAACACGCCGGGCGGCAGGCCCGCTTCCGCCGCGAGTTCGGCGAACAGCAGCGCGGTAAGCGACGTGAACTCCGCCGGTTTCAGCACCACGGTGTTGCCGGTCGCCAGCGCGGGCGCGATCTTCCAGGCCAGCATCAGCAGCGGAAAGTTCCAGGGGATGATCTGGCCGATCACACCGACCGGGACATGGTCGGCGAATTCGCGCTCCTGCAATTGGGCCCAGCCGGCGTGATACAGGAAGTGGCGCGCAGCAAGTGGCACGTCGAGATCGCGGGTTTCCCTGATCGGCTTGCCATTGTCGATCGCTTCCAGCACCGCGAACAGACGAGCATGACGTTGCAGCATGCGCGCCAGCGCATAGAGATGACGGGCACGACCGTGGCCACCGAGCTTTGCCCATGACGACTGCGCCGATCGCGCGGCGCCGACGGCAGCCTCGACATCCGCAGCGATGCCTTGCGCGAGTTTGGCCAACGTCTTGCCCGTGGCCGGCTCGATCGTCGTCAGATGCTTGGCCGAAGCCGGCGTGAGGAATTTACCGGCAATGAAATGCCCGAATGTCGCGTCGTGCCGCTTCAGCCAGGCGCGCGCCTCGCCGTCCGCCTCGGGAGCGGGACCATAATCCATGGTCTCGTAGTAATGTGCGATGCTCATGCTCAGCCCACGGGATGACGGTTGAAGGCCGAGTAGCGGCCGGTGACGTGATGCTCAAGCTGACGCTCGATGTCGGCGAGCAGGCTCGAGGCGCCGACGCGGAACAGATCGGGCTCGAGCCAATCGCGACCCAACTCCTCCTTCATCAGGAACTGGTAGTTGAGCACATCCTTCGCCGTCGAGATTCCACCGGCCGGCTTGAAGCCGATCTTGAAGCCGGTGCGCTCCTGATAGACCCTGATCATGCGCAGCATCGCCAGCGTCACCGGCAGCGTGGCATTGACGCCTTCCTTACCAGTGGAGGTCTTGATGAAGTCGGCGCCGGCCATCATGCAGACCATCGACGCCTTGGCGACGTTGCGCAGCGTTTTGAGGTCGCCGGTTGCCAGGATCGTCTTCAGATGCGCGTCACCGCAGGCCGCGCGGAAATCCCGGACTTCGGCGTAAAGAGCGCGCCAGTCTCCGGTCAGCACATGCTCACGCGTGATGACGATGTCGATCTCCTGCGCACCGTCCCTGACGGACGCCTCGATCTCCTTGAGTTTCAGATCGTGCGGCACGAGACCCGCAGGAAATCCGGTCGAGACCGCAGCGACGGGAATGTCATGCCCATCGAGCGCTTCGACCGCGGTTGCGACGAAGCGGTGATAGACGCAGATCGCGCCCGTGTGCAGCCCGCGCCCGGCAAAGCCGAGCGCCTCGAGAAGGTCGTTTCGGATCGGCGCCCTCGCCTTGGCGCAAAGGCGCTTCACCCGCTCGGCTGTATCGTCGCCGTTGAGTGTCGTCAGGTCGATGCAGGCGATCGCCTTCAGCAACCACGCCGCCTGCGCGTCCTTCTTCACGGTACGCCGGCCCGGCAGGCTGGCAACCCGGCGCTCGGCAGCGGATAGATTGATCCTGATCTCATCGAGCCAATCCATCTCGAGCGCGCGGCCGCAGTTGCGCGCGATCGGATGCGGATGATTGTGATCCCGCGCAGGTGGCTGCGCCGGCACTGCGGATGGATTCGATATCAAGACGCCCTGCGCCATCGGTACGCCGCGCAATGCTAGCGAATCGACTGAGACGGCAGATAGACTGAATGTGCCGATTGCAACATGCGATCCTCCCATCTCTTGCCGGCTGGAGCTTCTGCTGCCTGCTATCGCGGACAGCGAAACGTCCTTCAGGCCAGATGTTATTATTGTAACAGATTGACGTTGCTAAACTCACATCATTGTAAGATCATTGTCAACCGGATAAGCAAGCTCGGTGACGAAAATGACTGAAACACCGACCGCACGCCCCAGCGAGACCCGCGTCCAGCGACTGCAACGGCTGCGACGCGCCGTCGAGACGAGCGGCGCACTGCATCTGAAGGACGCCGCAGAGCTGCTGAAGGTGTCGGAGATGACGGTCAGGCGCGACCTTGCCGGACCCGAGGCGGCGCTCGCTTTGCTCGGCGGCTACGTCGTCAACGCGGCGTCGCCGACCGGGATCAAGTACACATTCGAACAGGAAATCGACCAGCATACGCAGGACAAGCTCCTCGCCTGCCGATCAGCAGCCGCCTCGATCAAAGAAGGTGACACCATCTTCATCGATTGCGGCACCACGATGCAGTCGCTGGCGGATTGCCTGCCTGAGGACATGCCTCTCTCGGTGATCTGCTATTCGCTGAACGTCGCCTCGATCGTCACCCACCGTCCGGCGACGCAGGTGATGCTGATGGGCGGGCTCTACCATCCGTCATCGCAATCGTTCTCGTCGGATGACGGCCTGTCCTATTTGCGGCGGCTCGGGGTCAACAAGGCTTTCGTCTCGGCCGGCGGCCTGCACTGGACCCGAGGCGCCAGCTGCTCCAATTTTCACGAAGTCGCCATCAAGCAGGCCGTCATCGCGACCGCTATGGAAAGCATCCTCGTGGTCGACGCCAGCAAGCTCGGCAGCCTCAAGCCGGCGTCTTTCTCCGACGTCAGCTCGTTCTCGCGGATCATCGTCGGTGGCTCCGTGTCGGCAGACACGCGCAAGCACTTCCGCAGCCTTCCCGTCGAATACGTCACCAGCGCGGCCTGATCCGGACGGGGGCTGGTTCGCCCGGATCAGGTGGGCCGAAACGATGCGCGGTCCCGCGGAACCGCGCATCGGTATGACAGGCTCAGTTGCAGGCGGGCTTCGCCTTGTTGCAGGCATCCGTCAGCTCGGCCGGCGGATCCTTCTTGAACACGGTCTTGTAGGACTCCAGCACATTCGACTGCGTCACCGGCAACGACTGCACACCGACCCAGCCGGGCGTTTCCTTACCCAGCAGCGCATTCATCATCGCCAACGCCTCGGCAACGCCCTGGTCGTAAGGACGCTGCGAGCCGGTCGCCTTCAGCGGACCGCCCTTGGCAATTTCGATCGCCGATTGCAGGCCGAGGTCGACCGTCGTCATGGGAATATCGATGCCCTGAGCCCGCATCGAGCTCAGCGTGTCGAGCGCCGGTTGATCCCACACCGCGTACAGTCCCTTGACGTCGGGATTGCCGGTCAGGAAGTCGCCCGCGATCTGTGAGACCTTCGGCGGATCGGTGAAATCGACCTGCTTCATCTTGATGTCGGGCCGGTTTGCTTTCATCCACTCCCGCACGCCCTTGGTGCGCTCGTTGGTGCTGAAATAGTCGACGCCGAAATTGACGAGACCGATGGTGCCGCCCTGCGCCACGCAGGACGCCAGGATCTGTGCCGCGATCTGGCCATTGCCCTGGCTATCGGCCGAGACCATCGTCGCGTATTCCTCGGGATGCTTCAGGCCGGTCGGGATGCTGTCCATCAGCACGAGCTTGATGCCGGCTTTGGCGATCTTCTTGTAGGTCGGAGCGGTCGCGGTGAAATCGACCGGGATCGAAATGATGCCGTCCGGATGCTGCTGGATGGTGTTCTCGATATCGGCGATCTGCTTGTCCACCTGATACTCGGCGGATGCAACGCCCGTCACCGTCACGCCGTACTTCTTCAGCGTATCGGTGATGCCCTGGATCTGGAGCTGCGACCAGTCGAGATTGACCGTCTGCATGGAGATGCCGACCTTGAAATGCTTCTCTTTGACCTTGGCGGCATCGGCCTCCGACAGCGCAAGCACCTCGGGGGAAGCCGCCTTCTCGCCGTGGGGTCCCTGGCCGACGATCGATTTCGGCCCGAGCGTTGCGAGATTGACACCCTTGACGCAGGTCGCGGGCACTTCGGCGCGAGCCGAGGGGACGATCGAGACGGCCGCAGCGGCAGCCATCAACACAGTCAAAGGCACGGCTTGTCGCAAGATTGATTTCATTGTTTCCTCCATTTTTGGTCGCCGATTCCGGAGGGCCAGCGACCTTGCCCCTACCCACGCGGCGCGATCAAACTGACCCTCATTCGCAGCGCCTGACTTCGACTAGCGTTTCGTGAAAGCAACCGCGGCAACGATGATCGCGCCCTTGATCACGAGCTGCATCGGCGAGCTCACGCCGAGCAGAACAAGGCCGTTGTTGAGCGTGCCGATGATCAAGCTGCCGAACAGCGTCCCCAGGATGTAGCCGCGCCCGCCGAACAGGCTGCAGCCGCCGAGGATCACCGCGGCAATGACGTCGAGCTCCATGCCCTGCACGACATCCGGACGCGCGGCGTGTGAACGCGCCGACAGCACCAGGGCCGCGAGTCCCGCCAGCGTGCCGGTCAGGACAAAGGCCGCTGTCGTGATCCGTTTGGTATTGATGCCGGAATAGAGCGCCGCAGTCGGATTGCCGCCGACCGCATAGATGCGCCGGCCGAACACGTTGTAGTGCAGCAGCAGGATGCCGACGATCATCGCCGCCAACGTCCAGGCGATCGGAACAGGTATGCCGAGGAACGTGCCTTCGCCAAAGATCGCGAAATAGGTCTCGTTAGTGATGATCACCGGCTTGGTGTTGGTCACCATCATCGCCAGTCCCCGCGCCATGCTCAGCGAGCCTAGCGTCACCAGGAACGACGGGATCGAGAGCTGCGTGGTCAGGACGCCATTGAGCAGCCCCACCAGCGCGCCGGTGCCGAGCCCGGCCACGGCGCCCATGATCCAGCTGTTATTGATCTGGCTCATCGCGAGAGCGGCCGCCATGCCTGATAGCGCCAATGTCGAGGCAACCGACAGATCGATCTGACGCGCGATGATAGTGAAGGTCATGCCGACGGCGATGATCGACACCAGCGTGGTCTGGCGCCCGATGTTCAGGAAATTGTCGACCGAGAGGAACCAGGGCGAGGACAGGCTGAACACGACCAACAGGATCAGAAAGGCGATGTACAGCATGTACGGCCGCTCGCCCCGCAGCAGATTCTGGAGAATCTTGCGGCGGCGATCGGATCGGGTCGACGAGGCGACCACGTTGGGAGCGGTCAGTTCGGTCATGCGGGAAGCTCTTGCAAGTGGCCGGGCCCGGAGGCCTGGTACATCTGGAGGAGATGATGCAGCTCTTCGGCATCATCGATCTCGCCGCGCGAAAGCGTACGAGCCACGCGCCCGTTGACGATCACGGAGATGCGGTCGCAGAGCTCGATCAATTCGACGAGGTCGGACGAAACGACCAGGACCCCGCTGCCGTCGCGGACGGCGTTCCGGATCACGGCATAGATTTCCTCGCGTGCGCCCACGTCGACGCCGACCGTCGGTTCGTCCAGGAGCAGCACGCGCGGCCGCGGGTCATTCCATTTTCCGAACACGACTTTTTGCTGGTTGCCGCCGGAGAGTGTTCTGACCAGGCTGAACGCGCCGGGCGCTTTCACCGAAAGCCTGGCGACCGCGGTTTCCGCACGCCTGGCGGCGGCGCGTTGCTGCATCCAGCCCCAACGCGAGAAGTGGGGAATTCGCGGCAAGGTGACGTTTCGTTCGATCGAATGGTCCAGGACCAGACCCTGCACGTGCCGGTCTTCCGGCACCAGCGCGATGCCCTGCTCTATCGCATCGGCAGGCCCACTCGGCAGCCATCGCCGGCCCTCGATCTCGATTGCGCCGCTCTCGAGCGGCCTGAGGCCAAACACAGTCTCCAGAATCTCTGTGCGTCCGCTGCCGATCAACCCGGCGAGCCCATGGATCTCGCCCTTCAGCACGGACAGATCGACGGCACGAAGCCGGTCGTTGGACGCATCCGACAGCGACAAGACCGGCGACGGATCCAGTTCACGCTTCGCAGCAGGTTCGGTGCGCGGGCCCGTGGCTGCCGATCGATCCGTTCCGACGATCGCGTTCACGAGCCGCTTCATGTCGGTCTCGGCGGTGACAAACGTGCCGGCGTTGGCGCCATCGCGCAGCACCGTGACGCGCTGCGAGATCTCGAAGACCTCATTGAGCCGGTGGGTCACATAGATCACACCGACTCCGCGGCGCGTCGCCTTCCCGATCGCGTCGAACAGGATCCGGACCTCATCAGATGTCAGCGAGGAGGTCGGCTCGTCGAGGATCAGGAGCCGAACCTCGCCCATCAACGCCTTTGCAATCTCCGTCATTTGGCGATAGGCGAACGGCAGCGAGCCGACGGTCGCTCTCGTATCCAGGGGAATGCCGAGTTCTTTCAGGAACGCCTCGGCCCTGGCCATCAGCGCGCGTTGCCGGACAAAGCCTAGAGCTGCGCGCGGCTCGCGACCGAGCAACAGATTGTCGGCAACGCTCAAGGATTCAACGAGGCTGAGGTCCTGATAGACGACCGCGATCCCCGCTTCGCGCGACTTCGCCGGGCTGTCGAATTCCACCGACCTTCCGGCGATCTCGATCGTGCCGCTGTCGAGAGTATGAACACCGCTGAGGATCTTGATCAGCGTGGATTTTCCCGCGCCGTTCTCGCCGAGTAGCGCGTGCACCTCGCCGGCCCGGACCTCGAGGTCAACGTCGCGTAGCGCCCGCACGCCGCCAAAGCGCTTGTTGATACCGCTGACCGTCACAAGCGAGGTCGGCGGCCGAGGTTCTGCTGAAACCGAACCGGACAATTCCAAGCTTTCCTCCCGCCGGCCCTGCAAGACGCTGGTACGATGGTGACATATTGTTACTTTTGCAACTTACGTTGTTATAATTCTATCACATTGGGCAGGCTGTCAATGGCAGATCACGTTGGAGCAGCCGGTTCGAATGACCGCCAGCCCACCACACTTCGTGCGGTCGCGAACGCGAGTCGGAGAGCCGGCGTTCCCAGCGGGGGATCTGCTCAACATCAAGGACGACCCGAGCTCACGACACGCTCCGCCCCGTCCGAGGTGGCAAGCACCCGATCGCCCATGCTTGAGAAGAATGGTTTGCCAGATCATACGGGCGGAGATTACGCTCCCCAAAGCGAGCGAATTGCCAAGATAATGGCTAACTTCCGCAAGTAATTCGCAATTGTGGGTCCCCTGCATAACTGCCGCCCGCATCGCTTGGCGGAGGCGTGACTAGCCCGCCTGGGAAATCGCAGCGGAACACAGATCAGCCCGTCAGGAGGCGATATGGCAGCGCTACCTACTCCTATGGCGCGGGCTGATCGCTCTCGATAAAAGCACCCACCTCGCGCGAGCCGCGGCTTACCAGAGCCCGCTCCTATCGGCTGTCATGAGATTTTGAACCCCGGGCACACACATCGTGCACACGCCGCCCTCTAATCGACTGAAAATATTGAACCGCTCCAATCCATTATGGGCCAAATTGAGCCAGTCGTAGCCAAGGAGATCGAGGTCAATCAAGCGCGACCCACAGCGATCAGAAGCCGACAGGCCTCCCCACAAGACTAGATGCTGCGATAGCGCTCGATATATGAAAGATCAGGCGCTATTCCGAGTCCTGGGGCTTGGTTCAACTCAACCATGCCCTCCCTCACATTGAGAATCGGACCACAAAACAGATCGCGCAACGGGTTGTCATTGGCATCGACCTCCAGCCAGCCATCGCCTCCGACACTGGCAAGCAGATGCGCGGACGCAAGCAAGCCGATGCCTCCACCGAGATAGTGCGGACAGAACGTCTTGCCCGCTTTCAGGATGTCGCGAGCCAGCCGGGCACAGACGCTGAGGCCGCCCCATTTCGCGATATCCGGCTGAACCACACCGATGACACCTTCGACCAGAACGTCCTTGAAGACCTCGAGGCTCGAAATGTTTTCGCCGGCGGCAATTGGCATCTTCGCCAGGACGTGCAGCCTGCGCCATTCCTCGCGCGGGCGATCGGCGCGGATCGGCTCCTCCAGCCAGCGCAGATCGAATTCGGCAAGCCGCGGCAGCATCTCCATCGCCTGCGCGACTGACCAGCCCTGATTGGCATCGCTGGCGAGCATGCCGGCGCCGACGAGCCCGCGTAGCGCGGCCAAATTGGCGAGATCGGTCTCGGTGCCGAAGCCGACCTTCAGCTTCAGCGCGCGATGGCCGCGCTTGAGCGCGGCTTCCGCCGTCCGCGTGGCCCCGCCGGGATTGATGCCGCTCGGATAGACCTTGATCTTGTTCGACTGGCCGCCGAGGAGTTGCCACAGCGGCACCCGCTGACGGCGCGCTGAGATGTCCCACAGAGCGAGATCGATGCCCGAAATCGCCTGCGCAAACGGACGGGTTCACCGCATTGAAGCGCCAGCACCTCGGTGCCCTCGGTCAGGACCTCGAACGCCTGAGCAGGACCATCGAATTTGCGCCCGACAAGACGCGGCGCCAGCACCTCGTTGACGAGCCGGGCACGATGCTCCGCGCCTGGAGCAGGAAAGTTCGACCAGGCCTCACCCCATCCTTCGACCCCCTCTTCGTCGACGACGCGAACGATGACGGCGGGACGATTGAGCATCTTGCCGAACGACGTCACCACCGGCGTTGCCAGTGGATAGCGATAGCAGAACGCCTCGATCGAGCGGATGATGAAGTTGTCAGTCGTCATTTTGCAGATCCTGCGATCAATCCTGGACCACGCGGAGCCGCCACCATCTCAGTAGGCGCGCGCGAAGTCACCTTCCTGCTTGATATCAGCGAACGCCGGAAAGCGCGCCTTCCATGGCGTCCCCTTGGCCGTGGTCAACTCGTTGAGCCGTTCGAGCACGTTAAGGCCATCCCTGCGCAAGCTTGCCGAAACCGCCGCGCGATCGGGGAAATTCTTCAAGACGGCATCGAGCCAAATGGTGCGGCCGGCGAGGAAGCCGCTCGCGCCTGCGGCATAGGAGTAATCGAGGACGCGCTCGAACTTTTCCGGCGCCGCGCCGCCCGACAGCAGCACCCAGGGGATACTCCGTTCGCGGCAGATATCGCCGATCGCATCGAATTCCCTCTGCGCGGTTTGTGCCTCGGCACTGCCGTCGCGGGCCGGCAGGCTGTTGGCCGCTAGTGGGCTTTCCAGCTTCAGGAGATCAACGCCGTATTCGGGCTTGGCAAATTCGCGCACGCTGCCGATGACGAGACCTGGGAGCTTGCCCGGCGATTCCACATAATCGGCGGTGTGATTGGCGCTGCCGAGGAATGGATAGACCAGCAATTCGAGGACGTAGGGAATGTCGTGGCGGGCGCAGTCCTCGCCGATCTCGCGCACGAAGCGCTTCTGATGCTCGTTCACCGCGGCATCGGCGTCCGGCCGGTACCAGGCCAGCACCTTGACGGCGTCGCCACCCATCGCGCGGATCTTCTCCACGCTCCAGTTGGTGATCGCGCGCGACTTGCGGCCGCCCATGGTTTCCTCGACGCGGTGCTCTTCCAGCGTCATGATCAGGCCGCAGCGCGGCGGCAACAGATCGATCGCGGCAGGCACTGCGAAATTCGGGTCGAACAGCATCGAGCTACAATGCGGCGCGAGATTTTCGACGAGGAGGCGCTTGGCCGCCGTGACGTCGGAATATTCGACTTGCTCCCGCGTGATGCCTTTGGCCTTCGCGATGGCATCGAACAGCGGCGGCCGCTGGTCCAGCGCGACCATGCGAAAATGGCCGTCCGCGTCAGCAAGCCGTGCCAGGCCGCGGTTTTTTCCAATCGTTCTCATGGCTTCGTCCTCATGAATGCAAGACACTCGTTGATACCGGGGATACCGTTGCGGCCGCCGGCGTGGCGGCATTTCATCGCGGCCGTCGCTGCCGAAAACGCGATGGCGGTGCGCACCTCGAGCCCGGCGCCGATCGCGAGCGCATAGGCGCCGTGGAAGACGTCGCCCGCGCCCGTGGTGTCGACGACATCGACGGCGTAAGCGGCCTGCCGGTGCAGGCCGCCGTTCTCGTACCAGCTGACGCCGCCCTCGCCGTGCGTGACGGCGATGACGCGGCAGCCGAAGCACGAAAGACCGGCCAGAGATTGATCTTCGGCCGAGCCGGCAAAGGCCGTGAGCGCGGGCTCGGAGAAGATCGCGTGGTCGGTCAGCGGCAACAGTCGCTCGAACACCGCGGCATCGGCCACATCGCCGTCGAGCACCGTCGCAATGCCACGCACTCGTGCTTCCCCGAACAGCGTCGCGGCACCCTCGACCCAGCGCGGATCCGCCAGAACGGACGATGCGCGCGCGACGGTTTCGAGCGGAAGCCAATCCGCGGCCTCGGGATAGGCGCCCCGGAAGTTCACGATCTGCCGCTCACCAAAACTATCGACGATAATCCCGGAGACGGACGAGCGGCCATCGGGAAACAGCCGGAAATTCTTGACATCGACGCCTTCGGCGGCGAACGCCGATCGCATCTCGTGGCCCGCGGCATCATTCCCCGCCCGCCCCCAGAACGCGACGGACGCACCGAGCTTTGCGACCGCGACGCTCGCATTGGCGGCCATGCCGCCGCCGAGCGTCCCGTACTCGACGGCCTTGATCTTTTCGCTTCCGCCCGCAAACGGCCGATCGACGCGCCAGACCTGGTCGAGCGCCGATAGGCCGAGGCAGATCACGTGCACGAGCTTGGCTTTGGACGCGACGTCCGCCAGCGCCGAGAGATCGCCGACATTGACCGACGCGCTCACCGCAAGACCTGTCCGTTGGCGGCATCGAACAGATGCGTCTTGCCCGATTGCGGACGCAGCGTGAGGCGATCGCCGACCTTCGGCCGGAGCGACGGATCGACTCGCGCGATCGAGGACGCGCCGGCGAGATCGAAATGAATTAGCGTATCTGAGCCCAAAGGCTCGACCAGCTTGACGTTGATGGGAATGCCGTCGGCCGCATCCACGGCGACAACGAAATGTTCGGGGCGAATGCCGAGCACGGCGTTGCCGGCCTTGCTCAGATGACTCGCGGCCTCACCGTCAAGCGGCACCACCGTTCCGCCTTGCGAGAGAACTGCCCGCTCCTGACGCCATTCGATCGGGAAGAAGTTCATAGCGGGCGAGCCGATGAAGCCGGCGACGAACTGGTTGGCCGGCCGCTCGTAGACCGTCTCCGGCGTGTCGTATTGCTGGATCGTACCGCTCTGGAGCACCACGATCCGGTCGGCCATGGTCATGGCTTCGATCTGGTCATGCGTCACGAAGACCATGGTGGTCTTGAGCTGCTGCGACAGTGCCTTGATCTCCGCACGAACCTGCCCGCGCAGCTTCGCATCGAGATTTGACAGCGGCTCGTCGAACAGGAACGCCTTGGGATTGCGCACGATGGCGCGGCCCATGGCGACGCGCTGGCGCTGCCCGCCGGACAGCTCCTTGGGCTTGCGGTCCAGATAGGGCTCGATGTGCAGCAGCGCAGCGGCGCGCTTCACCCGCGCGTCGATCTCCGCCTTCGGTGTGCCGCGTAGCTCCAGCGCAAACGACATGTTGTCGTAGACGCGCATGTGCGGATAGAGCGCGTAATCCTGGAACACCATCGCGATGTCGCGCTGCGCGGCCTGCACGCCGTTGACGCGCCTGTCGCCGATATAGAGGTCTCCCCCCGAAATCGGCTCGAGGCCGGCGATGATGCGCAGCAGAGTGGACTTGCCGCAACCGGACGGGCCGACGAACACGACGAATTCATGGTCCGCGATCTCCAGATTGAGATCGGGGATCACGGTGAAATTGCCGTAGCGTTTGGTGAGGTTGCGGATCGAGATCGAGGCCATGTTCACTCAGTCCAGCGCCAGCACAGGCTTGATCAACTCGCCCTTGGCGAAGCGGGCGAAATTCGCAGGGAGAGCCGACAGGCCGAACTCGCCGTCGACGAGGACGCGGTATTCCTCCTTGTACTTGCGCAGCAACTCGACATTCGGCTCGAAATCGGAGACCGGGAAGTAGAAGGTCCGGATCATGTAAAAATCCTTGCGGCGGAAGACCTTGCCTTCCTCGATGGTCCAGGGCGCGGCGTTTTCGCCGACCAGCACCAAGGCGCCGCGCGGCAGCACCAGCTCGATGCCGAGGTTGCGCGCTGCGTGGGCGCCCGAGCATTCCATGATCAGGGCAAAGCGCTTCGAGGTATCGCCGACGGGATGCGCCTTGGCGCCGAAGGATCGCGCGATCTTCAAGCGCGCTGCATTGGGATCGGCGACATGGATGTCGTCGTAGCCGAGCGCGCGAAGCGCGAGCACGACGCCGAGACCGACGGGCCCTGCGCCCATCACGAGCACCGGCCCGGCTTCGGTTGGCGGCACGACGCGACTGACGAAGCGTACGGCATGGCCTGAGGTGCCGATGGTGTCGAGCAGCAGCGGCGCGAGGCTGTTCTCGATATCATCGGGGACCGGCAGCAGACAGTTTTCCGGCACCGGCACGTATTCGGCATAGCCGCCCGGTCTGTTCCAGCCGATCAGGCTGGAGACTTCCAGGCACATCTGGGTATCGCCGCGCTTGCAGGCGGCGCAGTGGTCGCAATGCAAAGGGATATAGACGGCGCAACGGCGGCCATGCAGGCGATGGCCGGGCTGCTCGACGACACCAAAGATTTCATGGCCGGCGGTGAATCCAGCGCCCTTGTGCCAGAGCTTGAAGTCGGAGCCGCACAACGCGGTGCGCGAGACACGGACCAGCACCTCGCCGGCGCCGACATCGGGCATCGCCACGCGCTCGATGGTGATGCAGTCGTTGCCGTGGAAGACCGCGGCCTGCATGATCGAGTTCGGGCGGGGGGATACATTCATCAAAATACCTAGCCTTTCACCGCACCGAGCGTCAGCCCGGACACCAGCCAGCGCTGAACCAGGGCCGCCAGAACCAGCGGCGGCAATGCGATCAGCGTCGCCGCGGCCATGAGGGCGCCCCATTGCGTCGAGCCTTCGCCGATGAAGTTGAAGGCCGCAGCGATCAGCGTCTTGGTGTCGCCATTGGAGAGCACCAGCGCAAACAGGAAGTAGTTCCACGAGAATACGAAGGCGAGGATCGCCGAGACCGCGACGCCGGAGGCCACCAGCGGCAGCGCGATGCGCCAGAGGATGCGCGTGACGCTGCATCCGTCGACCTGCGCGGCCTCAAACACGCTGCGCGGAATGGCGTCGAACGACGGCAGCAGAACCCAGATCACGATCGGCAGCGTGATGACGGCGTGGCTGAGGATCAGCGCGGTGTAGGAGCCGATCATGCCGACTTGCCGGAACATGACGTACCAGGGCAGCAGGAACAGCGTGCCGGGCGCCATGCGCGCCGCCAGCGTCAGGATCGCGGGCCACGTGATCCGCGTCCAGGAGACGGCGAAGGCGGCGGGAATCCCGAACAGTAACCCAAGCGCGGTCGAACCGACGGTGACGATGAGACTGTTGAGCGCGTAGCTCAGGAACGGCGTGGTCCTTGTCAGCTCGGCGTAGTTCGCCAGCGTCGGCGAGAAGACTAGCGTCGGCGGATAGGCAGTGACCTCGAAGGACGGCTTGAACGATGACAGCACCATCCAGACCGTCGGCGCCATGATGAGCACACCGGCGATCACGAGTTGCACCGTGTTGAGCCAGCGGATCCAGCGGTCGGTATTGACGGCATCGTTCATGGCATCACCACGCCACTGCGCCGCGGAGGCGGTTGAAGGCGAGCACGGCGCCGAACACGATCGCGGTCAAGGTCAGCATCAGCGCGCTGGCATAGCCGATGTTGAAGAACTCGAAGCCAACCCGGAAGCCGTAGATGTTGAGCGTGTTCGAGGCGTTGCCGGGGCCGCCCTGGGTGGTGATGTAGATGATGTCGAAGAAGCGCAGGAGATCGACGCTGCGCAGGATCGCGGCAGTGACAATGGTCGGCAGCAGCAGTGGCAGCGTGATGCGCTGGAAGGTCTTGAACGCGGATGCGCCGTCGATCTGCGCGGCCTCGTAGACGCTCGGCGGCAGGGATTGCAGGCCGCCCAGCACGATCAAGGCGACGTACGGCGTCCACTGCCAGCTATCGATCAGCGCAACCGTCGGAATTACCCATGTCGGCGAAGCCAGCCAGTCCGAGGGCGGCAGGCCGAACGATTGCAGGATATAGTTGGCGGCACCTAGCGACGGATCGAGGATCACCAACCACATCATGCCCGCCACGACAGGCGGCATCATGAAGGGCGAGATGAACAGCGAGCGCACGATGCCCGGCAGGCGCTTGGCACTGAACAGGACCATCGCGAGCCAGATGCCGAAGACGAGCTGCAGCACCAGCGACAGCACGAACAGCGCAATGGTGATCCACAGCCCGTGCCAGAATTCGTAATCGGAGATCAGCTTGGAATAATTGGCGAGGCCGGCGAAGGATTGCTTGCCGGTCGAGGAGAACGTTTGAAAGCCGAGCCAGATCGTATAGACGACCGGAAACGCGATCATCGCGACCGTGAAGAACACGGCCGGCGCCGAGAGCGCCGCCATCTCCGGCTTCTGCCGGTCCTGCGTGAGTGGCGCAGCCGTATCAGACATGCGTTCCTGTCCTCGATCGGGTGAGGTGCCGGCAGGCCGCGAGCCAGCCGGCACCGGGTGGTCAGTTCAGCGCGATCAGCGCGTCCAGCGCCTGGTCGGCATCTGCGCAGGCCTGATCGATCGGCTTTTGCTTCAGGATCAGATCCTGCACCGCCTGCCCGATGAATTCGCGCGACTGCGGATTGGCAACGATGGGGTAGCCGACTTCGGAGGAGCCCTTGGTGGCGAGCACGTCGAGCGCGGCCTGCCATTCCTTGCGCACCGGCTCCTCATCGATCCACTTGCGATATTCAGGATCCTTGGCGACCGACGGGCGCGGCGGCGCGATGCCCTGCAGCGCCATGTTCTTCTGCACTTCCGGGCTGGTCGCCCACTGCACGAAATACCAGGCGGCATCCGGCTGCTTGCTGTGCGAGGACACCGCCATGCCCCAGCCGATCGTGGTCGGCACCTGGCCGGCCTCGCCCGCCGGGAACGGCAACAGGCCGGTGTCCTTGAGGCGCGCGCCGCCGTCCATGACGGTACGTAGCTCGTTGGAGGATTCGAACGCCATCGCGGCACGGCCGCTGCGGTACAGCGCTGAAATCTGCTGGAAGCTGTAATTGACGACGCCGGGCGGACCGAAGTCGCGCAGCAGCCGGCTATAGGTGTCGAGCGCCTCCTTGCCCTTGGCCGAACAAAGATTGGACTTGCCGTTGGCGATATAGGTGCCGCCGACATTGTGCAGCATGTTGCTGAAGGTGTAGGCGACCGCGGGCTTGAGGCCGCGCGAGACGAACGGCGTCACCGCACTGTCGCAGGTCTTGATCTTCTCGGCGGCGGCCTCGACGTCCTTGATGGTCTTCGGCGCCTCGAGACCGCACTTCTTGAAGATGTCGGTGCGGTAATAGAGGATCGGACCCTCGATGTTCATCGGCATGCTGGTGAGCTTGCCATTGAAGGTCGCGGCCTTCAGCAAGGCCTGGCTCAGCCCGGCCGGGTCGTATTCCTTAGCGACCTCGTTCCTGGCCATCGCCGTGAGATCGCCGTACCAGCCGGCGGCGGCGAACTGCTCGCCCTCGCGCGAGGGCAGCGTCATGAACACGTCCACCTCATCGCTGTTCGCATTCATGACGGTGACCAGACGCTGGCGCATCTGCTGTTCCTGATAACCGTCAACCTTCAGGGTCATGCCGGTCAGCTTCTCGAAATCGGCCTTGTAGGTCAGCAGAGCCTGCGAAACCGGATTGTTGTTGGCGAGAAAGGTGACGGTCTTGCCCTTGAACTTCATCCAGTCAAAATCGGCGGCATGCGCCTGCGCACTGACGGCAATCGCAAGAACGGACAACGCGACGTGCGTCGCGAGCATCCTGGCCTTCATCGAACTCTCCTCCCGGCCGGCCGCCTTAAGCTGGCGGACCATTTTGAACACGTCTGAGCACCATATGAAAACGGTTACAAAATAGACCTCGCGTCCGCCGTGTCAAGCGGTGGACAAGCCGCGAAATCTACGGCAGATTTACGACTGGCCGCTACCACGCGGCTCGCGCGGCAACTTGTAACGTTACATTCATGCGGCTGACCGACGCCAAATCTGTGAAACAGGGTATCCGCGCGGTGGCCGCCCGCGCCGGCGTTTCGACGGCATCGGTCTCCCGCGTCCTCAACAATCCCGATGCGGTGAGCCCGTCTCTGCGCGCCCGCATCGAGCGGGCCATCGACGCGCTCGGCTACATCCCGCATGCGCCGGCGCGCATCCTGTCGTCGCGCCGCTCGCGTACCCTGGGCGCAATCGTGCCGACGATCGACAACACGATGTTCGCGCGCGGCATCGCGTCGCTGCAACAATATCTGTCGTCGGTCGGATACATGCTGTTCCTCACCACGAGTGGATATGACCTCGAGATCGAGTTGCAGCAGGCGCGCAATCTGATCAGTCGCGGTGTCGACGGCCTCGTGCTGCGTGGCGATTGCCATCATGACGGGCTGCGCAAGCTGCTCGCGGACAACGCGGTGCCGTTCATCAACGTCGGCATCTACCAACCGGACAGGCCCTACCCCTGCGTCGGAACGGATAACGAAGCCGCCGCCCATCGCGCCGCCGCCCATGTCATCGAGCTCGGCCATCGCCGGATCGGGATCGTCTCGGCACTCCAGCGCAACAACGACCGCGCCAGTGCCCGCGTGGCGGGCTTTCGCCGCGCACTGGGCGAGAACAATCTCGAACTTCCCGCGCAATGGCATGTCGAAGTGCCCTATACGCTGGACGACGCGCGCGAGGCGGCGCGTTATCTCCTCAGTCTCAAGGACCGTCCAACGGCCGTGGTGTGCGGCAACGACGTCATTGCCTACGGCGTGCTGCTCGAAGCGGAGCGCAGCGGCTTTACGGTGCCGCGCGATCTATCGGTCATCGGCTTCGACGACCTCGACTGGAGTCGCCATTTGCGGCCCAGCCTGACCACGATCCACGTTCCGACCGGAGAGACTTGGCAGCGCGCCGGAGAATATCTGGTGCGGAGCCTCGCCGGCGAGCAGACCATCATGCATCGCGAGATCGACTTCTCGCTGGTGGTCCGTGAATCCACGGCTCCGCCTCCGAAATCCCCGAAGTGAGACCCTCCTGATGAGTTCGAATTTTTCCCTCGCAGCCGACTTTCATACCGTTGTGATCGGCGGGGTCGGCGACATTGGCGCTGCGATCAGCAACCAGTTCTGCGATCTCGGCGCGACAGTGACCGCAACCGGCGCGAACGAGGCGGATCTCGCGCGCACACTGCTCAAGCCGCGCGCGGGTCTCACGCTCGCCACGCTCGATGTCACCGATGACGGGGCCGTCGCGGCCTTTGCCCGGCAGCACAAGCGCGTGGACGCGCTGGTGAATTGCGCTGGCATCCTGGCGCGCGACAAGGAATTCGAGATCGAGACCTTCATGAAGGTTCTCGACGTCAATCTCACCGGCACCTTCCGGACCTGCATGGCTTTTCGCGCGTTGCTTGCGGAGGCGAAGGGATCGATCGTCAACATCGCGTCGATGAACGCGACTTTGGCGCTGCCGCGTATCCCCGCCTATTGCGCCAGCAAGGGTGGCGTCGTGATGTTGACCAAAGCACTGGCCTTGAAGTGGGCCGAAGAGGGCATCCGCGTCAATGCCGTTGCGCCCGGCTATATCGAGACCGCGATCAACGCCGCCGGCCGGACTGATCTCGCGCACTACCAGCGCATCGCCGACCGCACCGCGTTCAAGCGGTGGGGACAGCCGGAAGATATTGCCGGCGCGGTCGCGTTCCTGTGCATGCCGGCGTCGCAATATGCGACTGGTAGCGTCTTTGCTGTGGATGGCGGGTTTCTAGCAGGTTGACGTTGCGCGAGCACCGGCGGCTGGACATCGACGAATACGTCAAGCGGCGCATCGTCGGCTTCAAACCATCTCTGGTCAGGAGGCGAGCGCCGGAGTTCCGAGGCACGCAAGATGACGTTCCAATGGCAACGACGCGCGGCAACTTTGCCGCAGTTGACTTGTTATAACATTTCCGCAAAAGTCCTAACTAACCGGAACCCAGAATCCGGATTTTCGGGAGGACAGCGATGACGTCATGCAAGCCGACACGACGAACGCTACTCAAGACCGGAACCGCGGCTGCGGCGCTGGCGACGTTTGGGCCCGGCATTTTGAAGCACGCGTCCGCACAGGACGCTGAGCTCGCGCCCTACAAATCCGCGCAGATCGATTGGCAGCAGGTCTCTGGCGAGACCATCACGGTCGCCGTGATCCCGGCGAGCTATTTTGAGAACTTGATCGCGCTGGCGCCACAGTTCAAGGCGCTGACCGGAATCGACGTTCGCTTTGAGAAAATCCCACCGGCGCAGATCCGGCAGAAGAGCGTCATCGACCTGACTTCGAAAACCGGCACCTACGCGACCCATGCCGCGGATCCCATGTATTACGCACTCTATGCCGCGAACAAATGGGTGGAGCCGCTCGATACTTATCTCGCCGACAAGTCGCTGACCGATCCGGCCTGGTTCAAGCTCGACGACATCATTCCGGCCTGGCGCAGCGCCAACGGCATCGACGGCAAACTCTATGGCATGCCCTATGACGGCGAAGTTACGATTCAGGTCTATCGCAAGGACCTCTATGACGCCAAAGGCCTGAAGCCCGCCGACACGCTCGAGGCCTACATGTCCAACGCAGCGGCATTGAACACGCCGAACGATCGCGTGTGGGGCGCGGCGCTGCGCGGCGTCGCCGGTGCCGGCCAGAACATGTACATCTATCCGTCGATCTTCCGCGAGTTCGGCGGCGACTGGATGAAGGGCGGCAAGCTCACCGTCAACGGCCCCGAGGCCGAGACGGCGCTGGCCTGGTACGTCGATCTCCTGAAAAAGTACGCCCCGACGGCGGCCGCGAACTGGAACTGGCCCGACATTGCCGACGCCTTCTCGCAAGGCACTGTTGCCAGCTACATCGACGCGCATTCCTCGGCCTCGGTCATCAACAATCCCGAGAAGTCGAAGGTCATTGGCAAGGTCGCCTATGCGCGCTGGCCGAAGGGCCCCTCGGGCAAGCGCACTACGTCGATCTGGAACTGGGGTTTTCCGATCAATTCTGCGCTGCCGGAGAAGAAGCGAAAGGCGACATGGTTTTTCATCCAGTGGGCTGCGAGCGCCGAGACCCAGGCGCGCACCGCGCATCGTTTTGCAGGTCCGACCAAGCGCTCTGGCGTCAACCGCACCTCGGTCTGGAAGGATCCGGACTACATCAAGCTGATGAACGGCTTTGGCGAAAATTTTGTCGAAGCCACGATGGGCGCTCTGCAGGACGACACCGACGTCGACTGGCGTCCGCGCGTGCCGCAATGGCCGGCGATTGGCGACACCATGGCGACCGCGATCCAGTCGGCCCTCTCCGGCCAGGCCACGATCAAGGCTGCACTTGACGATGCGCAACGCCGCATCGAACCGATGATGCGCGGCTGAGCCATGACGTCGTCCGCGGTGACATCGGCCGATATTGCAAGCGATGCGCCTCGCAGCGATTACGGCCGCGTGCTCGAGCAGCGGGAGCGCCGGTTTGCAGCAGCCTTGCTCGCGCCGGCATTTCTCGCGCTGCTCGCCACGACGACGTTTCCGCTGATCTTTCTGGTTTATACCAGCACGTTCCGGATGGATCTCGCGATGCCGTTCACCAACGGCTTCGTCGGATTCGAGAACTATCAGGTGCTGCTCTCCGACGAGCGCTTCTGGTCGTCACTGCTGGTGAGCCTCGTCTACACCGGGGCGACCGTGGCGTTCCAGGTCGTCATCGGGCTGGCGCTGGCGCTGCTGGTCATGGACATGAAGCGCGGGCAAGGCTGGTTCAGAGTCATCGCGATCCTGCCCGTCGTGCTGTCGCCGGCCGTGGTCGGCATGATCTGGCGTACCTTCATGCTGGCACCGGAGTTCGGCATTATCGATTACCTCGCCATCAACTCCGGTCTCGGCAGCAAGAACTGGCTCGGCGATCCCACGCTTGCGATGGTCTCGGTGATCGCGATCCATACTTGGCAATGGACGCCGTTTGCGTTCATGGTGCTGCTGGCCTCGTTGGCGTCACTGCCCGAGGACATCTATGAGGCCGCGCGGCTCGATCGTGCCTCGGCTTGGCAGCGGTTCCGCCGCATCACCCTGCCCTTGCTCCGTCCGGCGATCGTGATGGTCATCATCATGCGAACCATGGTGGCGCTGACTGCGTTTGCTGCGATCTTTACCGTGACCGCTGGCGGCCCCGGCACAGCGACCGAGATCCTCAATCTCTACGCCTACCGCAAATCCTTCACCGAGCTGTCGATCGGTTACGGCTCGGCGCTCGCGGTGGCGCTGCTGATCGTGACCATCATCATCTCCGGTATCCTATTTGCGATGCGGAGGGCGAAGTGACGGCAAAGCGCCTTCGCATTATCGCCCTGCTCGCGATTTCCATGGTCTTCCTGCTGGCCTGGGCCTTCCCGATCATCTGGAGCGTGCTCAATTCGCTCAAGACCGATTCCGATGTGCTCGCCTACCCGCCCAAGCTGGTGTTCACGCCGAAGCTAGACGCCTATCGCGATGTACTGTTCGGCTCGGGATCGATCCTGCCGAACCTGCTTTCCAGCACAATCATCGCAGTCGGCACCACCATCGTCACCATGCTGATGGCGGTGCCTGCGGCCTATGCGCTGGCGCGCCTGCGCTTTCGCCGCAAGAAATTCGCGGGCTTCTATGTCCTGGCGACGCAGATGCTGCCGCCGGTCGGCATCATTATCCCCTACTTTCTGGTGCTGCGAAACATCGGCTGGATCGACACCTATCAGGGCATCATCCTGATCTATCTGTCGTTCTCCCTGCCCTTCGCGATCTGGCTCTTGGTCTCCTATTTTGAAGACATTCCCTTCGAGATGGAAGAGGCCGCCTACCTAGACGGTGCCAGCCGGCTAAAAACCCTGTGGCGGATCATCATCCCGCAGGTACGCGGCGGCATAGCCGTGACCGTCGTGTTCGTATTCCTCAATGCGTGGAATGAATTCCTGTTCGCCGTTGTGCTGAGCGGCAACACGGTGCGTCCCGTCACGGTCGCCATGTTCAATTTCGTCTCCGTCGAGCAGACGCTGTGGGCCAAGCTCGCAGCGGTCTCGGTCCTCGCCATGCTTCCGGTCGTCGTGCTTGGCGTGGTCGCGCAGAAGCATATCGTGAAGGGCCTGACGGTCGGTGCAGTCAAAGGCGGAGGGCGCCGATGAGCGGCCAGGGTCAGGTCAGTTTTCGTAACATCGTCAAGATGCATGGCGAATTTACCGCGCTCAAGGGCGTAAACTTCGACATCAAGCCGGGGGAATTTTTCGCCCTGCTCGGTCCCTCCGGCTCGGGCAAGAGCACGACCCTGCGTATTCTCGCCGGTTTAGATGCGCCAACCGCCGGCCACGTGCTGATCGACGACAAGGACGTCACCTCGACCGATGCGCGCGACCGCGACATAGCTATGGTATTCCAGAGCTACGCGCTCTACCCGCACATGACGGTCGCCCAAAACATCGCCTTTCCGCTGGAGATGTCGAAGCTGCCGAAGTCCGAGATCGCCCCCGCGGTCAAGGATGCCGCGCGAAAAGTGAAGATCGATCATTTGTTGGATCGCAAGCCGGGTCAGCTCTCGGGCGGCCAGCAGCAGCGCTGCGCGCTCGCTCGCGCGATCGTGCGCAAGGCGCGCCTGTTCCTGCTCGACGAGCCCCTCTCTAATCTCGACGCCAAGCTTCGGCTGGAGACCCGTGCCGAACTGAAGAAGCTGCAACGCTCGCTTGGCGTGACTGCCGTCTACGTCACCCACGACCAAGAAGAAGCCATGACGCTCGCCGACCGCATGGCGGTGTTCATGAGTGGCGAAATACAACAGGTCGGCACGCCCGCAGAAGTGTTCGCCTGTCCGAACTCGATCGATATCGCCGGGTTCATCGGCAATCCCCCGATGAACCTCGTTCCTGCCCGATATGTCGACGGCGACGTGATCATTGCCGGGCATCGTCTCAAGACTACGGCCAGAATTTCCGGAGAGCGCGATGTGGTCGTGGGCATTCGTCCGGGCGCCTTGCGTATGACGGAAGGCGGACTAGGTGCACGCGTCGACCTGATCGAGGATCTCGGCGATACCGCCGTGCTCGATCTCGACTGCGCCGGCACCATGATCCGCATGCGCGTCAGCGACGGCAACATTCCCGGCGAGGGCGACACGATCTCGATCACCGCCCGTCCCCAGGACATTCACTTGTTCGATCCCACGACCCGCATGCGGCTCTGACACCATGGCTGTTCAAACGCGCAAGAAGAAACCCGCTCCGCTCGGCAGCGATGTGGCCACAGAGGCATCGATGCCCCTGCACATCCGGATCCGCGAATCCATCCGCAGCCAGGTGCGCGACGGCAAGCTGATCGACGCGGCCGGACGCCTGATGACCGAAGCCGAGCTCGGCCGTCACTTCGGCGTCAGCCGCATCACCATCCGCAATGCGATCGCTCCCCTGGTGAACGAAGGCATGTTCGACCGCTCGCGCGGTCGCGGTACTTTTCTGCGCTCGAACCAGCCCGAAAACTGGGTCGGCCACCTCATGGGTTTTTCGGAAACCATCCGCGACGCTGGCTACCAGGCCGGTGCAAAGATCCTGCAGCAGGGCATGACCAACCGCCATGATCCCGCCGTTCGCGAGCAGCTGCGCGAGCGCGCCGTCTGGCAACTCAGGCGCTTGCGGTTCGCGGATGACATACCGATCGCGATCGAGCACGCCTTCTATCCGCCGGACATCGGTCTCGAGCTCGAGAAGCGGGATCTGATATCGATCATTATGTATCGCGTTTTCGAGGACGAACTCGGCTTCGCCATTAAGGACGCACAGCAGACCATCAGCGCCGATCTCGCTGATGCCAGCAGCGCAAAACTGCTCGGCGTGAAGGTCGGCTCGCCCCTGCTCGCGATCGAGCGCGTCACCTTCGGCAAGGACGAACGGGCACTGGAGCTTCTCCGCGCCGTTTATCTGCCGAAATATTTCAGCCTCAGCATCAGCCTGACGCGCCGCCATTCCTGACGAAGCCAAACGTCACTAACGAGGATACAAACATGCCGAATGGCGCCAAAACTCCCGACAGCCCCAACATCCTGCTCATCCTCAACGACGACATGGGCTTTTCGGACATCGGCTGTTACGGCGGCGAGATCCAGACGCCGAACCTCGATCGTCTTGCGGCGAACGGGTTGCGTTACTCACAATTCTACAACACCGCGCGCTGCAGCCCGTCTCGCGCCTCGCTGCTCACCGGCCTGCATCCGCACCAGACCGGCATCGGTATCCTCACCTATAGCAACGGTCCGGAAGGCTATGCGGGCAATCTGAACAAGAGTTGCGTGACAATCGCGGAAGCGCTCAAGAGCAAGAACTACACGAGCTATCTCAGCGGCAAGTGGCATATCGCAAGCAGCCTCACCGCTCCGACCGATGCCTGGCCGATGCAGCGTGGCTTCGACCATTTCTATGGCACCATCATCGGCGCCGGCAGCTTCTATCACCCGAATACGCTGACCCGCGGCAACGACAATATCGAGCACGAGGCCGTCAAGGACCCGTCGTTCTTCTATACGGATGCGATCAGCGACCAGGCTGCCGCCTTCATCCGTCAGCACAAGGCGGAAAAGCCCAACGCGCCGTTCTTCCAGTACGTCGCCTACACCGCCCCGCACTGGCCGCTCCACGCCCATGACGAGGACATAGCAAAATACAAGGGCCGCTTCGACGCCGGCTGGGACAAGCTGCGCGAGGAACGCCTCAAGCGCCTCGTCGAGGACGGCATCATCCATCCGAACTGGCGCCTGACGGACCGCGATCCGACCCAGCCCGCGTGGACCGACGCCGAGCAGCGCGAATGGACGCTGCGCTGCATGGAGGTTTACGCGGCCCAGATCGACCGGATGGACCAGGGCATCGGGCGAATCCTGAAGGCGCTGGAAGAGACCGACCAGATCGACAACACGCTGATCATCTTCCTCTCGGACAATGGCGCGTGCGCCGAAGACATTCCGGAAGGCGTCACCGCGAAGGAGCTGGTCGACCAGCTCATGATCGCTCAGGCAAAGACCCGCGACGGCAGGCCGGTGCGCTTCGGCAACGATCCAAGCCTTATGCCTGGCGGCGAAGACACCTACCAGAGTTACGGCACCGCCTGGGCCAATCTCTCCAACAGCCCGTTCCGGCTCTACAAGCACTGGGTCCACGAGGGCGGTATCGCCACGCCGTTCATTGTGCACTGGCCGCGCGGCATCTCCGAGAAGGGCGGCCTGCGGCACAATCCAAGCCAGCTCACCGATGTGATGGCGACCATCCTCGACGTCACCGGTGCCACCTACCCCAGTGAATACAACGGCAACACTATTTTGCCCTGCGAGGGCGAGAGCCTGGTGCCATCTTTCGCGGCGGCCTATGGCAATCGCGGCCCGCTGTTCTGGGAGCATGAAGGCAATGCGGCCGTGCGCGTCGGCAAGTGGAAGCTGGTGCGGAAATATCCCGGCCCCTGGGAACTCTACGACATGGAAACCGATCGCACCGAGATGAACGATCTGGCTGCGCAGCATCCGGATCGCGTCCGCGAGATGGCGGCGCAGTATCAGCAATGGGCCAATCGCTGTGGCGTGATCCCGCGCGAGAAGATTCTCGAACTGATGAAGGCCGAGGGCGGCACGGCCTTCTGGGAGGAAGAAAAGCAGACGTAGGACATGACGAAGGACCGCTCGCATTGCTGCCCGCAAGGCGCCACCGGCAAAGGCCCGGCGTCGGCCGATGATGCACAACCGGCGATCGTTCCGAGTTCAACTGCGATTCCGCGCCGCTGGAGCTCACCGATTGGGGGGACCTTCCACATGGGATCTGCCGACCGGGGCTTCGTTGAAGATGGCGAAGGCCCGGTGCGGCCCGTCACGCTGTCGCCGTTCGCTATTGCCTGTCACGCCGTAAGTAACCTGCAGTTCGGCGACTTCGTCCGTGCCACAGGCTACACAACCGAAGCCGAACGCTACGGCTGGAGTTTCGTCTTCGAGGGGCTCCTGCCGGAAGAGACGCACACGGCGCAAACGGCGCGCATTCGCGAAACGCCCTGGTGGATTCGGGTGTTGCATGCTTACTGGGCGCAACCGGAGGGCCCGTCGAGCAACATTCTGGACCGGCTCGATCATCCGGTCGTCCATGTCTCCTGGAATGACGCTCAGGCCTATTGTGCGTGGTCGTGCACGCGGCTTCCGACCGAAGCGGAATGGGAGATGGCCGCGCGTGGCGGCCTCGACAGCGCGACCTTTCCATGGGGCAATGAGCTTCAGCCCGGCGGCGAGCACCGCTGCAACATCTGGCAGGGCGATTTTCCGAGCCGCAACACTCTGGACGACGGCTACCTCGGCACGTCGCCCGTCCACGCCTTTGCGCCGAACGGGTATGGCCTGCACAATGTCGCCGGAAATGTCTGGGAATGGTGTGAGGACTATTTTTCGCCGAGTTCTCACCGCCTCACAACATCTCACGATCCCTTGAACCGCGAACTAGCCCCGAACCGCTCGATGCGCGGCGGATCCTTCCTTTGCCACGCATCCTACTGCAACCGCTACCGCGTCGCGGCGCGAAGTTCCAATTCACCCGATTCGTCATCGAGTAACATCGGCTTCCGTGTCGTGCGCGCTGAACCGCCGCGGGATCCGGTATAGGATGGCGCCAGCCCCACATGCCGCTAAGCCGGCTCAAGCTCCCGGCACCCGTTTGCTGCCGCTCTTTCTGCGCAACTTCGTGCGCAATCGCGAGACCGGCCTTGTGCTGGTCGCCATTGTCGTCGGACTGCTCAGCGGCGTTCTCGTCGCCACAATCTCGGGCCTCAGCCAGGTTTCACATGCGCTGCTGTTCGATATTCCCTTCGACGCACATCTCAGCGCCACCGGTGTGATTTCCTGGCAGCGAACGCTGCTGATCCCAATGCTCGGCGGCCTGGTGCTCGCGCTGATCGGGCTGTACTTCGCCCGGCGCGTGAAGGGCCAGCAGCTCGCCGACGCGATCGAGGCGAACGCGCTCTATGGCGGCCGGGTATCGTTTCGCGGCAGCTTGCTAATCTCGGTCCAGACCCTGCTCTCCAACGGCTTCGGCGGGTCGGTCGGACTGGAAGCTGGCTATACCCAGATCTGCGCGATGTTCGGCTCTCATATCGGCCAGCGCCTGGCCGCCCGACGTAACGACATGCGGCTCCTGGTCGCCTGCGGCGCCGCCGGCGCGATCAGCGCCGCATTCTCTGCACCTCTGGCTGGCGCCTTCTACGCCTTCGAGGTCGTGCTGGGCGCGTATACCTCCGCCGCACTCGTTCCCGTTACCGCAAGCGCTGTTACTGCGTGGCTGGTCGCGCGGCAATTGACGCACCAATCGTTCCTGATGGTGCCCGGCTTCCCCTCGCCGGTGTCCGTCGAGATGATTGGGCAAACCGTGCTGATCGGCGTCATCTGCGCTTTTGCCAGCATCCTCGTCATGCTCGCAGTCGCGTTCTCAGAGCGGTGCTTTCAGCGCATCGCGGCATTCAAGGGGTTTATGCGGCCGATCCTCGGAGGCTTGCTGCTCGGCGGTTTTGCTCTGCTGACGCCGACCGTGCTGGGCGCCGGCCACGGCGCGATGCAGATCCTGCTTGTCAGCAATCCGACCTGGCTCCTGCTCACCACGACCATCGTGTTCAAGATCCTGGCCTCAGCCATCTCGCTCGGTTCTGGGTTTCGTGGCGGACTTTTCTTCGCTTCGCTGCTGCTCGGCGCGTTGATCGGGCAACTCTACAGCATCGTGCTGACTGGCCTCTTTCCTACGCTCGCCCTGCAACCGGGTACCGCTGCCATTGCCGCGCTGGCTGCACTGGGCACCGGCGTACTGGGCGCGCCGTTCAGCATGGTCTGTCTCGCGCTCGAAATCACCGGCGACTTCTCCGTCACCGTTGGTGCGGTAGTCGCATCATCCGTCTGCGCGCTCATTGTCCGCGAGCTTTTCGGCTACAGCTTTGCGACGTGGCGCTTCCATTTGCGGGGCGAGGTCATCCGTGGCCCCCAAGACATCGGCTGGGCCAGGCAAATGAGCGCTGCCTCCTTGATGCGGACGGACTTCGAGAACGCCCCGACGACAATGCCGATCGGCGAGGCACAAAGGCTGTTTTCTCCGGCACTGGTACGCCAGATCGTGCTGCGTGATCCCAACGAGACTTATGCCGGCATCGTTCCGGCCGCCACGCTGCATTCGGCCGCCAACAGAGATGACGAGCCGCTCGGATTGCTGGCGCAGCAACAGGATGAATGCCTGTTTCCGACTACGTCGGTTCGCGAGATCCTGAAAGCCTTCGAACGCAGCGAGGCAGATGTCCTTGCAGTCGTTGACCGCGCTGACAGTCGGACAGCGATCGGAACGCTAAGCGAATCCCACGTGCTGCGGACCTATGGCGAAGAACTTGAACGTCGGAACCAGGAATTGTTTTCCCGGTAGACGGTCAAAGTCCGGGTTTGAGCATGACTTTGCCCGAAAGCCGCTCCGCGCTCTTGCGGATTAGGCTCTACGGCCGCAGGTCCATGTCGATACGCACGAAATCACCGCGATAGGTGACCTCGCCGAGATAGATCACGGTGCGGTCGCTCGTTGTGAAGACACGACGGACTTCGGCCACGGGCGAGTTCAGCGGCACGCGCAGCAGCCGCGCCGCCTCGAGATCCGCGGTGCCGATCGTCAGCGTCTGACGGGCGCTGGCGATCGCGGGATCCCTGAGATCGTTGAGGATCGGGATCACGGTCTCATTGCGGAAACGCTTTGGCGACCTGCGAAAGATCTTCTCGTCGAGATAGATGGAAATGACGCAGTAAGGCAGCTTCCGGCGTGAGTGCAGGCGGCGCATGAAGACGTATTTCTCGGCCGGCTTGCCGTCTTCGGGAAGCAGCGGCGCATTACTGCGGCTCTCCGAGATGTTGATGATCTCCGGCGAGGTGTCGCGGTACATGTCCGCAAGATCGGACAGCGTAGTCTCGACCTTGAGCCAGCGATCCTGCCGCACGGTGCCCGTGACAAACGTGCCTCGTCCCTGCTGGGCCTCGATGACGCCGTCGCGGGCAAGCAGCTCGACCGCCTGACGGATCGTGACACGCGACACGCCGAACTCGGCCGCAAGGTCTTCGTTGGCTGGCAGGCGAAAGCCATGGGTCCAGGCGCCGCGCGCGATCCGCTGGCGGAAGATGTCGGCGATCTGCGCGTATTTGGGGACGTGACTGTCGGAACTCAATTCCATCTCGTCCTCCCGATTCAGAGCCGCGCCATCAGGCCATGACCAGCGCAGCGCCACGTTCGCCGATCATCAAGCTGGCTGCATTGGTGTTGGCCGAAGTGATCTGCGGCATCACCGAGGCGTCGATCACGCGGAGCCGCTCGACGCCGCGCACGCGCAGCTGCGGATCGAGCACCGCTCGCTCGTCCCGGCCCATACGACAGGTCCCGACACAGTGGAACACCGTGCCACCCGTGGTGCGCGCAAAATCCCACAGCCCGGCATCATCTCTTGCTGCGTCTCCTGGTACCACCTCGACGTCCCACAGCGGACGAAACGCCTTCTGTTGATAGATTTCGCGCAAAATCTTCAGGCCCGCAACGATGGTCTTGCGATCGATTTCCTCGGCGAAGTAGTTCGGCGCGATCCGCGGCTGCTCGAATGGATCGGTTGAGCTGATCGCAAGCCGGCCGCGCGACTTTCCGTGGCATTGCCAGACCGAAGCCGTGAATCCGGAATAGGTGTGAAGGGGCTCACCAGGCTTGTCGACCGACAGCGGCATCACGTTGAACTGCACATCCGGTCGGTCGCCGACCGCGTATTCGGTGCAGGCTGCGCCGCCCACCTGCCCTGCGCCAACAGTTAACGGGCCGCTGCCTGCCAGCATCCATTGCAGGCCCATCCTCGCAAGCTCGACCGGATTTCGGACCTGATCGTTGAGCGAGATCCGCTCCTTCAGTCGGACGATCAGCCGGGCCTGATAATGGTCCTGAAGATTGGCGCCGACTTCCGGAGCATCGGCAACGACGGGAATGCCTAGCTTGCGCAGTAGATCAGCCGGACCGACGCCGGAGAGCTGGAGGATCTGCGGCGACTGCAGCGCCCCGCCCGACAGGATCACCTCGCGATCGGCTGTCGCGCGGTGCACCTGTCCCTTGCTGACCCATTCGACGCCGGTCGCGACGTTACCGTTAAAAACGACCTTGCTGACGTGCGCATGGGTAATGACGGAGAGGTTCCGACGGCCGGCAACCGGTTGCAGAAACGCAGAGGCGGAGCTGGTCCGCCAGTGGCGCCCGATTCCGAGCTGGTAAGTGCCGACGCCAAGCGTGGTTGCGCCATTGAAGTCCGGATTGCGTGGCAGGCCGAACTGCGCGCCCGCCTCGACCCAGGCCCTGGATGCCGGATTGTCATTGCGGAGATCGGAGACCTCGAACTCGCCGAGGCCGCCGTGAAACTGGCTCTCGCCGCCGCGGTAGCGTTCGTAGCGGCGAAAATACGGCAGGACGTCACGATAGCTCCAGCCATCGGCGCCAAGGCGTTCCCAGTCGTCGAAATCCGCGTGCTGGCCGCGGATGAAGATCAGGCCATTAATCGACGAGGATCCGCCGAGCACACGGCCGCGCGGCCACACGATCGCGCGGCCGCCGCTGCCTTCCGACGGCTCCGTCCTGAACAGGCGCGAGAAACGTTCGTTGTAGATGGTCCGATAGTACCCGACCGGAAGCCTGAGCCAAAAATTCCGGTCCGATCCACCGGCTTCCAGCAGCAGCACGCGGCAGGCGGGATCGGCCGACAGCCGGTTTGCGACCACGCAGCCCGCCGAGCCCGCGCCGACGATAATGTAATCGTAGCCCTGCGATGACATCACGCGGCCCGGTACTGTTCGATCGACGCAAGATCAGGCGTGAGCCCAAGACCTGGCCCGTCGCCGAGTTCGATCGCACCGTCCCGGACATCAAGCACGGGGCCACAGAAGCGATCGCGCAGCGGGTTCTCATTGCAATCGACTTCCAGCAGCCCGTCGCCACCGATGCCAGCCAGAAGATGGGCCGATGCGAGAAGTCCGATGCCGGCACCAAGATAATGTGGACAGAACATCTTGCCTGACTGCAGGATATCGCGGGCGATGCCCGAGCAAGCCGAGAGTCCACCCCATTTTGCGATGTCCGGCTGGACAACGCCGAGAACCGGCTCACTCAGCACCTCGGCAAATCCGGCGTGGCTGGCGATGTTCTCGCCGGCCGCGAGCGGAAAGCTGATTATCTGGCGGAGCTGCTTCCACTCCTGCCGCGGGCGGTCGGCGCGGATCGGCTCCTCGAGCCAGCCAAGGCCGAACGCCTCCAGCTGCGGAGCAAGCTCAAGCGCCTGCGCGATGGTCCAGCCTTGGTTAACGTCAGCGGCGAGCAGGCCTTCGCCAACAAGCCGCCGTAGGGCCGCCAGATTGGCACGGTCGGCCAACGGATCAAATCCTATCTTCAGCTTCAAGGCGCGGTAGCCGCGCGCGAGGGCTGCCTCTGCGGCTCGCTCTGAGCCGGCTGGGTTGATGCCGCTGGCGTACACCTTGATCTTGCTCCCGGATCCGCCGAGCAGCTTCCACAGCGCAACGTTCTGGCGGCGCGCGTGGAGATCCCAGATAGCAAGATCGATGCCGGCGATCGCCTGCGCGAACGGACCCGCTTCGCCGGATTGCAGTGCGAGCACCGAGGTTCCCTGCGTCAGGCGCTCGAAAGCGGCCGGCGGCTCCTGCGCCTTAAATCCGACAAGGGCCGGCGCGAGCACCTCGTTGACCAGCCGGACACGATGCTCGGCGCCCGGCGCTGGAAAATTGCACCACACTTCGCCCCAACCCAGGTGACCATCCGTATCCTCGACTCGAACGAAAACGGCTGGCCGATCCGCCATCCGCCCGAACGAGGTGATGACGTGTGTCGTCAACGGATAGCGATAGCCGAAAGCCTGGACGCTGCGAATGGTGAAGGGCGGCGATGTCATGCGCGGAAGGCCTGCGATGCCTATGACCAAAGGCGCTCTTGTCTGGTCATCCTATTTATAATATGAGTTCGAAAAACATCAACCGCAATCTGGGTGGACGCGTCGAATGAACGGAGCTGGCGTGAGACGCTTTGGTCTCGGATTGATACCGTGGATCGGTGCAATCCTGCTCTGGTACACGGTGCGCTGGAGCGGCTTCGTCAATGTCTCGCTGATCCCCGCCCCGCACCAGGTCGCCGCCAAGTTCTTCGAGCTTCTCACGAAAGAAGGCCTCCTCGTCGACATCTTCGTCTCGACCAGACGCGTCTTCTTCGGCGTCGCGCTCGGGATTCTCGCCGCGGTGCCGGTGGGTTTCCTGCTCGGCTGGTATCGCCCGGCCCGCACCTTCGCCGATCCAATGATCAACTTCTTCCGCGCGCTGCCACCAATCGCGCTGATCCCGCTGGTGATCGTCTATTTCGGCGTGGACGAGGTCGCGAAACTCGTCATCCTGGTCTACGCATCATTCTTCTCCGGCGTGATCGTGATGTATGAGGGGGTCTCGCAAATCACGCCTCTCTACATCCGCGTAGCGCAGACGCTCGGCGCCAATCAGGCGGAAATCTTCCGCAAGGTCATCATTCCCCTCACCGTCCCGCATATCCTCACCGCGTTGCGGGTGGCATTGGGTGTGGCCTGGGCGACTCTGGTGGCGTCCGAACTGATCGCGGCCCAGCGCGGACTTGGTGCGATGATCCAGAATGCCTCGACCTATTTCCTGCTCGACGTCATCTATGTCGGCATCATCTGCATCGGCCTGATCGCCCTGATCATGGACATGATCCTGCGCAAGATCACGGCGCGATTGCTGGTGTGGCAGGATCGGGCCATCGCATGACGAAGCGTGCGCAGTTCGAAAACGTTTGCCTGTCCTTCGAGACTGCGAAGGGCCGCCTCAACGTCGTCGAGGACATCAGCTACGACATCAACGACGGCGACTTCATTGCCGTGATCGGCCCGTCCGGCTGCGGCAAGACCACGATGATGAGCATGCTCGCGGGCTTCCAGAAGCCGACGACTGGCAAGGTCCTGTTCGACGGAAGTCCCGTCGCCGGCCCCGGCCCCGAGCGCGGTGTCATCTTCCAGGAATATGGCGTATTCCCGTGGTTGACCGTGAAGCAGAACATCGCCTTCGGCCTGACGCTCAACGCCAACCGTGTTCCGACCGCCGAGCGCGACGCGATCTGCGATCACTATCTTGGCTTGATGGGCCTGTCCGACTTCGCCAACTCCTATCCGAAACATCTGTCCGGCGGCATGCGGCAACGGCTCGCGATTGCACGGGCCTATGCGGTCAAGCCGCAATTCCTGCTGATGGATGAGCCGTTCGGCGCGCTCGACGCCCAGACACGCTCCAACATGCAGAACCTGCTGCTCAAGGTGCTGGAGACCGAAGGCAAG
This sequence comes from Bradyrhizobium sp. JR4.3, assembly GCF_040547695.1. Taxonomy (NCBI): domain Bacteria; kingdom Pseudomonadati; phylum Pseudomonadota; class Alphaproteobacteria; order Hyphomicrobiales; family Nitrobacteraceae; genus Bradyrhizobium; species Bradyrhizobium sp. JR4.3. The sequence continues at coordinate 191,237 of NZ_JBEPQF010000012.1, read as the reverse complement.
ACGGTCATGCTCATCACCCACTCCGTGGAAGAGGCGATCTATCTCGCCTCCCGCATCGTGGTGGTGACCGCGCAGCCGGCACGGATCAGGGAGATCATCGACGTGCCGTTCGCTTATCCGCGCGATGAATCGATCCAGGAGCGGCCCGAATTCGGCGAGCTGCGAAGCTACATCAGGCAACTCGTCATGGACGAGTACCGCGCCCAGCAGGCGCAAATGCGTCCAGCATCATTCTCGGAATAACAAGCAAAACGGAGGATACACCATGGATCGCAGACAATTTCTGACAACCACCGCGGGCCTTGCTCTGGGATCTCTCACGCTCGCAGCGCCCGCGATCGCGCAGGCGAAAACCAAGGTACGGGTCGGCTATCTCCACACCGTCGCCGTCGATGGCCAGATCTGGACAGGCATGGATCGCGGCTCCTTCGAGAAACAGGGGCTCGACCTTGAGCTGCGGCAGTTCAACACCGGCCTGGAGATCTTCCAGGCGCTGATCGGCGGCAGCCTCGACGTGCTGGCCACCGGCGCCGTGCTCTCGAACTTCCCGGCTCGGGGCCAGGGCAAAGTGTTCCTGATCAACGACATTGAGGTCGCGACCGCACAGCTCTGGGTTCGCGGCGACCAGGGCATCAAGTCGTTCGAGGACCTGAAGGGCAAGCGGATCGCCACCGCGACCGGTACCACCGCGCATGTGTTCCTGGATACCGCGCTTCGCGCCAACAAGGTCGATCCAAAGGAGGTCGAACTCGTCAACCAGACCATGCCGGCCGCCGTGACCGCCTTTATCTCCGGCGCGGTCCCGGCCGTCGCTCTCTGGGTACCCTTCAACGTCACGGTTCGCGACAAGGTGCCAGGCGCGGTCAAGCTCGCCGATGCATCAGCCTACTATCCAAAGGCCGCCATCATCGGCGGCTGGGCGGCGGCCAACGATTACTACGAACCAAACAAGGAAACGCTGGCGAAGCTCATCCGTGGTTGGGCGGATGCCAACGACTACATCGTCGCGAACAGCACCGAAGCGATGGATAAACTACAGAAGGGCCACTATAGCCAAACACCGCTGGCCGACATCAACGAGTCATTCAAGGCCCAGAAGATGTTCACGTCCAAGGATTGGAAACGCATGTATTCAGACGGGACGGTCACCAACTGGCTGCAGCAATCGACAGATTTTTTCATGGCTAATGCCGGCATCAAGGACTCTACGCCAGCAAGTAAATATTTTGACTCCACCCTATATCTAAAAACAATTGTATGACCTTGATCGCGTAGGCTGGCGGCTCCGCTGCAAAGACGTCACCACGCCCGCGCTCTCTAAATCATGGAATAAGCTTGCGTGTGGAAGTTAATCTCGATGATGTGGCGGTACGGCCCGCGGTTCCACTTAGCGCTCACCGAAATGCTGTTAGGGGCTGTCTACTGGATCCGTCTCATGTCGCGCTATCAGAATTGATAGCATTGAAAGCTTCTCGGAGAAACTCCGCAGACTGGACCATTGCGCCCCGAACGCAGTGCACCTCTTCAAAGTAATTGATCTTTCTCGCTGTGGCAGGCGTTTCCATGCCGTTTTGTTCACGGTTGTTTCACCCAATTCGTTGCGATTTCGTTGCGGAGTTCTGAGAGAGAACGGCCGCCACTGTTGCCTGACAGGTCTCTTGGAGGCTCTCCCAAGCACCAGCGGAAGAGATGCCGACATCGCCCGCTTCAGTGTCGCGGTTGCGAGTCGGTGGTCCGCTATGAACCGGGCCGCCGACTTGCGTCCTCTCCTTCAATCTTCAGCGTGAAGTTCTCTGCCCGTCGAACCGACACCGCCTATCCATGTGCCGACGATTTCAAAGTTCGGATTGAAGGCGACAAGGTCCGCGCGGTATCCGGGCGCGATCCGTCCAAGCGCGGACTCAAGGCCCAGAAATACCGCGGGAGTCCGAGAAGCCATGATGAGGGCATCGACAAGGGAGATTTCGAGCAGCTTAACAGCGTTGCGCAGCGCCTCGATCATGGTGAGGTGAGCGCCAGCGAGTGTGCCATCGGGGCCCGTCAGGCGATTTTCGTGCAACGTGACCTGCCTTCCTTGCAGCATGAATTGCCGGTCGTCGGTGCCCGCCAATGACATGGCATCGGTGACCAGCATCAATCGATCACGCCCCTTGCAGCGGAACGCAACGCGCAAGCAGGCCGGATCAACGTGGATGCCGTCGCAGATGATCCCTGCAAACAGCCGGTCATCGTCAAGCGCGGCGCCGACCAGGCCCGGCTCCCGGGGGTTCAACTGCGACATGGCGTTGAACAGATGGGTCGCCCCCGAGACACCGCGATCGACCGCCTGCCCGATTTCGGCTGCGGTGGCGTCGCTGTGGCCGGCCGCGATACGCAATCCGGCGTCGATCAATTCATCAATAATGGATGCGGGCACGCATTCCGGGGCCAAGGTCACCATGGAGCGGCCGCACCCCCCAAAACTTTTGATTGCCGCGAGATCGCGCCGGTCCGGCACGCGTATCTCGGCTTCCGGATGAATGCCCTTGCGAGACCTGTTGAGGGCCGGTCCTTCCAGATGAAAGCCGAGAACGCCGGGAATCGTCAGGCAAGCCTGGCCGACTGCAGCCAATCGCTCGATGACCTCGCTGCGATCGGTGATGAAGGTCGGCAAGCAGCCCGTGGTCCCCGCCTTGCGGTGCGCCTCCACGATGCGTCGAACGCCAGCCTCCGTAGGCTGGTCGTTGAGAAGAACGCCGCCGCCTCCGTTGACCTGGATGTCGATGAATCCGGGTGCAAGGATCGCGTCTGCGGGAAGTTGGATTGAGGCGCGCGCCTCCGGCTCGCCGAAGGTGATGCTTTCAATCCGCCCCTGCGAGATTCTGACCGACCCCGGCCCGCGCATGTCGGCACCATCAAAGATGTGCTGCGCGGAAATCGTGGGAGCGGAATAACCAGCGTTGCCCATCTGTATTGACCCGAGAAGGGCAGTCACGGACTCGTGAGGCGAGTCCCGTAGAAGGCCCTCAAATGTACACCAGGCAGCTTCGGCGGGACCTGGAAAGAAACCTCCGCGTTAACTTTCCATGGGAACAAAAGGTACCACGTATCTCGGCATTGATGGCGGCGGAACCCGCTGCCGCGCCCGGATCGAGGACGAAAGCAGCAGGGTACTCGGTGGAGCAAGCGCGGGGCCTGCCACGACGCGGATTGGCTTTGACAATGCTTGGCGGTCCATCATGGAAGCCACTGAAGCGGCAGCCGCACAGGCCGGACTGACGCGCGAGGATTTCGCGCGGATGCACGCCGGAATTGGCCTTGCCGGTCTCGGTCGCCGCGGTGCGGAAGCGGCGCTCAACAAGATCGCGCATCCCTTTGCATCGGTCATCTTCATCAGCGACGGCCTGGCGGCCTGTCTCGGCGCCCATAGCGGTGCGGACGGGGCCATCGTGGTAGCCGGCACGGGCTCGGTGGGTGTCGGCCTGATCGACGGCCGCGAAGTCCGTCTCGCCGGTTACGGCTTTCCCGTGTCGGACGAAGGCAGCGGTGCCGACATCGGCCTGCAGGTTGTTCGACTGGCGCTGCGGGCCGCGGATCGCCGCGGCGAGCTGACCCCATTGCTTTCAGAGGTGCTGGGCGCCTTCGATCATGATCCCTATCAGGCGGTGGCCTGGTCTGAAGAAGCCAGGGCCACAGACTACGCAGCGTTCGCGCCGATCGTGATGCGGCACGCTAATCAGGGCGATCCGGTCGGCCGTCGCATTGTCGAACGCGCGGCCGATGCCATTGGCGATCTGCTTGATCTTTTCCTGGCGAGAGGAATTGACCAGCTTTCGCTCGTAGGCGGGCTCGCGGATGCCATTACGCCGTGGCTGACGCCAGACCTGCGCGCGCGCCTGAGGTGTCCTGATGCCGACGCGGCGGCCGGCGCATTACTGGTGGCGCGAGGGCGGCTTGAGGTGCCCAACAAAGACCTGCCCAAGAGAGAAGCTGACCAGGAGCAGGCTTCAAAGTTCCGCGTTTGATGGAGCATGGATCAATTATATGGCCACCGAAGAAGTCGATCCCCGCTTTGCCGATCTTGATGCATGGCAGCTCGCGTCAGCGATGGAAGCGATGTGGGAGGGCCAGCTTGCGGCAGTCGCGACGATCGGCCATGCCCTTCCCGCGATTACTGCAGCGACCGAGGCCGCCAAAGCGGCGCTGGGTGATCATGGACGCATTGTGTATGTCGGCGCCGGCACCTCGGCCCGCGTGGCGGTCCAGGACGGCGCCGAGTTGATGCCGACCTTCGCATGGCCCAGCCAGCGCGTTCACTTCATCGTCGCCGGCGGAGACAGCGCGTTCGTCACGAGCATCGAAGGTGCTGAGGACGATATCGATGACGCGGTCACACAGATCAATGCCGCGCGGCTCACCCCGCACGACGTTGTGATCGCCGTTGCCGCCAGCGGAACAACGCCATTCACGGTCGCGGCGCTGCAGCAGGCAGGCTCTTTTGGTACAGTGACGATCGGCGTTGCAAACAATCCTGGCACCGTACTGCTGGCGTCGGCAACGTTTCCGGTGCTGATCGCGACCGGCCGCGAACTGATCGCCGGCTCCACGCGGATGAAGGCGGGCACCGCGCAAAAGGTCGTGCTGAACCTGATCTCCTCAGGAATCATGCTGCGCCTTGGCCGGGTGTACCGCGGCATGATGGTGAACATGCAGCCGACGAATGCCAAGCTGAAGCGGCGCGCCGAGGCCATGGTGGCGCAAATCGCGCACTGTGATCCGTCGCACGCGGCACACTGGCTTGAGCAGGCCGAGGGAGACATCAAGACGGCTGGCCTGCTGGCGTTGGGTGTCGACAGGGTCGATGCCGAGACCATCCTGAAAAAATGTGACGGCAATCTTCGGCGCGTGTTTGCCGAGCTCGCCGGGGATCGTGACTCGCATCCTGACCGGCATCCCAAGCAAGCGGCGCGGAAGCAAGGCGGAGCGCGCGAGCCGTGACGACATCCGCGATGGCGAGCGAAATAGGGGAAAGCGCGGATGTTGTTGCCAAAAGCCTTGGTAATCGCCCGGCCACGCGCGACATCGCGCGGCGAATTGGGATTGGCTGTGCGCCCCTGTGCGTCGTGTGCGGCCGGGGCAGCTCGGGGCATGCCGGGGTTTACTTGAGATACCTTGTCGAGACGCGGCTTCGCCTTCCCGTTTCAGCCAGCGCTCCTTCGGTGATCACGGCTTTTCGCACGCCGTTGATGCTGCGCCATGCGCTGTTCATCGTGATCTCGCAATCCGGGCGCAGCCCGGATCTTGTCGCGGCGACCAGGTCGGCGCGCGCCGCGGGCGCCCGCACCATCGCCATCGTCAATGCGACGTCGTCGCCGGTGGCTGACGAAGCGGAATTCGTCGTTCCGATCGAGGCCGGCCAGGAGCACTCCGTAGCGGCGACCAAGACCGTGATCGGCTCGATGGCCGCCGGCGCCGAACTTGTTGCTGAGCTGGCGGGAGATCAAGCGCTGCGGTCAAGCCTCGACAGACTGCCCGAGCGCCTGCACCGCGCGCTGGCACTCGACTGGTCCGGGATTGCCGATGGTCTCGCCAAGGCGTCAGCTGTGTTTGTGGCGGCGCGGGGCCTGGGCCTGGGCTCGGCGCGAGAGATCGCGCTCAAACTGTCGGAAATCTTGCGCCTTCCTTCCATTGGTCTGAGCGCCGCCGAGCTGCAGCATGGGCCACGCGCTGCGTTATCGTCGCGCACGCCGGTTATCATGATGCGCCTCTTGGATGAAACGGCGGCCACAGTGGACGCGCTGGCAGACGAATTGCGCGAACAAAACATCGCGCTACATCTATGCGGCGGACCGCATGGCTCCCTACCCTGGTTGGCCGAGGATGACCCCGCCACCGACCCGATCACCATGCTGGTTCCGGCCTATCGGATGATCGAGCAGACGGCGCGGGCCTGCGGGTTTGACCCAGATCATCCCCCTCGCCTGAGCAAGATTACCGAAACCTTCTGACGGCTGACCAATCGATAGCGGGCCACCGAAAGCACTTCGCACAATTCGAGCCGGGTGGTGGGCTGGCTTGGATCGGCTCGGGCCGGTTACGGGAAGCGGCTCGCCGATCTTTCTGGTGCGATCATGAATGTTGAACCATATCAGAGCTTGAGGGTTCATCACGATGCGGGGTGCACTATGGCAAAGGAAACCAAACCTTTGCGAAAGCACGCTGACCAGGCCGAGCGAATGGCGAAAGCAACCGCCGACCCGGAAATCTCGGAAAACTTCTTGAACCTGGCAGGGGCGTATCGCAGTCAAGCGGACGTGCTGAAGGCCAAGCGAAAGCAGGAAAAGAAGCGCCGCTGACCGCGGCTTCCGAAATTCGCCTTGAACATTTGACCGCAAGATCGATAACGCTGGCGCGCTTTGGCTACCCCGACCAGGCGAGGTTCTGCGTGCCCCGACATCATGCGAGGAGCAGAAGCGAGATCTGCTCCGCCGGTGGGCGTTAGACGCATACCGCCTCGTAGCGCCCGCAAAGCAAGGCATGCAGTCGGGTGCGGCCTCGGAGCTCAATGAAGCCATTGATGCGCTGATCGATCTTGACGGCGGCACGGCTTCCTTTGCAAGACCCGGAGAAAGTGCACGGGCTGCGTGATGCAGAAGCCCGTTCGCCGATCCGATCTGCGCAACTCACTGAGCTCCGCGACTTGGAGGGGCAGTGGTCGGCTGCAGCTCCATCGTGGATACACCCGCGGCAATGTTCATACCGGTCTGCGCCTGCAAGGACATCGGCTGCAGGGCGATTGTAGGATTCGAGCCTCCCATCAGGATGTTGGCACCAACTCCGACCCCCACGGTGCTACCGGCGGTCGCACCAGTATAGGTTCCGGCTAATGCCGCCCGGCCCAGCGTGGTCGGCGCAAAAACGGCCCAAGTGAGCTGGCCACCGGACGTGGCGCTGATATCGAGGCCCAGTGCAGTAACGGTCCCGACATAAGCCTCGCGGGCCCTGCCTTTCGCCGACTTGTACTTGCAGCTCAGTTGCCGCTGTCCTGCGACAATCATTCCGACTCCGGGCGACAGGCTACAGGTGAGCGTACCGACTCGCGTTCGCGCTGCGTCCCTGGGCAGCTGCCGGCACCATGCCAAGTGTGAGCGTCAGGGCCTTCAAGGATCCCTAATGATCCCATAAAAGCGAACGGACCTGTTTCGCTCAACGTGCCTACGACGGAGGCGGACACCTTGCAAGAGATGCAAGACCGTCTGGTCGATCCCTCGCCTGATCACGAAACGCTGATCTCAATGCATCTACGACGCTCTGCACCTCGCGCTCAGCGACCGGATGCGCCGCATCGGCGTCGATACCGGGCGTATTGCCGTCCAGCCCCGAAAGGCCGCGGGGAAAGAGATTCCGGTAAACCGGACGCTCAGGCAGCCCGGCGCTGGTTCGAAAGCCCAGCGTCAACCCCAGTTCGTTCAAGCTTTCAGAGAGCACCGCTTTAGCTGAGACCGGATCGGGGGAAAACCGGTTGCGCAGCACGACCCAGTCGATGAGCGTGCCATCGACAGACCGGCGATGGCGACGCATTTCGCGGACCAGCTCCCCATACGCCAACGACGCCCAGCGTCACGGCATCGAGCTTCCCCAGCACGTCGACCGGCGAGCCCGAGGCCGATGCAGAACAGGGCAAGATCTCTGTCTTCTCGTCGCTTGCTCGCGCGCTCATCGGAAAGACGAAAGAAGCCACTGTAGAGGTTCTTTCGCCTCGCGGGGCGAAGGCCTACAGGATCACCAGCGTGGAATGGCGTTAAGCTGAGTGCCGGCCCATATGGCGGGAACAAGTAATGGCCTCGGCTGGATCCGCGCATCTCCATTTCATTCGAGCGGGTGAAGGTAGTTTGTCGAAGCCGCTGATCTCCTCCACCCGCGCCGCATCGTTCAGCGTGACCATCCCTCTTTGTACAACCAATACTCCCTCGTTCCGAAGTTCTTGGATCAGCCGATTCACGTGAACCGCGTCATCGGCCGGCGCCTCTCGTCGCGCGTGAACGACTTCATCGCGCGCTTGTCTTCCCACGTCTCCTGGCGCCGTCACGAACCGAAGCGGCCTGCCCTCGAAGATCGCATCGCGGTCCGCCTGCCTCTGGTGGCGGCTCTTAGGCTGAGGATGTCGGAGATCGATCTCGTCACGACGGTCTGCAAGTCGCCGGCGATTGGCGCCTTCCCTTACTGAACTTTATCTGTCGACCATCATGGCCTGGCCCCGGGCCAACCGGCAGGCGCGCAAAGTGCTTATTGTGCTCGAGGAAGATGCTTGCTGCGCAGAGCTACGAGTGCTGAAAGCGCCTATTACCGAAACGTGCCGCCGACGTGATCGTTACCGCGCAAAGGATCGCACTCGTCACGAAGGATCCCACGCCGCGATTTCCGCATTGATTGGCGATCACGAGGCGCTCAAGAAGCATCTAGATTTACTCCGCAGCGATAGCATTACAAACCGCGTTCGTGCCCTGCTGGCAATGGAGCCACGGACACGCCATCCCGTATTCTCGACCGCCGCGCAGGCGCTTCAGTGGTGCGACGATCCGTGGCCACAACGCCTCTCGAACTTAAGCACATTCAATTTCGAAGATTTCTGCCGTGACCCGGCCGATTATTCCTCTCCTTGCCAACGGAATCACTCGAGACGCTCGCACCTTTAATGCGAAGGTTCCTGACAGGCGCCCCGCTGGGGCTGAACTACAAGCGGACCGGGGCGGCAGCGTCATGCTACGCCTCCGATGCTTCCATTTTTGAGTGAAGCTTGCGCGCCCTCGTCGCGCCGTACGCAGACTTATCGTGCAAGTAGTTCAGTCCCGAGACTCCAACGAGAGATAGGGCTCTCGACGTAGAGACCGACCTGATCCCGATCCCAATCCGGACTTTCGGAGAGCCTATCTTCGTCGTACGATGCGTCCCCCCAAAGCTCGGGGGGAGACGACGCGAATTCGGGGGCGCAACGTCCCACTGGTTCTGAGGCAATTCGCGGGATTAAACAGCAAGTCGGCCAAATGCTCCATCGCACGCGCCGTCTCTTAGTCCGCCAGCAGACCGCGGTGATCAATTCGATCGGAGCGCATCTGCCGTATCGACCTTGTGATCTTTGATCTTCGACCAGCGATCAAAAGTCAGTCTCGATGGACGAGCCAATTGCCTGGTCCAGGCGTCGACAATGTCCGATCCACGATCATTAGCTCTCAGGACAAATTCTAGCCGAGCTATCAGCTACGTCATCGATCTGGTCGCAATTGGAGCCATCTATCTCGTCTTGGCAAAAGGCGGGCTTACTCTCGCCTCCATTCATCCCAGTGCAACGCCAATTTGGCCACCGACGGGTGTCGCGCTGGCGGCGGTGCTGTTGCGGGGATATCGGACCTGGCCAGCAATTTTTGCGGCCGCGATGATCGCTAATGTTACGACGGCAGGCTCCGTTGCCACCGCAATTGCGATTGCGGCCGGTAACTCTCTCGAAGCAGTTACTGGCGCTTATCTTATTAATCGATGGTCGGGTGGGTGTAACACGTTTTCAAAGCCCGACTCTGTCGCGAAGTTTGCTGTGATTTGCGTCGTGATCGCGACACCGATCAGTGCCAGCATTGGACTGACCAGTCTGGCAATCTTCGGGTACATCGAACGGCAGAATTTCGCGGACGCGTGGATCACCTGGTGGCTGGGCGACGTGACTGGCGCGCTGGTCATTGCCCCCGCGATCGTGCTTTGGACATCGAGCCGCTATCATGCCTTCAATTCCCGTGAACTTCTGGAGACGGTCGGCGTGCTCACGACAGCGTCGGTTGTTGGGCTGATTGCATTCAGCCCCCTGATCGAGCAGACGCCCGGCCGAGATCCACTCGGTTTTCTCGCCATCCTGCCCATGTTATGGGCGGCGCTGCGTGGCGGGCCACGCGATACCGCAACGGTTGCCCTCGTGCTTGCGGGTATCACGATTTGGGGAACGCACACGGGCGGCGGCCCATTCGCGACGCCAGATCCCAATGCGTCATTCCTGCTCGTGTTGATGTTCTTGATCAGTATTACCGTTCCAAGCTTGCTGCTGAGCGCTGATGTCGAGGTCCGCAAGAAAGCGGAACGAAGCCTGCGCCGCGCGCACGTCGAACTCGAGCAGAAAGTCGCAGAGCGTACGCAGGAACTGGAGCTCGCCAACGCAGCGAAATCGCGCTTTCTCGCCATGGCAAGCCATGATTTGCGGCAGCCCTTACATGCGTTGGGGTTGTTCGTCGCCCAGCTGCGCACGCCGCTCAAACCGGAAGAAAGGACAAAAACGGTCGAACGAATCGACGCCACCCGCAAGGAAATGGACGAAATGTTCAATTCGCTCCTGGACATTTCCAGGCTGGATGCCGGGATGCTTATCCCCCAAATCACCGAGTTCCCGCTCGGGCGCCTGTTGCAAAAAATCGAGACGGCGTTTGACCAGGCGACGCAAAAAAAGGGTCTGCGGCTACGCGTCAGGCCGAGTGACGCATGGGTGCGAAGCGACTCGATGCTGCTCGAACGCATCATGCTGAATCTCGTATCAAATGCGGTACGCTATACCTTGCGGGGCGGTATCCTGGTCGGATGTCGTCGGCGTGGTGAAATGTTGCGTATCGAAGTATGGGATACCGGTCCTGGCATTCCCGAGGACCAAAAGCACAATATCTTTGGTGAGTTTTTTCAGATCCCCACCGCCGAACAGAACCGGTCCGGCGGACTGGGCCTCGGCCTCGCTATCGTCGACAAGCTTCGCGTGCTTCTCCACCATCAAATCGACCTGGCTTCGACTATGGGCCGAGGTTCGCGATTTGCGATCCTGGTTCCGAAAATCGATCAATGCGTCAGGTCCGCGGCGCCCGCCGACTTACCATACCCCGGTGCCTTCGCAATCGACGGCAAGGCAATTCTCGTTGTTGCCGATACTCCGATCGTGCAGGAGGGAACGGGCGGATTGCTTAGCAAATGGGGATACTCGGTTCTTGCCTCCGGATCCGACGAACCTGCACTTGTCCAACTTGCCGAGCGCGAACAGCGCCCAGATCTCATAATCTCGGACTATCATCTCGCAAGCGGGAAGACCGGCATCCGGGCAATTGAACAAATCAATGCGGCGTTTGGCTCGTCAATTCCCGCCATTCTCATCAGCGGCGATACCGCAGCTGAACCTCTGCGGGACGCTAGGGACAGAGGCTACATTTTGCTGCACAAGCCGGTCGACCCGATGCGGCTCCGCGCTGTCATGCATGAGCTCCTCAGGGATCATGATGGTGGAGGAGGCACCGGGGCAGTGTCATGATTCAGACTTCGGCGGCCATTCCCAGCCCATTTTTCCGACTTTTATGACGGCCTCCGTGCGGGTCGCTACGCCGAGCGCCTTGAGAACGACCGTCATGTGATTCTTCACTGTCGGCACTGCCATATTGAGCGTCCTGGCAATGACCTTGTTGCTTTTTCCCTTCATCAGGAGCGCAAGTACGTCGATCTGACGATCGGTCAATCCTCGCCCCTTGAGTGAGTCGCGAGCCAATGGTTTATCCGCAAACCGCGGACCTGCCGTTTCCTCCAGCATCTCCGAGGGAATGTAAACTCCGCCGGAGAACACCAACTCAATAGCATTGAGCATCACTTCACGTTCCGTGGTTTTCGGAATGAAACCCAGCGCGCCAAGTTTGAAAGCGCGCCTGACCGTGTCCTGATCATCGGAGGACGAGAGAATGATGATAGCAATCGTCGTATAGCGATGGCGCAGTTCGCAAAGGACAGAGAAGCCGTCGCGGTCAGGCAAATTGATATCGAGCAAAATGAGGCTGATATCGGGATGCTCCTCGACGATGCGCATGGCCTCTCGACTGCTCGAAGCCTCGAATATCACGGCTTCTCGCTTCAATTGCTTCAGGACGCCGTGCAACGCCTCGCGGATCAATGTGTGATCGTCAACAACAAGAACCTTCATAAAAATGCTCTCCGTCCAATGACCGCCCGGAGATCAATGAAAAAATCATACACCCACCTTGGAAACCGTTCACCTTCTATCTCTGGTCCAGTGGTTCGCCGTCAGGCACTCAAAGTAGGAGCCGAGTGCTGCTGTGCGTTATGGTTGCAACCGACACACAATCGTAATGAGCAAGGACTACATGAAGCGCGGTCCTCGCTGCCCCACCGTCCACGCGCGCGATGAATTGCTCATCGCGTGGTTGAAGGTATCAAATAGATGCCGCCGCCCCGACAGTACCTTCGTCATAGGACCTAGGCACCTCTTCGTACCGACCTGCGGCCAATTTACACACTGCGCAACTTAAACGATGATGTCGACGGTCACCCTCTCCACCAGCGTTTTACTCAAGCGCGGCCATATGATCATTGTCGCGATTGGTGTCGTGGCCAGGTCGACGTGAAGCAACACTGGACTGCGGCGCTGTCACGACCGGAGCAGGGCCGCGCTTTTGGTCAAATCGGTCGCTTTCGATCGTTCCTCTTTAAGCGTGCGCGCACGCTAGACGAGGCAAGCCAATGCTAACCGCCACCCCGAAGCCATCAGCGGCCGCACTGCCGGAGCTGAAAGCCAACGGCCGCGACCTGCGGATTGACGCCTGCCGCGGCATCGCGCTCTGGTGCATCTTTCTTGATCATGTCCCCAATAACATTGGAAGCTGGCTGACGCCGCGAAACTACGGCTTCAGCGATGCGGCGGAACTGTTCATGTTCGTCTCGGGCGTCACCTGCGCACTGGCCTACGGAAAGGTATTGAGGTGCGAGGGATGGAGTCTCGTGATCCGCCGAACGCTGCGGCGAAGCTGGGACATCTATATCGCATTTCTGCTGCTCACGCTCGCCTGCGCCCTTCTAGTCCACATCGCTGGCGTGGAACGCCTTGCTGACGAGAGCAATACGCGCATTCTGTTGGATCAGCCCGGCGCGACGCTCGCGCACGCGGCGATCCTGCAGTATCGTCCGGTCAATACAGACGTATTGCCGATCTTCGTGCTTCTCCACCTTTTGTTCGCGCCGTTGCTGTGGTTGCTGCTGCGACTGCCGAACGTGACGCTTGGCGCCTCGCTGGCGCTTTATACGCTGGTGCATATATTCGGCTGGTCCTTGCCGGCGTGGCCGAACGGCCACTGGGCTTTCAATCCACTGGCCTGGCAACTGCTCGTGGTCCTTGGCGCGTGGGTGATAATCGAGGGCGAAAGAGTGCGCCCCTGGCTAACGTCGCGCATGGTGCTTGTGCCTGCTGTTCTTTATCTGGTCTTCAGCCTCGCCATCGTATTGAGCTGGAGAATCAAGCCGCTGGAAGCGTTGATACCGAAGGGCCTGACGAACTTGGCTTACCCGATGGACAAATCGAATCTCGATCCGTTGCGTCTGTTGCATTTCTTGGCTCTTGCGGTTGTAGCGGTATGGTTCGTGCCACCCAATCGACAAGCATTGACGACTGCGGTGATGCGCGGCGCCATCCTCTGTGGCAAGCACTCATTGCCAATCTTCTGCCTCGGCGTTCTGCTCACGCTCGTCAGCCTCCTGGCGCTGCTCGACATATCTGAGGGGCTTGCGATGCACATCACGCTCAGCGTTGGTGGCGTCCTAACGATGATCGTGGCGGCGACGCTGCTGAACTTGATCAAGATCAAACCCAGGCCGCAGCCGACCGCTGTCCCGCCTATGGGTGTGCGCGACACTGTTGGCTGGCGCCCCCTGGAAGCGTTTCGACGAGGACCGCGCGAGCTCGCATGGGCCGCCAGCCAGAATGTCATCATCGGTTGCCGGTTCGGGGAGAGGCAATCCCACGGGGTGCTTCGCGTCGCAGACGAATTGGTAGCGCTCAAGGCAGATGTCATCGCAGCGTCGCCGGCGACTGCAACCATGGTGGCCAACAATGCAACCGCACGGTTCTACAGTCGTAGTATAGCTGTTGACACGTCGGTGCGGACACTTCCCAAAGACCAGAGCTGCTCTGAAAGATCGTCCCATATCCGACATGTCGTCGCTTCCAGCTCGGCCAGCCCGTAGCCGTGCGCTAGCCAGAGGGCCGCAACCCTTGCACCAGAAGGGACCTCAACAAATCTCACCCTTGCCGAAACCGCATCAGATTCAAAGAAACCGATCGTTCTTCTGCCGCTCATAACGGCCTAGTTGCCACTCCGATTTCAGGCTGAACTAGCCACCAAATCAATAGCTGGTCAGGGCTCTATTGGAGGCGGTCTCGAAGTCTCGCCCCAAGAGCCGTGCGCTTTGTCACTAGGGAGAAACAGTTGGCGAAGTACGCTTACGTCACCCTCGCAACGTGGCTGGGCCGTTCCGTTGTCGTTAAGGTGGCACACATCTTTGAAAGGACCGGACTGGCCATGGTTGGCGGCGCAGGCGGCCTGTACGTGGGCGTAGGACTGATGCGCATGGAAACCGAGTTGTTTCGAAATGAATGGATGGTCCTTTTGATTGTGCTTTACGGGGCTTTTGGTTTCTATATGGGCATCGATCTGCCAAGCCGTATTGCACACACAATAAGATTCCAACGGCCGGAAGAATTGAGCTTCGGTGCCGACGACGCGGCGGCGCTCGCCAGCGCGGCCGGAACTTTCTTTGCGGCGCTCGCTTTTTTTCTGTCCGTCAGCATGATTGTCCTCGATGAGACCGTAGGCGATGGATTCAGAGTTCTGGTGGGATGCTGTTGGGCGACTGGCACTTCGTTTCAAATTGCTGCCGGTGCGATAGGCCGCAGCACACTCGGAGGACCTGGGCATGAGTAAAGATAAATCAATGTCGCTCTGGACGCCCGAGGATTTAAGCAGAAAGGCCAAGGAAGACGCTGAGAACGACAACTACAATCCACCGCATTCATGGTGGCCCGGCCGATACAGCGTAGGTACCGAAGCCCGCGACAGGTACGATCGAGCTTTTGATCTTCATCACAGCGACGGGAACGAGTACTAGGCGCTTCAGGTGCCCTCTTCTTTCAGCGATCTTTGTTTGCATCAGATTTGCTCGGGCCAGAGAACGCAATGACAGCGTCTTCCTTCATTTCGAAATGCTTGTTGCCTGTTGACGCCTGAGTTGACAGCGCACGGCGATCGAGATGTCGGTTTACGGAGGGCGACCCTCGCTGATGGACGTGCTCACCTCAGCTTTTGAACCCTACGGCACATTCGGCGCGACGATCCGCGGCCCGCGCCGGGTGGCCGCTCTTAAAATAAGAACCAGGAACGGCCGCGCGCGGCACTGATCGACCGCAAATACAGGAACGCGCCTAAGAACGTCCCGTAGTTCTTGCGAAAGTCGCCGTTCAACCTGGCGATTTTCGATAGCTCTGAAGAAGGTTCAACGTCTGACATGGGCTGGTTCCGGCTTTATTGCACCAGCACCCTATGAACCACCGTTTTGCCCGACGGCGCAAGTCAAATTTCTGTTTTTCCGCATCTTAATTCTTGACGCTCAGGCTGATCGTGGTCAGGTCCACCTTCTTCCCAGTCTGTTCAATCCTGCCGCTCTCGTAACCGAGAGTAAGGCCAATGTTGAAATGCTCGAACGTTCGGCCGCTGTAGAAATCGCGGTACCAGCTGTAAGTGACGTTCAACAGCCATTTGGGTGGCGGCGGAGGCTTGTTCGGGTCCGCGTCGGTCGTGTCGTGGGGAATGAAGTGAAAGAAAGTTGGGCGACCTGATCGGTGGATCGGGGAATAGAATAGTTATGTCGCAACACTTGTCGAGCGTCATTCGCGCTACGTGATGCTGGTCAAGGTTGCGAAGGATATGGATGGTGAATCGGGATCGTCCTACGAACCCGGCGTCCCGAACGCAGTGAATATCTTCTAAGTTGTTGATTTTTCTCGCAGTGACAGGTGTTTTCGTCTCCTTTTGTTCACGGTCGTTTCACCCAATTCGTTGCGATTTCGTTGCGGCGTTCTCAGGGAGAACGATAGCAGCAGCCTTGGTCTAAATGGGAGACGTTCCAACGGGCTCGGTATGCGTCGCTCGCCCAGTTCGCAGGGCACGCTGTGCGCCCACAGGTTCAAATCCCGGAGGCGCAACCACCGATACCGACATTCGGTTCAGGTTGCGATCTGACCGAGGCGCGCCCCTGCCACTCGAACGCAGTGACCACCTTCTAAACTATTGATTTTACTGATAACGACGGGCGTTTCCGTCACGCTTTGTTCACGGTCATTTCACCCAATTCGTTGCGAGGGTCTGAACGAGACCGCCCGTAGGGCGGGATGGCGCCTGCCTCAGTCGAAAAAGACGTCCGTACGTTGAGACGTCAGTGCCCGTTGTCCGGACTTCAGTTCGAGGTCACACGATGCGTCCACCTGGACGAAACGCGGCCGTTGCTCCACGAGGATCAATCGCGCCCGTAGCCGGAACACATCGCCGGGACGTACCGGGAAACGGAATCGAACTGCGCGGAGAGTCGCCGCACGGCTTTGCGCGGCACCCACGACGACATACGCCTCCTGCAAGAGCGCTGGTACGAGCGCCAGGAGCAATTGGCCGGGCACAATCGTCGTTCCTCCGTCGAGTTCGTGCATGGCGCGGTCAACATCGGTATGAACCCAGTTCCGATCACCCGTCAGCACGACGAACTGATCGACCTCTTCCTGGGTCACCGAACGCCAGCGCCCAGGAGCGAGTTCCGTGCCCACGAAGGCAGCAAGATCGATTGCCCGCGCGACACGAAACACCTTCGCCTGTGTCAGCGGTTCGGGGCCCCCTGGCATTTGGATCATCCTGGCCCGTCCCTCTCTTAGATCGTCGCAAGTAGCGCGCTGCCGAGCCCGCCCGCAGCCGCAATAGCCGCCAGCCCGACCGCTCCGGATGTTTCTGATTGCATCTCATGCCAGAGGCGTACCGCCAGGATCGCGCCCGATGCGCCGATCGGATGCCCTCGTGCTAGCCCACCGCCCCTACGATTAAGCGACGACAACGGCAGCCCGATTCCGTCGACACATGCGATAGCCTGAACGGCGAAGGCCTCCATGACCTCGCTAACCGCTATCCGTGTCGGCGCGATCCGTTCCGCTGCCAGGAGGCTCTCGGCCGCTGCAATAGGTGCCGCACCCGGCACAGCCGGATCCCCACCGCGGCGGACCGCCGATATTATCCGCACAGGCCGCCTCGCGTTGAGGCGTCGGATCAACCTCTCCGACACGACGAGGAGGGCTGCCGCCGCATCGGCTTCGACCGCCACCGTCGCGCGCGTCACGCCAAACGCAGCATTGCCTGCAAGCGGCGGAAGGCGTGCGCAGGTGGCCCCCGTCAGGGCCCGGGTAAAGGCATCGTGCGAAAGCTGGGCGAGCGGCACGATCTCGGCCGCCAAGGAGGGATTTTGCAGCGCCTTGCGATGGCTTTCGATCGCAAATTCATCTTGCCGTGCACGCGAAATGCCAAGCCTCTCAGCCAACGTCACGGCGGCAGCGATCATGTCGGGGTCCCGCTCCGGCCACGGGGCGAACGGAGGACGGTCATAGGGTTGCGGCACTTCGCCGGCGTGATGCGGCGGCCGCGCGCGCAGCGGCGCGCGGCTGAAACTCTCAAGACCGCCGGCGATGACCGCGTCCGCACCTCCGCTCGCGATGCGCTCGGCGGCGAGCATAATCGCGTCGAGGCCACCGCAGCACTGGCTGTCGATGGTCAGCGCCGGAACGTAATCGGGGAGACCCGCCCGCAGCGCGGCTAGCCGCGCCGGGTTTCCGCCGCCGTACAGCGCGTTGCCGAAGATCACGTCGTCGATCGCCTCCGCCGCGATGCCGGTATCGGCCAGCACAGCCCGGATCGGCGCCGCGCCAAGTTCGTCGGCCTCCGCCGCCCTGAAGGCGCCACCCCGAGGAGCGACCGCCGTGCGGCGTGCGGCGACGAGATATGCGGCCCTCATCGCAACAACTCGTAGGCACCGGATTCCCAGATTTGGCGCAGCGCGTGGAAATCGGTTTTGCCGGAGGAGGTCATCGGCCAGCGCGATGGCACGGCAAAGCGTCGCGGGATCTTGTAGAGCGGCAAGCTCATGCGAGCATGGCTGATCAGATCGGAAGACCCCAGGCGCCCATCCGGACCGAGCCTGAGCAGTGCCACCAGCCGCTCGCCCCGACGCTCGTCGATGGCACCCAGGACTCCCGCCGCAACCACGGCAGGATGTCCCTCGATCACACGCTCGATCTCCTCCGGATGCACATTCTTGCCGGCCGTGATGATCATGCGGCTGGCACGGCCGGCAAGCCGCAGGAAACCGCGCTCGTCGACCATGCCGATGTCGCCGACTGACACCGCGTCGCCATGACGTGGCAGCAGCGTTTCGCTTCCGCAGGCATACTCCATGAAGAGGAACGGACTTGCCACGAATACCTGACCGGCCTCTCCAGACGGTAGGCGTCGCCCGAGATGGTCACGGATGGTGAGACTGACGTCTGCGAATGGACGCCCCACGGAGTCCGGTGGGACATCCTCGTCGTCCTTCGCCACGGTCACGAAGCTCAACTCTGAGGCGCCGTAGAATTCGGCAAAGCGCGCTGACGGAAATTGCTGCCGTAACTCGGCAAGCGCGCGACCCTGCCATTTCGCACCAGATGACAGCGTCCACCGCACGCTTACGAATGGCGGCAGGCCATCGCGCACGGCGGCCTCGATCATCATTTCGAGTTGGGTTGGTACGCCGTAAATAACACTCACACGGTGCGAAACGATCAGGCGGTTGACGAGATTGGGCCGGAAATGCCGACAGAGGATGACGGTCGCACCGACATAGAGCCCATGGGCAAGACCGTAGAGGAATAAGGAATGCGTCAGCGCGCCCGGTGCGAGAACGATGTCGCGGGCGCCGATATCGAACTCGCGGTCCCCCGCCCGAAAACTCTCGATCCACGATTGATGGTGGCGGCGATATCCTTTCGGCGTTCCGGTCGATCCCGAGGTGAAGCCGACATAGAACGGCGTCAGCGGATCTGGCTCGACCATCGCCTCGGGCGACGGACCGGCGCCAATGGCGTCCGCGACGGACTCGAACGGGCCGTAAGGATCGACAACCGCGAACACCTCTGTGTCCCCGGCCAATGTTGCATCGCCACTCACGACGATCCCCGGCGTCAGCGCCGTGATCGCAAGCCGCGCCGTCTCCGTCAGCCAGGAGGGATCAAGAATTTGCGCTTCCCGACCTGCGCGGCAGGCTGCGAGAAACAGCAGCACGAGTGCCGGCCCGCTCGGCAGGTGCAAGGCGACCCCGCGGCCGGCCGGCACCACCTTCGCCAGATGTCCGGCTAAACGATTCACCGCCTGATCGAGATCTTTCCAACTCACTGCATGATTGTCGCAAACGACGGCCAATCGGTCCGGCGTTTTGCGCGCATGCCGCGACAGCGTTGCAGTGATGGTGGAGGCCACGGTCATGAACGGCTGACGATTGCGGCCGGATAGCTCCGGTGCGACGCCTCCGCGACAGAGGCGGTGGCCAGCGTCTTCAAAAGATCGCCCGGCACGAACACGGCGGTTGCGGCCAAGGCCTGCGGCAAGCTCATCCTTGCCATCGCCATCAGGCCGAGAATACCGCAAGCATACTCCACGACGATACCGCCCGTGATCGCGGCAACGAGCGCCGCCGCGAACACCGGCAAAGCCTTCAGCCGCGCCATTATGAGACCCGACACAAAAGCAGCGGGAGCCCAGCCCAGCAGGAAGCCAACGGACGGTCCGAAAAGTACGCCGAGCCCGCCGCGTCCGCCTGACAGCAGTGGCGCTCCGAGCAGAACTACGAACAGGAACAGCAGCACCGCCAGTGCGCCGTGGCGAGGGCCGAGAACGATCCCGGCCAGCATGACGCCGAGCGTCTGGGCCGTGATCGGCACCCCCACGGCGATCGGCAAGACGATGCTGGGCACCATGCCAAGCGCTGCGATGACGGCCGCCAGCAGGGCGATACGAACGATAGCGCGGGACTCCACGGGATGTCTCCTACAACGGGGATGAGTGACGATCGACGGTCGACCGGTCGAAACCGCGCGCATCGAGCGCTTCCGCGACACGGTCGGCAAGCTGCAGAATGTCGGCGACGAAAGCGGCCACCAGTCGCGGCGGAATACGCCGGTGTGTGCGTGCCTTCCAGGCCTCCTCGCGGGCGCGCCACCGCGTCATCAGGACGGGGACGAAACGCAGGACAAGAGCGACTGCGAGCGCCATCTTGCGAGGATTGACCCCAAGCGGGCGCAGCAAGCGGAGCACTGGCGCCAACGCCTCGATCAGAGCGCTCATCGCGGTGGTCATGCTGACGAGATCAGCAAGCAGAAGCATCGCTAGGAGCCGCATGGTGACGACGGCGCCGGCATTCCAGCTAACCGATGCGGTCTGCACGCCGCCAACGACGACAAGCAGCGGCAGCAATGGGCGCAGCAAGCTGAGGCGCGCCATGCCGACGCGGCCGAAGCCAGCATAGACCACGGCAATCATCGCCAAGGCGCCCGCCAGAATTCGCCAGTCGCCGACCGGGAGCAGAAGTACGCTGAGCAGAGCAAGCCCCGCAAGCTTGACGCCGGCTGGTACGCGGTGCAACCAGGTCTGTGGCGCGAGGCCGCCGGTCATCATGACGTTAGGCCGTCCCCTGACCAACGATCGTTGCATGGGCCCGGTAGGCAGGCAGCACCTCGTCGGGTCGGCCATCGAGGCGAATGTGGCCCGCATCCAGCCAGATTATGCGATCGAACTCCGCGAGCAGTTCGAAATCATGAGACGCCATCACGACCCGCTGCGGAAGCGCCGTGATCCTGCGATACATCCGCAATCGTGTCGGCAAGTCGAGACTGGAGAACGGCTCGTCCATCAGCAGGATCGACGGCTCCGTTGCGAGCAGCGCCAGGATGCAGACAAGCTGCTTCTGACCGCCGGATAGCTCATTGACGTTGCGTTCCGCCCATTGCGCGCAGCCGTGCCGCTCCAGCAGTGCCATCGCCTGTTGGCGCGCCTGTGGCGCTGGCATTCCCCGCTCCGCAGGCCCAAAAGCGACCTCCTCGACAACCGTGGGGAAGATGAGCTGGTGGTCGGGATTTTGAAACAAGAAGCCGACCTTTGCTGGAAGGTGCTTGCGATGCCGTACCGTATCGAGGCCCGCCACCTCTACGCGGCCGCGTGTTGGCGGGAGCAACCCGTTCATAAGCCGCAGCATCGTGCTCTTGCCTGAACCATTGTCACCAATCAGGCCGATCCGGCGCTCAGCCAAGCAAAGCCCGGGAATGGCAAGGACCTGACAGTCCGCGCGCCGAAGCTGCACTTGTTCGAAGATGATTTCTTCAGCCGCCCCGCAAGGGGGACGACGGCTTGCGGGAGGCGCTTCGCGTCGGACAGCTTCACTCAAGCCGATTCTTTCGCCTCCGTCGCGCTACGCAAGTATCACGTTGTCGATAAGCCTCGTCGAGCCGACATAGGCTGCCACGCATAGCGCCGCTGGCCGGCGCAGCGGACTGACGCCGGGCTTAAGCGTATCGCTGTCGACGAGCGCAACGTACTGCAGCCGATCGACCGCTTCCAAATGCTTCTTGGCAATTGCCATCAGCCTGTCTACGTTCCGCTCTCCCAAGCGGAACTCCTCTGCTGCGGCGAGTAGCCCACAGCTGATGGCGAGGGCCCGCCCTCGGTCTTCCTCGCTGAGATACCGGTTGCGGCTGCTCATTGCAAGACCGTCCGCGTCCCGAACCGTTGGCACAGTGACGATCTCGATCGGAAGATTGAGATCAGTGGCCATGCGACGCACGACCGCGCACTGCTGGAAGTCCTTTTGGCCGAAGAACGCGACGTCCGGCCGCACCATATTGAACAGCTTGCATACAACAGTCGCGACCCCGCGAAAATGTCCTGGCCTGAAAGCTCCGCAGAGCGGCTTCGCGAGCTCGCCCGGTTCAATGTAGGACTCAAATTGAGCTGGATAGATTTCCTCAGCCCCCGGCGCGAAGACGATCGCAACATCCGCATCGCGGCACAGTTTCTCGTCGCGAGCGAAGTCGCGCGGATAGGTGGTGAGATCCTCGTTTGGCCCAAACTGAGCAGGGTTGACGAAGATGCTAAGCACGGTGATGTCGCATTGCGCCCGGCTGGCCTCAACCAACGCCATATGGCCGTTGTGTAGATAGCCCATTGTCGGTACGAAACCGATTCGCTTTCCGATCAAGCGATCCTTTGCTAGAGCCCGGCGAAGCTCAGCGACCGTCGTGATTGTCTGCATCTTTACTTTACATCAGGTTGGATTGGAAGGCGTCCAATTTGCGATTGTCTCACTTATGCCTTCGGGAAGCCCATACGACTCTTGCGCTGCCGGGAATGTACCGTTTCGAACATCGGCAACCCAATGCGACAGCGCCTCCTGCAACACCCGAAAGCCGTCGGTGTAGGTCCGAACGAATGTTGGGACACGGCCTTCTATCAAGCCAAGCACGTCGTGGAACACCAACACCTGTCCCGAACAACCGGGACCTGCGCCAATCCCGATCGTCGGTATCGTCAGCGTTTCTGTCGCTCGCGCGGCGAGCTCGGCCGGAATACCTTCGAGAACCAGCGCGAAACAGCCGGCCTCCTGCAAACGATGGGCGTCGTCGAGCAGGCGCAAGGCGTCATCGGCCTTGCGCCCCTGCACTTTGAATCCACCCATGACATTCACGCTCTGCGGGGTCAGGCCGAGATGACCCATCACCGGAATCTCGCACTCGACCAGAGCCCGTATCATTTCGACCCGTTTGGATCCGCCCTCGAGCTTGATGGCGTCAGCGCCACGCTGCAAGAAGCCGCCGGCGTTGCGTATCGTGTTCTCCGGACTTAAGTGAAAGCTCAGAAATGGCATATCGGCCACGAGCAAGGCCCGAGGTTTTGTGCGCGCAACCGCCTCGAGATGGTGATTCATCATCGCCACGCTGACCGGAAGCGTATTGTCGAATCCGAGGCAGACGTTGCCGACGCTGTCTCCGACAAGGATCATATCCACGATGGAATCCGCAATACGGGCGGTGACTGCATCATAGGCGGTCGTCATCACGAGCCGCCGCCCCTCCTCTTTGCACCGTTGCAGCCTTGGAAGCGTGACCCGCTCGCCCGTGGCTTCCGAAGTGTGGCTCATTCCCGCTCCTATCTCGTCAGCCAGCCCTAGTTCGATTCCGCCGATCGAAGCGGCATAGGTTGAGCGCAAGATAAAACTGTCAACCGCGAGCGAGAAAAAGAAACGCCTTTCTCAGAAATAGCGGTCAAACGCATGAATTCTTCCAATGCTCGCGCGATCATCGCGCAAGAACTTCCTACCTCGTCCCATGGAAGGTGGAGTTAAGGCACACTGCGCATCGACAGCCATTTGAAAGCCCGTATAGATCGCCAAGCAGCATTCATCATAAGCCGTGTCCTTCTCTCGAAAACCACACAGGCAGCCTCGTCAACTTCCGAGACGCTGCGCACTCGGGACAGTGACGTCAGCACGGCCACGAGCGATGCGCCGCCGGCAGGAACGTCCGGTCAGGCCGCCCGCATTTTGGTCAGAAATTGGTCTACCGCCACACGCAGGTTATTCGACTGATTCTCCAACCCACGCACGTTAGTGAGAACCTCGCCCGCTGCTGTACCTGTGGCGGCCGCCGCGGTGCTGACGCTGCCTATATGTACTCTGATTTCGCTGGAGCTCGCGGCGACGGACTGGATATTGCGCGCAATTTCGCTCGTCGCAGCACTTTGCTCCTCGATCGCCGAGGAAATGCTTAACGTGATATCACTCATCCTAGCGATCGTCTGCGAAATTCCGTTAATGGCGAGAACCGCGTCATTCGTAGTTGCTTGCATAGTCTCAACTTGCCCGGCGATTTCTTCCGTTGCCTTTGCTGTCTGATTAGCAAGCGCCTTAACTTCCGCGGCCACCACTGCAAATCCGCGTCCGGCGTCGCCCGCACGTGCCGCTTCGATAGTTGCGTTGAGGGCCAGGAGATTGGTCTGCGTGGCGATACTATGGATGAGTTGGACAACTTCACCGATCTTTTCGGCCCCACTTGATAGGACCTGCACCGTATCGTTTGTGCGGTCAGCGTCACCAACGGCTTGGCGTGCGACCTCAGTCGACTGCAACACCTGTTGCGATATCTCTCTTACCGACGCAGATAATTCTTCGGCGGCGGCGGCTACCATTTCAACGTTCCCAGACGCTTTTTCTGACGCAGCGTCGACGGTGGCCGCGCGCATACTGGCATCGCTGGCGGTCATCGTCATCATACCCGCCGTGCCCTGCATATCGGCGGTCGAGGCGGCGACCACACGAACAATGCCATCGACGCTTTGCTCAAAATCATTCGCAATGCTCTCTAATGTGGCACGGCGCTCAGCAGCGGCGCGCCGTTGAGTTTCGGCCTCGACTTGCTCTAGCCCCCGAATACGAATTGCGTTGTCTTTGAACACTTGGACGGTAGCGGCCATTGCGCCAATCTCATCTTTCCGACCCACGCCTGGAATGTCTTGTTCGAGCTCGCCGTCAGCGAGCCGCTTCATGCAAGTGCCAAGCGCTGCCAATGGTTTAGTGATGGTGCGGCCTAGGAACCAGGCAATGACACCCGAGACCAATCCGATTACGATGATAGCCCCGCCAAGCGACCACATGATCGGTTGTAGCTTGGCATCAAGATCATCCAGATACGCGCCGGAACCGACAAACATGTCCCATCCAGGAATGCCTACTGCGTAGGACAACTTCCTGATCGGCTCCTTTTCACCGGGCCGCATAAATTCGTAACGCAGCACAACATCACCGTTCGCTGCCACGCCGTCGCGCAGTTCCCGGATCAGCGCACGACCGTTTGTCTTACCGTCGAGACGATTGACCCCGATTGTCTTCGGATCCTGGGAGGCAACCGCGACACCATCCATCGTATTTGCGAAAATATATCCCGCACCCTTGTCATACGTCATCGTCTGAACCCGATGTGAGAATTCCGCGATTGCGGCCTCTTTGGTGAGTTGGCCCGCGTCAACCTGCTTCTGCAAGCCCAACGCAACGTTCTTGGCGATATCGACGATCGCGCGGGTCTGCTCGACCCGAGAATTGATCATTTCCTTCTGCATCAAATAGCCCGCAAGCAGTCCAGCCGAGAAGAGGCCCAGCATAGAGACCGCAACCAGAATGCTGATCTTGGGAGTGATCGGCAGATTATTGAGTGGTTTCAAGGAACGTCTCCAAGGCAATTGCCGGCAGGCACGGGCACAGAGATTATCGCTCGTGTACAAGTGATATGTTTAGGTTTCGTTACCCCCACAGATCGGACAACACTTGCGCCCCGACGGGCCGGCGGCTTACCGCGTTCAAAAGCGGTGCTAGATTATCTCTCACAATGGCTGTCGAACGCTCGCGCGTCGCCCGATCAACGTTACGGTACGACGAGGACGTCGATGTCAGAGAGTCTGGCAGGCATCTTTGACCAAGCTCGGACGACGGAGTGCCAACTCCTTTACCTACGCATGCATCGACGAGATGAGCACGGCGACAGCCCTCATCTCGCCGGTCAATGTCCTTCCACCAGCGTCAAACGCTCGACACCGAAGCTGCCTTCATCGTGGCCTCCGTTTCCGTGCCGACTTTAAAACCCTTCGCGGATAAATCCCGACCAAGGGTTTCGGGAAGCAGAAGAGAGGCGAGAATGAAGATCGCTGCAGCGGGAAGGGCCACCGCAACCATGCCGTTGAGCAAGCTTCCGCCGAAATGGGCGGCCGCGAGAGGCACAATCACAGGGGCTATGCTGCCGAGCCCGCGCCCTCCCATATAGAATGTAGACACCGCCGTCGCCCGCAGGTTGACCGGATAGAGTTCAGAGATCCAGACGCCGGTCACACCCAGCGCTACGTTGCCAATGCCGAAGCAAATGTAGAGCCAGAACATCGGCCATTCGGCTTTCGATCCGGCGTAGAGCTGGCTGCCCCACATGGCCATACCGACCAAAGACCCGACCCAAAAAAGCGCGGGCACGAGGGCTCCGAAGCGGCGGCCAGCCCTGTCGTTGAAATATCCGTTCGCGAGGTAGCAAATGCCGCTGACCACCGAGAGCAGAACGGCTGTCGTGCGAACGATATCACCCGGTGTATGCATATCCCGCAGCAGCAGCGTCGGAATAAAGGAGACGACGCTGTAATAGCAGAGCATGTAGCTCATCAGCCATACGAACGCGATGACGGTCTGCCGTGCTAGCCCATTGCGGAAAAGGTCCGCAAGGGGAAGTGTGCGAGCTTCTCCGGTGACCTGACCGACCTTGCGTTGGGCCTCATACTCCAGCCAAATCTTGGATTCAGGCATGAAGAAACGAATGAAGATAATCAGCAGAATGGGTACGCCGCCACTCAGCAGGCCGATGCGCCAGCTCCATTCGTCGCTGAACGTCGCAATAAGCCAAATGCCAACGATTGAAGCCGTGGATGACGCGATCACGGCACAGCCTTGAAGCGCGGCCGCCCCCAAACCTCGGCTGCCTTTTTTCCAGGCCTCGTTGAAGAGCACCATGCCTACGCCATACTCGCCGCCAAGACCGATGCCGGTGATCAACCGCAGCACGGCAAGCGACCAGTAATTCCATGCGAAGGCCGAAATGATCGCGGCAACCGAGAACAGCGCGATTGTGAGTTGAAGCGAGGTCTTTCGGCCAAGTCGATCACCAACGATGCCAAACAGCGCGCCGCCAATGGCCGATCCGAACAATGTCAGAGCTTGCAGTGAACCGACCTCGGCCAACGATAGCGACATCGACCGTTGGATCGCGGGCAAAAGAAACGGAAAGATCAGAACGTCGTAGAAGTCGAGAATGTAGCCCAGCATCGCCGAGATCATAATCGAATACCGTTGCCTCGCCGTGTAATCTTCCGAAGTTCCGATCGCCGTAGACATGTGGTGCGCTTCCCGTTGAGAGAACTGGACAATTGATGGTCGTTATCGAAACGCTTTCCGCGTCGTTGGGAGTCGCAAATGCGGCTCCGGGCACCGATTTTGATGCGCGGGGGCCTAGCGGCCCGGCGCTCTCAATTCCGGATAAGCAAAGTCGCCCTTGTCGAGGATGTGGATATCGTCGAGCCACAGGCTGCAGCCGCGAAGCGGGATGTCCAAATGACACGGCGTGTCATTCGTACCGCCGAGCTCTGTGTTCGGACCCGTCGAAAACAGGACGTTCCCGTAGAAGGAAAGCGCATTCATGATGTGCTCCGACGCGACTACCTGGGAGGCCGCGATGTGGTGCCAGGTAGCACGCTCGTTCGATCCCCAGCCGATATGCGAGATCGCCCAGCCGCGCGGATCGCCGAAACTGTCGATATAGTTTTTGATGAGGAGCGCGTCGGTGCCCTCGCCCTTGAGGTCGACGATATAACCGCCCTTCACGGTCAGCGTGACCGGCGACTGGATGTAACGCTTGAACGCGCAGAGGATGTCACCGGGCATCAGCACGACCGTACCGTTGACGTCGCCATCGGTCGCCTGAGTGAAGGCAAAGCCTGACGGGAAATGATCCCAGCGCCCGGGCTCATCCGTGTATCCGTATTCGGAAATGACCGGGTATTGCTTCAGGCCATAAGTTACGTCCGTTCCGCCGGGCGACGTGATCCGCATTTTGCTGGCCGACTGGAGGAGGGTTCGAGAAAGCTCCGTTCGCCGGCGCAGATCTTCGGTCGGGAACATCTTCTTGAGGATGTGGAACGGCTCCATCACGCGCAAGATGCGCGTGCCCGCTTCCTGAATTTCGGCTTGCTCGCGAGAGAACAGCAACCCCAGGAGATCGATCACCATGTCCACGCGCTTGAGCGTATCGATCGCCGGCTGGTTGCCCGTGAGCGCATGCCGGCCCTGCAGGCCTGCGACCTTGCCCTGGCCGTATTTGGGCACGTTGAGATGAAAGGTCGTTGCGCCGAGGCTCTGCGCGGCCAGCATGAAGGCCTGGGCGTATTCCTGCTGATCCTCGCCGCCGCTCAGGACCGCAACGACTTCGCCCTTCTTCACCTTGCAGAGTGTCAGCTCGGCCTTGAAGAGCTCGAGCATTTCAACATCAACGATTTGTCGGGACATCTTCACTGATCTCCTGTTTGCCGAACGTAGACACGCGGCCGTCGAACCGATCGCGTGGTCGCGCTAGAAGCTCTTCGACGATCGAAAGGAAGCCCTCGGTATCGTCGATCTGCATTTGGTGACCCGCGCTTTCCAGCGTCCTGATCGCGATCGGCGGCAGCAATCCGCGAATTTCCGCTTCATCTTCGGGTCGAATGACCCCTCCGCGCCCGGCGACGATCAATGCGGTGGGAACGCCGAGATGGGCGAGGTCGCGGTGGATATCATCGTCATGAAAGCCTTTATGACTCTCGATGAGAGCACGCTCGTCGCAGGTATGCATCCACTCGGCCCGAGTGCGGATGTGCAGCTCGGGCCACCGCGGAGCAGAGGGGCTTCGCAGCGCCGCGTCGGCTTCTCCGCGCTTCGCGCTTTGAAGCAATTTGAGAAGCGGTTCGACCGGAATCGGATAGGCGCGGCGTCCGGGACCGGAGACCGGCGGATCGACCAGTATCAGTTGGTCCATGGACGATGGCCGCCAACGCGCGGCGCGGATTCCGATGCGGCCGCCCATCGAGTGGCCCAGCAGCGTATAAGGGCCCATTCCAAGCGCTTCAGCGAACCCGATGAGGTCGGATGCGCATGCGTCGAGCGAATAATTGAGATGCGGGCCGCTTTCGGAAAGGCCGCGACCGCGGAGATCGAGCACGAAAACGTCGTGTCCGGAGCACAGGCGTTCTGCGATGAAGGCCCATTGCGCCGCAGTCGTCGAGATGCCAGGGACAATGATGATCTCCGGCCCGGTCCCGCCGAACCGCAAATAATGCTGCCGAATGCCGTTGGCGTGCACATTGGCGCCGTAAAGCAATCCGGATGCCGCGGCGCCGCTCACGTCTGCTGATCCTTTGTGTGGTCATCCGACAGCGCGCGAAGCCGCTCGATGGCGACCTGCGTCGGCATGACATCCGCGTATTTGCTGGCGATATCGAACAGGTTGACGGCGTGAGACGTGGGCGAGCGGTCGTAGACCGCATCGCTCGGCACAATTGACTTGAAGTTCAGCGCGCACGCATCCACAACCGAAGCCCGCACGCAGCCGCTGGTCGTGCAGCCGGTCACCACCAGCGAGTCGACGCCGGCACCGATCAGATAAGTCGCAAGCGGAGTGCCGAAGAACGCGCTTGCCTGAGTTTTCGGCAGCAGCAACTCGCCGGGCTCCGGAGCCACCTCTCGGACGAAGTCGTAGCCCTCGGACGGGATCCGCATGATACCCGGGATCTTCGCGGAGAACGCGCCCTGGTCCTGGCCTACCTTCCGCGCGACATGCGGGAAAATCACCGGCCGTTCTTTCTCGCGAAACAGCAGCACCAATTCGGCGATGTGTGCGATCGCATGCCAACCGGCCTCGCCGCAGCTGGTGGGGTATTGCTTGATCGCGTCGCGGATCGGCATCGGCCGGTCGCCGACCGAACGATACTGCACGTCGATGACCAGCAACGCCGGTCGTCTGCCGAATCCCGCCGCACCACCCAGCCCTGCGAGGGCATAGGTTTCGCGCTCGTCCAGCGGTATCACGTCGTCCCAGGGGTGCCTGGTGCCAGTCACTGTTGCGCTCCAGAGGTCACAATCGTGAGCATGTCAGTGAAGCGGCGCGGTGGCCGCGTCGTACTGGTAGATCCAATCGTATCGCGCAGCCGTCGCGTCCGGTGCCCACTGGGTCTTGATGTAGTCACCCGCTGTCTCCGGCTTGCACAGCGCCTGGTTATGAAAGATCGGCAGCATGCCGGCCGCCGACTTTGCGACCTTGGTGGTGCGATCGAGCCGCAGGCCCTGATACGTCTTGAATACCGCCGCGATGTCATCGGGATTCTCCTCGAAGCAACGGGCGAGGACGGATGCATCCTCCAGGGCCATGTTCACGCCCTGCCCGAGGTACGGCAGCATCGAATGGCAGGCGTCGCCGAGCAGGGTGACGCACCCCTTCGACCACGTACCCAGCGACGGCCGCACGAACAGTCCCCACTTGTTCAGGGTATCCACATTCCCGACCAGTTCGATGATGTCCGGATGCCAGCCCTTGAAGTCCTTCAGGCATTCCTCGACAGAACCCTTCTCCGACCAGGATTCGAGGAGCCAGTGGTCATGGTCGACCTGGCCCGAAAAGGTCATCATGACGGTGTTCTGCCAACGGACCGGATAGGCAGTGACATGAGCGGTGGGTCCGATCCAGGTTGCCACCTCGGGTTCGCGCTGATGCCGCGCAAGGCGGTCGACGGGCACGAGACCACGCCAGGCGATGGCCTTCGTGTACTCGCTCTCGATGTTGCCGATGAGGCCAAGGCGGACCTTCGAATGCGCACCGTCAGCGCCGATCAGCGCGCGTCCTTCGACTTCGGAGCCATCAGCAAGCTTGGCCCGAACCCCTTCGTCGTCTTGACTGAACCCGACAACGTGGGCGCTCAGATGAATGGCGCCCGGCTTCAACTCGCGCACGCCGTCGACGAGAATCTTCAGCAGGTGAGCACGGAGCAGCAGATAGGGCTGATTGCGCGCCGCGTCGGAGCTGCGGTTGTAGAGGGGCCACCTATCACCGGTGTTCCAGAGCCGGATCGAGCGTCGCTCGGCCGCGATGCAGTTCTGCTCGACCTGTTCGGTGAGGCCGAGATCCCGAAGAACGCGCACGCCGTTCATGGAGATCCAAAGGCCGGCTCCGACCTCGCGCAACTCGGACGCTTGCTCAAATACGTCACAATCGATGCCGCGACGAAGCAGCGAAAGCGCCATCGCCAAGCCGCCGATGCCGGCGCCGGCAATGAGGACACTCGATTTACTGACCTGTTCAAGAATCATGATATCTCCAAACGACATTGCGCTATCTTGCGACGGGCTCGGCGGCGTCTTCGGAGACTTGCTCGGCGGCAAGGCTCCTTACGGCCTCGACAATCTTGGTGTATCCGGTGCAGCGGCAGAGGTTGCCGTGCAGGTAGTGACGGATTTCTTCGTCAGTCGGGTGCGGCGTCGCCTTCAGCAACGCTGTGACAGCCATAATGAAGCCCGGCGTGCAGAAGCCGCACTGAAGGCCGCCGTGAAGCACGAACGCCTTCTGAATCCGCGATAGGCCCTCGGGCGGCGTTACGCCCTCGATCGTCGTGACCTCCCGCTGATCGACATCGACGGCGAGCGTGGTGCAACTCGAGATCGGCTCACCGTCGAGCAGAACGGTGCAGGCGCCGCACACCTCCATGTCACAGGAGCGCTTCGTCCCCTTCAGGCCAAGGCGATCCCGGATCAGGTCGATCAATAGCGTATGGGCAGGAACGTCGATCGCGATCGCCTGGCCGTTCAGCGAGAACGAAATGGGCAGCACATGTGTCATTTCACGCGCTCCCGGCTGCGGCGATCGCCTCGTCCGCGTTTCGCAGAAGCAAGACACCTGCAAGGTGCCGCTTATATTCGGCGCCGCCATGCCGATCCTCGTTGACTTCCAACTCGCCCAGCGCCGTCGGGAGCACCGCCTCGATCGCCGGGCGGACTTCAGCGACGGATATGCCTTGGAGGACATCTTCGATGGCCTTCAAAGGCTGAGGTCGCGAACCGAGCGCTCCGACCCGCACGCGGGCGCTTCTGATCGTCCTTCCGCTGGGGCCCAGCGACCAAGCCATCGCGACATTCACCGAGGGCCTCTCACCATGCTTGAACCGCCGATAGGTCACCGGTCCGGTAGGGCGCGAAAACGCAATGACTGTCAGAAGCTCATCCGGCTCCCGCACCGTTTCCAGCTCACTTCGGATGAAATCGTCAGCGTGAACGACACGCGTACCGCTGGGGCCAATAAGCACCAGCCGTGCGTCCAAGGCCGCGAGCATAGTCAGCGGATCGGCGTGGGGCTCTCCGAAGCACAGATTGCCTCCGATCGTTCCAACGCTGCGGATCCTGATGTTCGCAACGTTGGCACAGAGCGAGGACAGCGCCGGCACATGCGCGCGAATAACAGGATCATTGGCGATCTTGTTGTGCGTACAGCGCGCACCGAGTTCGATGTCATTCGCATCGTTCAGAGCAATGCGGTCAAGTCCGTTGATTCCCTTAATGTCGATGAGCCGGTCCGTATGGATGACGCGCAACTTCAACGCCAGTAGCAATTCAGTTCCGCCGGAGTAGAACATGCCGTCACCGGACTTTCCGACCGCACGTACGGCGCCGGCAATCGTCGAAGGCCTCTCGAATGCGAAGGGTGAAGGCAGCATGATCAGGTCGCGCCCAACATTTCTTTGAGCCGCTTCTCGAACTCCTCGAAGTTCTGATCGACGCGACGCTTGATGACGCCGAACCCCATAGTCGCGAGGCGACCTTGCACGTCGACCTTCGCGTCCACGGCGAATGTGGACCCCGCCCCTTCCGGCGTCACAGTCACGTCGAGAACAACCGCCAGCCTCGTCCCGGTGATCTTGTCGCGGCCCGTGGCGCGCGTGCGGACGTGAAACGGCTCCGTTATCGATTCAACGATGATGTCGGCCGGGACCTCGACTTTGAACGGGCCGATCTTCTGTTTGACGGTCGCTTTGTAAGTTGCAAGCCGCTCGATTTCCTCGACATTTTCGCAGCCGGGGATGCAACCCGATATGCGAGGGACGTCGATCAGCGTGCTCCAAAGCTCCGCCGGCGTCGCGGGCACCACCATCGACATATTGAATTCCATGAATTCAGTTCCTCTTCTGCAGGGCGCGCCATACCTTTTCGGGCGTCATTGGCAGCTCGGTGATCCGAATGCCGTAGGCGGAGAACAGCGCATTGGCGATCGCGGGCGCGACCGGAAGGATCGCTCCCTCGCCCATTCCCTTGGCGCCGCCTGGACCGGGACCGTCGCCGTTTTCGACAAGGATGGTGTCAAACACGGGGGGAACGTCGGAGATGCGCGGTATCGAATAATCGATCGGCGTCGCATTGACCGGCTGGCCATCCTCGAACTCCAGCACTTCATAAAGTGCGTGTCCGAGGCCCATGATTGCAGCCCCCTCGTCCTGCCCTTCCGCCGCAACGCGATTGATCACGCGGCCGACGTCAGCGGCGCTGGCATATCGGGTGACATGGATCTCGCCGGTGTCTTCATCGACAATGATTTCAGCGAGGCCCGCGGAAGTCTCCCAGAACAGAGGGGACTCAACCAGGGCACCCTTCTTCGAGCGTGGCGTAATCGCGCCGCGGCCGATGACCTCTCCCGAATCGACACCCAGCGTGCGGTGAAAAATCTGGTGGAAAGTGAGAACCTCGGATCCGGTCGTGACACCGCCCTCAACAAGCGAGAGGTTCTCCCGGGGAAGCTCCCAAACATCAGCAACCATTTCGAGTATCTGATCGGCTGCGTCGAGTGCGGCATTCTCGACGGAAAGGCCGACGACCACGGTCGATCGGCTTGCGCCTGTGCCCCAGTCGTAAGGGGCGACGGCCGTATCGGTGCGCAAGACGGTTACCGCGGAGGCTGGCTGCTTCAAGGTCTGCGATGCGATGCGCGCCATGGTCGCGTGCGCGCCCTGGCCGACTTCAATGCTGGAGACCGAAACGAGGATCGACCCGTCGATCTTGAGACGTACGATCGCGTTACTAATCGGCGTATTGGCCGGATCGGTCGCGGCGACTGCCAATCCGCGCGCTTGCCGGTTGGAGGCCTTCACCTCCGATGCGAACGACTGGGTCACTCGACCCATCAGCTCACTCATATCCATATCGAACGCCCGCAAATCGGGGCGGATGCGCTCACCGCGGGACGCCAAATTCCGCAACCGAAACTCGGACGGATCCATGCCGATTGCCGCCGCGACATTATCCATGTGCGATTCTTTGGCCCAAACAGCTTGCGGCCCCCCGATCGAGCGGAACGCCGCACCTGGAACGGTGTTCGTGTAGACCGCGCAGGCCTCAAGACGCAGATTGGGCACCGCGTAGGGGCCCATGATGCGATTTGCCGCTTTAGTGGCGACGGCCGAGCCTGTGTCGGAATATGCCCCGCCATCGAGCAGCAGTTTGGCGCTCTTGGCGAGGATCCGTCCGTTGGCGTCCACAGCCGTTCGAATCGTGATGTCGGCGCCCAACCTTCTGCACGTGAGCATCGATTCAGCTATGGATTGGGCAATCCGGACCGGGCGTTGCACCTTCCACGAAGCAGCGGCGACCAAAGGCTCAATCTTCACCGAGGCCTTGCCGCCAAACCCTCCGCCGACAAACGGAACGATCACCCGGACCTTGGCCAGTTGCAGCCCGAAGAGGCGCGATAGCACTTTCTGAACAGCGGTCGGCGTTTGTGCACCTGCCCAAACCGTCAGAGAGTCCCGCTGGAAATCCGCAATGACCGCATGCGGCTCCATTGCGAAGTGAGAAGTGGCCGGGAAAGTGAAGCGATCTTCGTGGATATACGCTGCGGTCGCCTCCGCCGCGTCAACGTCTCCGACGTTGTTCCGGTAAGTGTGGAAAATGTTGGTGTTCTGGGTCGGCCGGGCGCCGCCCTTGAAATAAAAGTCTTCCAGATTTTCATGGCGCTCGTGGATGAGCGGCGCTTCTTCCGCCAGGGCTTCCTGGATGGTCGTTGCGCGCGGAAGGTCATCGTATCCCACATCGACTAGTTCTGCGGCGTTTTCTGCAATCTCGATTGTCTCCGCGATCACCACGGCGACGGGTTCGCCCACATATCTCACGCGGTCGGTCGCAATGATCGGCCGGTCTTTAAGCACAACGCCCCAGTTACCGAACGAGGCGACGTCTTCGCCGATCAGCACGTCCACAACGCCGTCCATGGCCCGTGCAACGCTCGAATCGATAGAAGCGATGCGGGCATGAATGGCTGGCGAGCGAACCACAAACCCATGCAGCATCCCCGGAACCGTCAGGTCGGTAACGTACTCGGCGCGGCCCGTAACCTTTTCGATCAGGTCGGGCCGAACGGAACTCATGTTGTCAATCGCCGACATACGCAAATCCGATGGTACTTTGGTGCGCCGGTCCGTAAGGCGTGAAGCCAAGGTCCGGGGAGCAATCTTAGGACACTACAACATTTATCACTTGTATGCAAGTGCTGCACTTGCTTGCAAGTATTAGATGTTCTCTTCCCGTGATCGGAGGCAAGCCGGAGCGAATCGGTCTAGCCCAGCGCGTGCGAGAATGGGTTTGCCTCTTAGGCGGAGCGGATTTCGATATGCGAACGACGGACGCATCGAAGCGAGCCACTTCCGGGGCTCTCAACGAAGCAAATCGCATTAAACAGAATGAAGTCGAACAAAGATGGATTTCCTAGGTCGGGAAATGTAGACAATCGGCCGGCACCGGAGACCTTCGGAGCTTGAGGCCTGTATTTTTTGAACTGAGGCAACCTACGGCAAGGAAGCAAAAAGTGGTGCAACCCAAGACAAAGCCGCGCGCGGCCGGGAAAGTGAAAGAAGCTATAGATTCGTACCGGCTGGATGACGCACCGGGCTTTTTGTTGCGAGTCGCGCTCCGTACTCACACGTCCATCTTTGCCGCTAAGATGGTTGAAGAATTAACGGGGCCCCAATTCTCGACGCTAGCGAAATTGAAGGAGGTAGGCCCTTGCTCGCAAAACCACTTAGGACGGCTAATTCATTATGATTCGGCGACCATCACCGGCGTTATCAATCGCCTGAAATCTCGCGGCCTCATCAAGAGCTCCAAAGACCCTCTGGATCCGCGGCGACGCGAGATAGATTTGACCGAGAAGGGAAGACGGATAGCGGACGCAGCGATTGAAACTATTGGCGAGATTTCCGGCGAGACATTCGCTCCGCTGACCCAAGATGAATTTCGAGCGCTCACCGAAATCTTGAAGAAGATCATACGACGCTGATCAACCGGCTTCGAGCGGCACTAGATATCGTCAGCAGCCGAGAAAAAGGGCCCGGCGATCGCGCCGGGCCGAGTAGAGGGAGGAAAACGAAAGATCGCAAATCTTTCGCAGACGCCGAATGCGGAATTCGATCGTAGAAACCCAACGAACGACCTCCGGCAGCAATACTATCGTACATGTCAGACCGCATTTTGTGCTGAAGTCGGCATCTCTCCGCACCGTTTCCGGCATTTGACGGGTCGTACGATTTCGACAGCACGACAAAGAGCGCGCGCGAGACTTGGAAGGTCCCGATCACCAGGCTCCACGCGTCCGGTTCATTTCATCGCCCGGCTCCGATCTCGCAATGCCCGCACCGCCGTACCCGCCTTTGCAATTCAGAGATCCGAATCTCCTGCCAAGGGATGACTGCCGGTCCCCGTTGCGTCGATGAGTATCTATTCCATGACTCTGCGCGCTGAATGAATCGTGCTAGTGACCCGAGGGGCTGTCCTCAATCGTCCCTACCTAGCGCGCGGAGTATCTTCCTTCTATAGCTCGCCAGGTCGAACAGGAGTCTTGGCACTCTTTTGAGCGCAATCGCCTTGCCCTCGATTGCGAGATGTAGAACTCGTACCAATCTGGCAAGACCAAGTTCTACAAACGCGAGCCGAACATGCGGATCGTTCACAATCCTGAGCTGGTTGTCTACAATGACGATGGATGCCGCGAGATCAGGTTTCGTCTCCAGAACGAAGTCTCGACATGCCGCGGCAAATTCCTCCTCTTGAACGCTCAAAGGTACCTTTACTTCCCTGCGAGAACTCCCCGCCATATTCGGGTCCCCTATGAACGAACGGCAGCGAGGCACCTGATGCCGGCTCAGGTTTTTGGATTTCTAGTGGCTCGCGCGCTTGGTCGATCTCTTCGGACCCGGCAACACATCCGTGCAAACACCTTCATACACTTCGCCAGCCAGGCCTATTGTCTCTCCGAACGTCGGATGCGGATGGATGGTCTTGCTGAGATCAATTGCATCGGCGCCCATCTCGATCGCCAGGCAGATTTCTCCAATCATGTCGCCAGCGTGCGGGCCAACGTTCACACCGCCGATGATGCGGTGCGTCTCTTGGTCGATGATCAGCTTGTTCATGCCATAAGACGCGCCCGAGGCGATCGCTCTGCCCGAGGCAGCCCACGGAAACTTCGCGGATCTAACGTGCCTGCCTGAGGAGGCCGCTTCATGTTCCATGATGCCAACCCAGGCCACCTCAGGATCAGTGTAGGCGACGTTCGGGACGATCTTCGCGTCAAAGAAGCTCTTGAGCCCGGCAGCCGCTTCTGCCGCGACATGCCCCTCGTGAACCGCCTTATGGGCGAGCATCGGGTTACCCGCGACATCGCCGATCGCGAAAATATGAGGCAAATTCGTCCGCATTTGCCTATTGACTGCAACGAAACCTTTGCGTCGCATCTTACACCAATCTTCTCCAAGCCCAGATTTGCGCTGTTAGGCACTTTGCCTGCGGACTGCAGGATCAAATCGTACGTTCGACGCCCCGGCTTTGAGCTTTCAATCTGGACCGATACGCCGTTACTATCTGCCGTGGCGCTTACTATATGCCGCCTCACTGTGCCCGAGCCGAGCATTGAGCTTCTGGATCAGCTGATCCGCGGCGTCTACGATCACGGTACCGGGCGGGAAGATGGCTTCGGCACCGGCGGCGTAGAGCTCATCATAGTCCTGCGGCGGCACCACGCCGCCGATGATGATCATGATGTCCTCGCGGCCTTGCTTCTTCAGCGCGGCCTTCAGCTCCGGCACCGCGGTGAGGTGCGCGGCCGCGAGCGAGGAGACGCCGAGGATGTGGACGTCGTTCTCGACCGCCTGCCGCGCGGCCTCGTCGGCTGTCGCAAACAGCGGCCCGATGTCGACGTCGAAGCCGATATCGGCGAACGCCGACGCAATCACCTTCTGGCCGCGGTCGTGGCCGTCCTGGCCGATCTTGGCGACCAGGATGCGCGGACGGCGGCCTTCCGCTTCCTCGAACGCGTCGATCAGCGCCTGAACCTTCTCGACCTGGTTGCCCATGCTGGACGCCTCCCGCTTGTAGACGCCGGTGATGGATTTGATCTCGGCGCGGTGCCGCCCGAACACTTTCTCCATCGCGTCCGAAATTTCGCCGACGGTTGCCTTCGCACGCGCCGCGTCGATCGCCAGCGCCAGCAGGTTGCCGTTGCCTTCCCCGGCCGAACGCGTGATCGCGGCGAGCGCGGCTTCGACGTCCTTCTGGTTGCGCTCGGATTTCAGTCGCGTCAGCTTGTCGATCTGCAGGCGGCGGACATTGGTGTTGTCGACCTTGAGAATGTCGATCGGCGTCTCGTCGGTCGGCTTGTACTTGTTGACGCCAATCACCGCCTGCTTGCCGGCATCGATGCGGGCCTGGGTTTTGGCCGAGGCTTCCTCGATGCGCAGCTTCGGCAGGCCGGCCTCGATCGCCTTGGCCATGCCGCCGAGTTCCTCAACCTCCTGGATGTGGCCCCACGCCTTGGCCGCGAGGTCGCGCGTCAGCCGCTCGACGTAATACGAGCCGCCCCAGGGATCGATGATGCGGGTGGTGCCGCTCTCCTGTTGCAGGAACAGCTGGGTGTTGCGGGCGATGCGCGCCGAGAAATCGGTCGGCAGCGCCAAAGCCTCGTCGAGCGCGTTGGTGTGCAGCGACTGGGTGTGGCCTTGGGTCGCCGCCATCGCCTCCACGGTGGTGCGCATCACGTTGTTGAAGACATCCTGTGCGGTCAACGACCAGCCCGAGGTCTGGCTATGCGTGCGCAGCGATAGCGAGCGAGGATCTTTGGGATTGAACGGCTTCAGCAGCT
Organism: Bradyrhizobium sp. JR4.3; assembly: GCF_040547695.1. NCBI lineage: Bacteria > Pseudomonadati > Pseudomonadota > Alphaproteobacteria > Hyphomicrobiales > Nitrobacteraceae > Bradyrhizobium > Bradyrhizobium sp. JR4.3. Next base: position 152,524 of record NZ_JBEPQF010000012.1, on the reverse strand, counting down.
TGGCCCAGAGCAGGCGCGCGGCGCGCAGCTTGGCGACCTCCATGAAGAAGTTCATGCCGATCGCCCAGAAGAACGACAGCCGCGGCGCGAAGCGGTCGACGTCGAGACCGGCGGCGAGGCCGGCGCGCAGATATTCGACGCCGTCGGCGAGCGTATAGGCTAGCTCGAGGTCCTGCGTCGCGCCGGCCTCCTGCATGTGATAGCCGGAGATCGAGATCGAATTGTATTTCGGCATCCTTTGTGAGGTGTAGGCAAAGATGTCCGAAATGATCCGCATCGAGGGCGCCGGCGGATAGATATAGGTGTTGCGCACCATGAACTCTTTCAGAATGTCGTTCTGAATGGTGCCCGACAGCTTCTCCGGCGGCACGCCCTGTTCCTCGGCGGCGGCGACATAGAGCGCGAGGATCGGCAGCACTGCGCCGTTCATGGTCATGGACACGCTCATCTGGTCGAGCGGAATCCCTGCGAACAGCGTGCGCATGTCGTAGACGGAATCGATGGCGACGCCGGCCATGCCGACGTCGCCGCCGACGCGCGGATGATCGGAGTCATAGCCGCGGTGGGTGGCGAGATCGAAGGCGACCGAGAGGCCCTTCTGTCCGGCAGCGAGATTGCGGCGGTAGAACGCGTTGGAATCCTCCGCCGTGGAGAAGCCGGCATATTGCCGCACAGTCCAGGGCTGGTTGACATACATGGTCGGGTAGGGACCGCGCAGGAACGGCGCGATGCCTGGCCAGGTCTCAAGGAAATCGAGCCCGGCGATATCTGCTTCTCCGTATGCCGACTTGACCGGAATGCCCTCCGGAGTCACCCACGGATCGACGGAAACGGAAGAAGCGGCGACCGAGCACCTTTCGAAAGCAATACTTGCAAAATTCGGGATAACGCTGATGGATGACATCTGAGTGTTCGCGTTCGATTGTCGATTATCCGGAAACCTTCGGGTTTTGGATCCGGTTGTAAGCGGCATTTAGCGTTGCCAAGGCGTCGCAACTGACGTGAATAAAGCTGCAGATGCCAGCCCGCGGAAACGCGGGCTCGGATAGAGAGGGAAGTCCCGCCAAATAGATGTGCCTAGCTCCGACTTGCTGAAGCGCGTGGGCGGAGATTTCGGCGCACTCCGCATAAATCTTATCGCTGGAGCAAAGGCAGGCAAGTTCGGCACCAGAGCCCGTGAATGCGAGGGCAAGCTCGGCTGGGTCGGCGAAGCCGGCGCCGTCGATAGCCTCAATTCCTCCCGCTTCGAAGAAGCTCTTGGCGAATGTCGCGCGGGCCGTAAAGTCGGTCGGTGTGCCGAGATTAGCAAGAAACACTCGCGGCCGCGCGCCGAGTAGCTTCAATATCGCATCGGACTTATCGCGGAGCGATTCGAACGGTTCCGCAAGCCGGATCGGCGGCAGTGGGTCGAATACGAACTTCTGATCAAAGCTAAGCGGAAGAGCCATCGGTCTTACGCTTAGTACCGCCGCTGCGCCTTCGCCAAGGTTTGCGAACTCGCTCACTCCGGTCAGCGGGTCGCTGCGTTTCGCGAGATTTGCACAGCGCGCTGTGCGTGTAGCTGTGATCTTCGCCTGAAGCGTTCCTTGCTGTAGAGCGGCAAAAATGCCGCCCGCATTTTCAGTCTCTTGAAAACTCCTCCAGGCCGCCTCGCAAAGCTCCGTTGTTAGCGCCTCAATGCCGCCAGCACCTGCGGCAGGATCGCTAACCTTGGCAAGATTGCTTTCCTCCAGCAGCAGAAGCTGCGTGTTGCGGGCCACGCGCCGGGCAAACGAGTCTGGAAGGCCGAGCGCCAACGTGTGCGGCAGGACTGTGATCGCATTGGCACCGGCGATTCCCGCAGAGAATGTAGCCAAGGTAGCGCGCAACATGTTTACGTAGGGATCGCGCCGGGTCAACATGCGCCAGGACGTGTCAGCCGCAATGAACAGCGGCCTCGGCGCCACATCGCACACCGATTCGATGCGCGCCCAGAGGAGTCGCAACGCGCGGAATTTAGCCATAGTCAAAAACTGGTCGGCGTCAGCAGTGAGTCGCGCATAGATCATACTTCGCGCTTGATCCAGCGGAATGCGCGCTGCCTCCATAGCGTGCAGATATGCCACGCCGCAGGCGAGCACAAAGGCAAGCTCCTGCACTTCTGAGCCGCCGGCGTCATGAACGATACGCCCGTCGCTCGCGGCAAACGGCCCCTTGAACCCCAGCGTTACAAGCCCTTTGATCGTGCTGGCAACGTTCCGTGCGATTTCTTCCCAAGTGTATGGACTGCGTCCGCTTAGGGCGCACGCGCCCAGCGGATCGAGCCCAAATCGAATGTCGCAGACGGCAGGATCGAGACCGACCGACTTCACATATTCCGCAACATGGATCGCGGTCTTACGCCCGTCTGTACCAATTTGGAGTTCAATCCCGATGCCGGCATCAAGGTGGACGTCCTTTAAAGCTTTGGCGACGGTACCTGCCGTTTGATCGAGACCGAACCCGCGGCTGCTGTTGGCGCCGGCAAAGACGAGCGCCAGGCCCGTCGCCCCATTCTCCAGATCGTGAAGGGCCTGCCTATTGGCCGTCACCGCGTCTGGATGATCGATGCGCTGCATGATCTGCCAAGGCGCCGCGGGTGCCCGCCCGTCGACTAGTGCAATGTCTTTCGCGCGGAGATAAATCGGCTCGATTCTCAAGTCGTCGTACGTCCTACCAATCAGCTTTTCGAACGGCGCTCCCTTTAGCACGCCATCAACCAGCTTGTGCCAGTCCTGGCGTGAAGCAGGCGCAAAGCCCGATGCCAATGCCAACCGTTCGGTTTTCATCAAGTCCACCTAATCCCAAGTGACGCCGAGCTGCCCAACATCACTTCTGCCTGGAAGTAACCGGAATTCCTGCAGTCAGGCTGCCCATCTCAGGTCGCCTCTTGCGGTATTCAGGAAAACTCCAAAATCAGCGCGTCGACCGCGAGCGTCGCACCGGCACTGGCGTGGATCTTCTTCACGGTGCCGTCCTGCTCGGCGCGGAGCACGTTCTGCATCTTCATGGCTTCGACCACCGCGAGCGTCTCGCCGGCCTTGACCTCCTGCCCCTCCGTTACCGCGATCGAGACGATCAGCCCGGGCATCGGACAAAGCAGCTTCTTGCCGGTATCGGCGGCCGTCGCCACCGGCATCAGCCGCGCCGAGGTCGCTTCCGCTTCGGTCCAGACATAGACCGGCACCTCGACGCCCTGATGCGCGAGGCGGATGCCGTTGGCGATCGGGCGCGCCTGCACCGCGACGAAGTGGCCATCGATGGTGCCCTGCCAGACCGGATCGCCCGGTTTCCACGGCGAGGCCAACAGATGCGAATTGCCGGCCTTACCCTCGGCGTCGACGAAGCGCACCGCGATCGCGTCGCCCTCGCGAGCGACCTCGAGCTGGATCTCCTGACGGTCGAGCCAGACCGCGCGGCGACGCTCGCGCTGCACGACGCGGCCGCCCATCTGCCCCGAGATCTGCCGCTTGCGCTCACCCAGCACGTGATCGATGGCGGCGCCGACCGCGGCGATGCGCCGGGCGACCTCGCCTTCGGGTACGCGCACCGCAAAGCCCTTGGGGAATTCCTCGGCAATGAAGCCGGTCGACAGCCGCCCTTCGCGCCAGCGCGGATGATGCATCAGCGCCGACAGGAACGGGATATTGTGGCGGATGCCGTCGACGTAGAACGAGTCCAGCGCGGTCGCCTGCGCCTCGATCGCGGCCGCGCGCGACGGCGCATGGGTGACGAGCTTTGCGATCATCGGATCGTAATGGATCGAGATCTCGCCGCCCTCCTGCACGCCGGTGTCGTTGCGCACGGTGATGCCGTCCTTGCTCACTTCCGCCGGCGGCCGATACTTCACCAGCCGCCCGATCGAGGGCAGGAAGTTACGGAACGGGTCTTCGGCATAGAGGCGCGATTCCACCGCCCAGCCGGTCAGCGTGACGTCCTTCTGCGTCAGCGCGAGCTTTTCGCCGGCGGCGACGCGGATCATCTGCTCGACGAGGTCGACGCCGGTGACGAGCTCGGTGACGGGATGCTCGACCTGGAGACGCGTGTTCATCTCCAGGAAGTAGAAGCTCTTGTCCTGGCCCGCGACGAACTCGACGGTGCCGGCGGAATCGTAGTTCACGGCCTTGGCCAGCGCGACCGCCTGCTCGCCCATCTTTCGCCGGGTGGCTTCGTCGAGCAGCGGCGACGGCGCCTCCTCAATGACCTTCTGGTTGCGGCGCTGGATCGAGCATTCGCGCTCGCCGAGATAGACGACATTGCCGTGCTTGTCGCCCAGCACCTGGATCTCGATGTGACGGGGATCGACGATGAACTTCTCGACGAAGACGCGGTCGTCGCCGAACGAGGCCTTGGCCTCGGCCTTGGCGAGGTTGAAACCTTCCGCGACCTCCGAGGTCGAATGCGCGATGCGCATGCCCTTGCCGCCACCGCCGGCGGATGCCTTGATCATCACGGGATAGCCGATCTCGTCGGCGATCTTGACCGCGTGCTTGTCGTCCTCGATGACGCCGAGATAGCCCGGCACGGTCGAGACCTTGGCCTTGGCTGCCGCCTTCTTCGACTCGATCTTGTCGCCCATCGCCGCGATCGCGCCCGGGTTCGGGCCGATGAAGACGATGCCGGCCGCCTCCAGCGCGCGCGGAAACGCCTCGCGCTCGGACAGGAAGCCGTAGCCGGGATGCACGGCCTGCGCGCCCGTCTTGCGGCAGGCCTCGACGATCTTCTCGATGACCAGGTAGCTCTCCGCCGCGGCCGGCGGACCGATCAGCACGGCCTCGTCGGCCATCTCGACATGGAGGGCGTCGCGGTCGGCTTCGGAATAGACCGCAACCGTCTCAATTCCCATGCGGCGCGCGGTCTTGATGACCCGGCAGGCGATTTCGCCGCGATTGGCGATCAGAATCTTCTTGAACACAGCTCTTCCTACAACGGAATGTTGTCGTGCTTCTTGGCCGGAATTTCCATCTTCTTGTCACCCAGCATGGCCAGCGCCCGTGCGATGCGGCGCCTCGTTGCATGCGGCATGATGACGTCGTCGATATAGCCGCGCTCGGCGGCGATGAAGGGAGACAGGAAGCGGTCTTCGTATTCCTTGGTGCGGGCGGCGATCTTGTCGGCATCGCCGATGTCGCCGCGGAAGATGATCTCGACCGCGCCCTTGGCGCCCATCACCGCGATCTGCGCGGTCGGCCAGGCGTAGTTCATGTCGGCTCCGATCTCCTTGGAGGCCATGACGTCGAAGGCGCCGCCATAGGCCTTGCGGGTGATGATGGTGACCAGCGGCACGGTGCACTGCGAATAGGCGAACAGCAGTTTTGCGCCGTGCTTGATCAGGCCGCCATATTCCTGCGCGGTGCCCGGCAGGAAGCCCGGCACGTCGACGAAGGTGACGATCGGGATGTTGAAGGCATCGCAAAAACGAACGAAGCGCGCCGCTTTCCGCGATGCATCGCTGTCGAGCACGCCGGCCAGCACCATCGGCTGGTTGGCGACGAAGCCGACGGTGCGGCCCGCAATGCGACCGAAGCCGGTGACGATGTTCTTGGCGAAGGCATCCGCGATCTCGAAGAAGTCACCCTCGTCCACGACCTTCAGGATCAGCTCCTTCATGTCGTAGGGCTTGTTCGGATTGTCGGGGATCAGCGTGTCGAGCGACATGTCGACGCGGCCGATGTCGTCAAAACTCGGCCATTCCGGCACGCCGTCGGTATTGTTGGACGGCAGGAAGTCGATCAGGCGCCGCATCTGCAACAGCGTCTCGACGTCGTTCTCGAAAGCGCCGTCCGCAATCGAGGAGCGCGTGGCATGCACGGAAGCGCCGCCGAGCTCTTCGGCGGTGACGACCTCGTTGGTCACCGTCTTCACCACGTCGGGGCCGGTGACGAACATGTAGCTGGTGTTCTTCACCATGAAGATGAAGTCGGTCATCGCCGGCGAATAGACGTCGCCGCCGGCGCAGGGGCCCATGATGACGGAGATCTGCGGGATCACGCCCGAGGCGAGCACGTTGCGGCGAAACACGTAGGAATAGCCGGCGAGCGCGGCGACGCCCTCCTGGATGCGGGCGCCGCCCGCGTCGTAGAGGCCGATGATGGGCGCGCGCGCCTTCATCGCCATGTCCTGCAATTTTGTAATTTTCAGAGCGTGGGTCTCCGACAGCGAACCGCCGAACACCGTGAAGTCTTTGGCGAAGACAAAGGTTTTGCGGCCGTTGACGGTGCCCCAGCCGGTGACCACGCCGTCTCCCGGAATCTTGGTCTTCTCCATCCCGAATTCGGTCGAGCGGTGCTGGACGAACATGTCCATCTCCTCGAACGAATGCTTGTCGAGCAGTAGATCGATCCGCTCCCGCGCGGTGAGGCGGCCGCGCGCATGCTGCGCGTCGATGCGCTTCTCGCCGCCGCCGAGCTTGGCGCCGGCGCGACGTTGTTCAAGGGCCTCGATAACGGACATCGATTGGGCCAACTGATCTACCGCTTTCTGGCGATTGGAGGCAGGTCGGTGCAAATGCCCTCATGGACTTCGGCAGCCATGCCGATCGTCTCGCCGAGGGTCGGATGCGGGTGAATGGTCTTTCCGATATCGATCGCGTCAGCCCCCATTTCGATAGCGAGACAGATTTCCCCGATCATATCGCCGGCATGCGGTCCGACGATCACGCCCCCGACGATGCGACCGGTTTCGGCGTCGAACAGCAGCTTCGTCATGCCATAGGACGCGCCCGACGCGATGGCCCGGCCGGACGCGGCCCATGGGAATTTTGCCGAACGGATCTTCCGTCCGGATTCGGCGACATCACGCTCGGACTTGCCGACCCAGGCGATCTCAGGATCGGTGTAGGCGACATTGGGGACGATCTTCGCGGTAAAGGCCGCCGGCTTCCCGGCAGCTACTTCCGCGGCGACGTGCCCCTCGTGAACGGCCTTGTGCGCCAGCATCGAACCGCCGACGACGTCGCCGATGGCGAAGACGTTGCGCGCCGTCGTTCTCATCTGCTCGTCGACCTGAATGAAGCCGTTCGAATCGATGGCAACGTCGATCCGTTCGAGGCCGAGCTCGCTACTGTTGGGAACACGGCCGGCCGATTGCAACACCAAATCGTACGATCGTGTCCGTACCGATGCGCCTGTGGTACCGACCCTCACGCCGTCCGGCGTGATTTCGGCGGTTGATACGCTGCTTGCGACGTCGATATGCTCGAAGCGATGCGCGTTGCGCGAACGCCAGATCTTCACCGCGTCGGCATCCACGCCCGCCAGGATATCGGGAAGCCTTTCGACAAGATTGATCTTGGCGCCGAGCGAGCTGTAGACGGTCGCCATCTCCAGCCCGATGATCCCCGCTCCGATCACGAGCATGCGGCCCGGAATGCTTCGCAGCGCGAGCGCGCCGGTCGAGGTCACCACCCGCTCGTCCTTGGGAAGCACCGCCAGCTGCACCGCGCGCGAGCCCGTGGCGATGATGCATTGACCAAATTCAATTTGCTGCGAGCCTGCCCCCTCACCGACAATCTCGAGCCGCATGGCGGAGGCGAATTTCGCGATGCCGCGGATCACCGTGACGCGGCGCGCTGCCGCCATCTGGCTCAGCCCATCCGTCAGCTTCTTGACGGTGCCGTGCTTGAAGGCGCGCAGCTCCTGCAGATCGATCTGCGGCGCGGCGAAGCGAATGCCCTTGTCCGCGATCCGTTCGGCTTCCTCCTTGACGGCCGCAACATGAAGCAGCGCCTTCGACGGGATACATCCAACGTTCAGGCAAACTCCGCCCAAGGTGCCGTATCGTTCGACGATCGCGGTGTTCAGTCCAAGGTCTGCGGCCCGAAACGCTGCTGAATAGCCGCCCGGCCCGCCTCCGATCACGACAAGATCGTAGCGCGTATAATCTGTTGCGCGCTGGCCAACATCCTGATCCGCCGAGATCGTCTGGCCTTGCGCGCCCGCTTCGTCCGACGCCGACGCCGTGCCAATCATGGAGCCTTGAGACACCTTGTCTCCAACACGCAGCGACATGCTCGTGATCACCCCTGCGATCGGCGACGGAATCTCCAGCGTGGCCTTGTCGGATTCCACTGTGATCAACGCCTGTTCCCGCACGACGACGTCGCCCGCCCTGACGTGGACCTCGACGACTTCGACGTCTCGGAAATCCCCGATGTCGGGGACCCGGATTTCCTCTGTCCGCATCTGCGTCCTCACAATGCGAAGCGCCGCAGATCGGAGAGCACCGACGCGACGAAGCCCAGGAACCGGGCCCCAGCCACGCCGTCGACGACCCGGTGATCCCACGACAGACTCATCGGAAGGATGAGGCGCGGTTCAAACTCGCGGCCGTTCCAGACCGCCTCGGTGGCGGCCCGCCCGGCGCCGAGGATCGCCACCTCGGGCGCGTTGATAATGGGCGTAAATCCCTGACCGCCGATGCCGCCGAGAGACGACACCGAGAAACAGCCGCCCTGCATGTCGCCCGACGCGAGCTGCCCCGCGTGCGCCTTGTCGGCGAGCGAGCGCATCTCCGCGGCAATCTGCCGAAGGCCCTTCTTATCGCAGTCCCGGATCACCGGCACGACCAGACCTCTCGGCGTGTCGACAGCGACGCCGATGTGGACGTAGTGCTTGAGGATCAACTCATCGCCATCGAGCGACGAATTGAAGCGCGGGTATTTCTGCAGCGCCAAGGCCGCGGCCTTGATCAGCAGCGACACCATGGTGAGCTTCGCCGTGTCCTTCGCGGCCTCGGCATTGGCGAGCTGACGAAAGGCTTCGGCGTCGGTCACATCCGCTCTGTCGATATTCGTTACATGGGGAATGACGCTCCAGTTGCGCGAGAGGTTCGTACCGGTCAGCTTCTGGATCCGTGTCAGCGGCAGGCGCTCGACCGCGCCGTACCTCTCGAAATCCACCTTGGGCCAATCGACCGGGGCGCCGGGCTCAGGCGCCATCGCCGGTCTCGATCGCCCCAGTCCGTTGACGAAGGCCGCCACATCCTCGCGCAAAATCCGGCCCTTGGGGCCTGTGGGCACGACAGAGTCCAGCGTCACGCCGAGCTCACGCGCCAAAGTGCGGACCGACGGCGATGCATGCGCCGCCCCGCTAGGCTGCGGCTGCTGTGCACGTGCTCGCGAGTCATCGACTGGAGCCGCGGGCGCCGGCCGTGACAGCGCCTCCTGCTGCGAGATCCGTTGCTCCACCAGCGGTGCCGACGCAGTCGCCGGCGGAGGCGCGGTGGATTCGCCGCGACCTTCGAGGACCATCAGAACCGAACCTTGAGAAACCCGCACCCCGACGTCGATCATCAGTTTGGCCACCGTGCCTGCGGCTGGGGATGGCACCTCCATCGTCGCCTTGTCGGACTCGATCGACAGCAACGGCATGTCGATCGTGACCTCGTCGCCGACCGACACATTGATTTCGACTACCGGGACATCCTTGTAGTCCCCAATATCTGGCAGAACGACTTCAATTGAACGAGACATGCGCGCTTCGCCCTCTCTCAGCGCGACCAAGGCGATGCATCGCCGGTCGGCAATTCGTAGCTGGCGATGGCTTCGGCGACCTGCTCACGCGCCACTTGACCCAATTTTGCCAGTGCCGACAGCGCCGCAACGACGATCTGCTTGCGATCGACCTCGAAGAACGATCTCAGCGCGGCGCGTGTATCGCTGCGCCCGAAGCCGTCGGTGCCCAGCACCGTATAGGGCGCCTCGATGTAAGAACCGATCAGTTGCGGATACGCCCGGACATAATCCGATGCCGCGACGATCGGCACCTTGCCGCCGAGGCATTGTACGACGTGGCTCTCGACCGGGGTCGACAGCGGCGAGAGCCGATTAGTTCGCTCCACATCGCGCGCCTCCCGCGCCAGCTCGGAAAAGCTCGTTGCCGACCAGACTTCACAGGCCACTTTCCATTCGCTTTGCAGCATCGCTGCGGCGGCGAGCGCCTCCGGGAGAATGGCGCCCGAGCCGACCAGCCTGATCTTCGCCGGCCCGTCAGCGCTCGGCAGAACCCGATAGAGACCCTTGATGATGCCGTCGCGTGCATCGTCGGGCATCGAGGGCTGCGCATAGTTCTCGTTCATCGCCGTGAGGTAATAGAACTCGTCGTTGCCCTGCTCGAGCATCGACCGCATCCCGTGATCCACGATGACGGCCACCTCGTAGGAGAATGCCGGATCGTAGGCCCGGCAGTTCGGAACGGTCGCCGCCATCAGATGGCTGGACCCGTCCTGATGCTGCAAGCCTTCGCCGCCGAGCGTCGTCCGGCCGGCCGTCGCCCCGATCAAAAAGCCACGCGCGCGCTGGTCCGCCGCCGCCCAGATCAGATCGCCGACCCGCTGAAAGCCGAACATCGAATAGTAGATATAGAACGGCAGCAACGGGAAGTTATGGATGCTGTAGGAGGTCGCCGCCGCGGTCCATGACGAAATCGCCCCCGCCTCGGTGATCCCCTCCTCCAGCAATTGACCGTCGATCGCTTCCTTGTAGTACAGCATCGAACCGGCATCTTCCGGCTCGTAGAGCTGTCCCGCCGGCGAGTAGATGCCGACCTGTCTGAACAGGTTCGCCATTCCGAAAGTGCGGGCTTCGTCGGCGACGATCGGAACGATGCGCGGGCCGAGCGTTTTGTCCTTCAGCAAATTGGTGAACAGCCGCACGATCGCCATCGTGGTCGACGTCTCCTTGCCGTCGCCGCGCAGCGCGAACTCCGCGTAGGTTTGCAGCGGCGGCACTGGCAGCGCCGCCGAAGCGCGTCGCCGCGCCGGCATGTACCCACCGAGTGCCGCGCGACGGGCGCGTAGGTACTGAATTTCCGCGCTGTCTTCCGCAGGCCTGAAGAATTCCAGATCCTCGACTTGTTTGTTGCTGAGCGGCAGGGCGAACCGGTCGCGGAACGCATACAGCGCGTCGACGTCGAGCTTCTTGGCCTGGTGCGACGTCATGCGCGACTCGCCGGCGCCGCCCATGCCGTAGCCCTTCTTGGTCTTCGCCAGAATGACGGTCGGCCAACCCTTAATGTCCTTCGCGGCGGCAAAGGCCGCGAACAGCTTTTTGAAGTCGTGGCCACCGCGCTTCAGGCCGTCGATATCCGCGTCCGACATGTGCGCAACTAGCGCCCGGACCTCGGGATCCTCGCTGAAGAAGTTGGCGAGGTTGTAGGCCCCATCCTTGGCGCCGAGCGTCTGATATTTGCCATCGACGGTGTCGGCGAATTTGCGCAGCAGCGCATGCTTGATATCGCGCGCGAAGATATCGTCCCAGTCCGATCCCCACAGCACCTTGATGACGTTCCAGCCGGCGCCCTGGAAAAGTGATTCGAGTTCCTGAATCACCTGCCCGTTGCCGCGGACCGGCCCATCCAGGCGCTGCAGGTTGCAATTGACGACGAAGGTGAGGTTGTCGAGATTTTCCCGTGCCGCCAGGGCGAGCCCGGCGATCGATTCCGGCTCGTCCATCTCGCCGTCGCCGAACACACCCCAGACGTGACGACCAGCCGTCTGCACCAGGCCGCGATGCTGCAGATACTTCATGAACCGCGCCTGGTAGATCGCGCTGATCGGGCCGAGGCCCATCGACGCCGACGGCACCTGCCAGAACTCTGGCATCAGCCAGGGATGCGGATAGGACGACAGACCGGGGCCACTCAGTTCCTGGCGATACAGCTTCAAATTTTCGTCCGACAATCGGCCTTCGAGATACGCTCGTGCATAGACTCCAGGAGACGAATGCGGCTGGAAATACACCAAGTCCCCCTCCGACTCGGAGCTTGACGCGCGAAAGAAATGATTGAAACCGACTTCGAAGATCTCTGCCGCCGAGGCGTAGCTGGCGACGTGCCCGCCGAGTTCCCCATAGGCCTTGTTGGCACGGACCACCATCGCGAGCGCGTTCCAGCGAATGATTGCCGTCAGACGGGTCTCGATCGCGATGTCGCCGGGGTAGGGCTTCTGCTGCTCAAGCGGAATCGAATTTCGATAGGGCGAGAACGGCGGAGAGTCCAGCAGAACGCCGAGCTCCTTCGCGCGCCGATCGAGCGCAGCCAGGATGTATCGCACGCGCTCGGCACCGGCGCTGTGGTGGAGCGATCCAAGCGAGGCGAGCCAATCGGCGGTTTCGACCGCATCCTGATCGGCGTTGACGGCCTTGCGTGGCGGATCGATGTGTGCAGTCATGCGTCGGGCTCCTCGAAAGCCCGCACTTGGTAGCATCGGGTGCTATGGCACGTGCTGCTGAATACGGCCGCGTTCCGACAGATTGCCCGGCTCCGGCGGGACGCCGAGGCTCGCATTGCAGCATTCTCTGCTGTTGGTTTAATCGGGCGAGTGATCGAGCCGTCGGCCGCCTGACAGGTGCTCCCGCTTGGTCACGGCGCAGCATGCCGCATCGCTCAGCGCTCACGCCGCAGTAGCGGGCATCTTGTCGCAGATCAGCGAACTCGACGGCTCGCCGCGACTAGTGACCTGACCTTTCAAAACAGCTAACCTCGGCTAGCAGCAGGATCTGCATCAAAGCTTGACCGACTTGACGAATTGGCAGGATTGAAATGCCGCCCGAGACCGAGTTCGATCGCGAATTTGCGCGAATGGATCTGCCCGATCTTCGGATCAACTATGATCCTGTCGATCCGGATCAGTTCGATCGTCCCGTCACTTCATTCTGTCTCGAAACCAGCAAAGACAACGACGATCTGCCGCTGCACTCACACCGCAAAGGCCAATTGGTCGTCGCATCTCATGGCTCGGTGATGTGCCGGGCGCCTGGCGGCTTGTGGATCGTGCCTCCGCAAGGCGCGGTATGGATCCCGGCCGGCGTGCAGCACAGCAATTGCGTGGCCGATTTCGGCAAACTCTACACCGTGTTCATCGATCCGCAGGTCAGCATGCTGCCGCGGACCTGCTGCACGCTGATGATCACGTCGCTGGTGCGCGAATTGATCCACCGTCTCTCGGTGTTCCCACCGCTCTATCCGCTGGAAGGACCAACCAGCCGTCTCGGCCGCGTTTTGCTCGACGAACTCGTGCAGATGTCGACAACGGATGAAATGTATCTGCCGATCTCCCCCGACGCCCGTCTTCAACACCTCGCGACCTCCTTGTTGAATAATCCGGGCGACCGCAGCACGATGGACGAAGTCGCCTCGCGCTACGCGATGAGCGAGAGTACGTTCGCACGCTTCATCGCCAAGGAAACAGGGATGACCTTCGGGCGCTGGCGCCAGCGTCTCCACATTCTGATCGCCATGCAACGCCTCACGGCGGGCACTTCGGTCCAGGCTGTGTCGCTCGAACTGGGCTACGAAACGCCCAGCGCATTCATCACGATGTTCAAGAAGACGATGGGAAAGAGCCCCCGCCGCTTCCTTGCCGAGCGGTCGCGCCTGATCAATTCGGACGGTTTGCCCTAGTTCGCACGTCCCTGCCTGAGCCTTTGACGACCGCGACCCCACGACGCTTTCGTGGGGCCGCCCGTAACGACGTCAACGTTTGCTGTAAGGCGCAAGCGGATACTCGAGCGACACTTCCGCAATGGCCTTTGGAGCCACCACCCGCGGCCTGCCTTTCAAACCCTGCAGCATCACCATCGAACAGTGGATGTTCTGGCCGGTCTCGTCGAACTTGGTGTTGTCGCCGTACATCAGGATCGGCTTCATGTCGGTCTTCTTGAGCGCGCCGTGAATCGCCGCCGACTCCGGCGACGCCGCCCGCGTCACGGCGTCTGCGACGATCTGCACCGCCTCGAACGCGCAGCCCGCATTGGCATCGAACCAGTCATTCGGGTAGTCGGCCGCGAACATCTTCACGATCTTGTCGGTCTCGGCGCCCTTGGGATTGAGCCACAACGCCGACAGAATCGGACCGTCACCATACTTTCCGAGCGCGTCGTGATACGCCTTGTCCGACACGCCGTTGGAGTTGGGCGAAAACACCATCTTTGGGTCCCAGCCCTGCTTGATGCATTCGCGCGCGATCATGATCGCGTCGTTGACGCGCGTGACCGAGATCAAAGCATCGGCACCCGACGCTTTCGCCTTGGCGACCTCTACCGACAGATCCTTCGCTTTCTCGTCATAGGCAATGTACTGCGCGATCTTGAGCGGAACATCCACTTCCTTCCACGCCTGATCGATGCTGGCCGCCGTCGACTGCCCCATCGTGTTGTTGAGATGGAGAACGACCGCGCTGCTCGGCGGATCCTTCAGCGTGCCGAGCACGGACTTCAGCTCGGTCAGCGATTGCCGCACGATGGTCAGCGACGTGGGATAATAGCGGAACACCTGGGTGAAGCCCTGCGAAGTCACCTGGGTAGCGCTCGCGATGTGGACCACCATGGGCACCTTGGCGGCCTCGCAGGCCTGCAACGCCGAAATGGTGGCGCCGGAATCCCACGCGCCGATCAGCACGGTGCAGCCCTGCCGGATCAGGCTCTCGGCGGCAATCCGACCGTTCTCCGGACGGCTTTGCGTATCGGCGTGAACGATCTCGATGTCGAGCCCGAACTTCTCACGCGCGAATTTGACGCCGAGATCGATGCCGCGCACGCAGGCTTGACCGGGAAACGCCAGCACGCCGCTGCTGGGCATGATCGCTCCCACCTTCACCTTCGTGTTCGCCGCAAACGATGGCCTAGATACCAGGCCTGCCGCAATTCCCAATCCGCTTCCTACAATCGTCCGCCGCGTGATTCCGCTTCGCTTGGTCATCTCAATGTCCTGTTGCTAAGGGGTGAAATCTTTCTCGACTAGTGGTTTCGTACGTTTGAGGAGCGACCGCCGACGTCAAAGGCCCATCTCCGCCTTGATCAATTTCTCCTCGGATTCGTCGTAGAGCGACGCGATCAGCGACTGATAGCGCTCGTTGATCTGCTTGCGACGCTTCTTCCGCGTCGGCGTCATCACGCCGTTCTCGAGCGACAGCTCCTCCGGCAGAATGCGGAACGCCTTGATCTGCTCGGCTCGCGCCAGCCTTCCGTTGGCCTTGCCGATCTCCGCCTCGATCAGCCGGTTGACGATCTCGGAGCCTGCCAGGTCCGCGTAACTCGCGATCTTGTCGTCGCGCGACTTCGCCCAGTCCATTGTGGCGGTGGCATCCACTTCGATCAGGGCGGTGAGATATTTTCGCCCCTCGCCGATCACAGCCGCCTCGGAGATGAACGGGCTGTGCCTCAGCTCGTTTTCGATCTGAGTCGGGCTGATCGATTTGCCGTTCGACGTGTTGATGATCTCCTTCTTCCGGTCGACAAGCTTGAAGGTTCCTTCCGGCGACACTTCGACGATGTCGCCGGTGTAGAGCCAGCCGTCGCGAAGCGCCGCTTTCGTCTCGTCCGGCTTGTTCCAATAGCCCGCGAACAATCCCGGTCCACGGACGATCATCTCGCCGTCCTGGAGCACGGCGGTTTCCCAGGCCGGATCCGGCAGAGGGACCCCGACGTTGCCGGCCTTCGGCCACTCCGCCATCTGCACCAGATTGGCACCGACCAGTTCGGTCTGGCCGTAGCACTCCTTGAGCTGCAAGCCCCACAACTGCCACAGCGACATCAGCTCGGACGGCATCGCCGCCGACGAGGTGAACGCGACCTTCAGCTCGTCGAAACCGACCTCCGCGAGCAGCGGTAGGAACACTTGCTCGCGGCAGGCCGCGAACAGTTTCGAGACGAAGGCATCCTCGTGGCCGCGCTGACGGTCTTCGAGCGCCCTGCGCGCGATCGTCATGGCGAGCGTGTAGTTCTGATCTCCTGCTTCCCCGGCGGGATGCACCTTGCTGAGGATCTGTGTCGCAAAGCGCTGGTAGAACCGCGGCGGCGCCATATAGTAGGTCGGCTTCACCTCTTTGATCGTCTGGGCGAAATCCGCGGTCGTCTCGCCGAAATATGGAACTGCGTCGGCGATCAGCGGCAACGTGGTCGCCTGCCCGCGCGCCACGGTGTGCGACATCGGCAAATGCACGACCACCCGGTGCTCCTCTTCGCGCATGCTGGGGCCGAACAGGGTGATGCAATGAACGCCGGCGAGAATGGAAAGGTGCGTCAGCATGGCGCCTTTGGGGTTTCCGGTCGTCCCGGACGTATAGCCGATGCTGACGACATCGGACGCCTTTGCTGTCGCGCTCTCCTTCTGCAGATAGTCATGCGCATCGACATCGAGTGCTCCAACAAAGTCGGCCAGCGACTTGATCGACGCCGAGGCCTCGCCGGTCCAATCCAGGTCGAGCACGATGATGCCGCGGAGCTGCTCGGCCCGACCGGAGGCGAGCACGATGCGAAGCTGCGGCTCCCCGCCGACGAACGCGAACTTCGCGCCTGAATCCGTGAAGCAGTAAGCCACTTCTTCGGGTGACGAGGTGAAGTACACGCCCACCATGACGCCGCCGGCGCACATCGTGGCCATGTCCGCGATCAGCCATTCCTCGGACGAATCGCCCATGATCGCGACCCGATCGCCGCGCTCGAGACCAGCACGCCGCAGCGCGCTGGCCAGGTTCACGACACGCTGCGCATAGGCGCCCCACGTCATGGCGGTCCAGGCGCCGTGACGCTTTTGTTGCAAGGCGATCTTGTCGGGCCGCTCCGCGAGTCGCGCGGCCAAAAGCTGCACGACGGTCGTATCCGCCAACTGGGCGCCGGATGTCATCTCAGCGACGTTCATCTCAGCGCTCCGCGAAACGCTTGCGCTTGGCTGCGAATGCGGCAACCGCCTCGGCCCGCTCGGGCGACTTGAACGTCAACATCTCCAGCGCCGCAGAGGTGTCGAGCAGCAGGTGGGCGTACTGCTTGATGATCTTGTTGACGCTGTACTTGGTCCACACGATCGATTCCTTCGGCCCGCTTGCCAGCAGTTCGGCGTATTCGATCGCGGCATCGAGAACGTTGCCGTCTGCGACCACCTCGTTGATCATGCCGATAGCAGCCGCTTTCTCGGCGGAGATGAATTCGCCGGTCATCAGATAGTGCTTCGCGCGTACCGGCCCCATCAGCAGCGGCCAGATCACCGCGCCGCCATCGCCCGCGACGACGCCGGCATTGACGTGCGTGTCGGCGAAACGGGCTGTCGAGCTCGCATAGATCACGTCGCAGAACAGCGCGAGCGTGGCACCCAGGCCGACCGCGACACCGTTGACGGCCGCGACGATCGGCACTTCGACTTCCAACATGTTGCGGATGAGGTGGCGACCGCTGCGCGTCGGGGACGGCAGCGTTCCCTTATCCAGCGACTTCTGATCGCCACCAGAGCAAAATCCGCGGCCCGCACCGGTGAGAACGATCGCGTTGACAGAACTGTCGTGATCCAGCTTGACGAAGACGTCTTCGAGCTCCTCGTGCATCTCCCAGTTGATCGCGTTGAGGATCTCCGGGCGGTTCATCGTGACGATCGCGACGCCAGTGGCGCGCTGCTCGACGATCAGGTACTTGTAGCCGTATTGCGACATTGATTTCACCGTTCGATTACTGCTTCTGGGTCCGCATCAGCCGGATCTGCCCGAGGATCTCCTCGGTCGGCCGCACGACATTGTTCCCGTCGTTGAAATGCGGGATGACGTAGCGACCGACCATGTCGATCGCCTCCATGATCTTTTCGTGCGGGACAGAGTCCATGTGCAGCAGCACCTCGTCGATACCCATGGCCTCGAACTTCTCGATCTGACGAATGACCGTATCGGGGCTGCCGCACACCGTCGTGGCCGACTCGTTGACCAGATAGTCCCAGTCGTTGGCGGCGCGCTCCATCGACGGCACGCTCTCCCCCATGTATTTGTAGTCGTCGGCAATCGCCGCGAGACGCGGATAGGCATCGGTCGAGATCTTGGCATAGTGCATTAGCGGGCCGGCATAATCTGCCTTGGCCTGCTCGTCCGTTTTCCCGATGCCGATGAACAGCGGAATGCCGATACGCGGACGCGGCAGCGGTCCCTCCGCGTCGCACTTCCAGTTCTTTTGATAGGCGTCGATCAGCTTCTGCTGAGCTTCCCAGCCCTGATAGATGTTGCTGCTCATCACGGCGAAGCCCTGCGAGGCCGCCCAGAGATGACTGCGCTCGCTGGTCGCCGCGATCCCGATCACCGGATGCGGCTTCTGCAGCGGCTTCGGAACCAGCTGGCGCGGAGGGATCTGGTAGTACTTGCCGTCAAACGTGAAAATGTCCTGGCGCATCGCCGTTTTCAGCAGCGCCAGTCCTTCTTCCATCTGCGCCAGCGTTTCATTCGGATCGACGTTGAACGCCCGCATCGCGATGGTGGTGTTGGCGCGGCCGCCGTAGAATTCCATGCGGCCGTTGGACAGGATGTCGGTCACGGCAAGCCGCTCGGCCGAACGCAAGGCGTGATTGATGCGCTGCGGCATCAGCGTCACCGCCGCGCGCAGCTTGACGCGCGACGTCACCGCGGCCAGATAGCCGAACACCACTTCGGGCGCCGAGCTCGAGATCCCGCCCAGTGCCACGTGCTGCTCGGAGAGCGCGACGCAGTCGAAGCCGACCTTCTCGGCCAGACGGACTTCGTCGACCAGTTCGTGAAGCCTGCGCGAGTAACTGTGGCCGACCTGGGTTTCCTGTTCAGACCAGAACCCAAACGTAAGTGCCATGTCTCAATCCTTTTAGCTTGCGAGATGGCACAGGGTTTCATAGGCGTGGCGATATTTTCGCCCGAAAGCCGCGTTGCGTAGTAACGCTTTCCGAATTTTATGCTGTCAGCATTCGCAACATGGCAGACGCCCCGGGAAGCTTCGCCACGCAGCGGACGGGCTGACCGTCAACGGCGGGCGCTAGCGGCTCCGGCCTCGCTATCGAAGGTCTTGATCAGCAACTCGGCGACCGCCGCGAGGCACGCTTCGCCGATGGCGTAGCTCGAGCCGATCGGACTTCCGATCACGCCGTTCTGCGAAACCGATCGGATGCCGTTCTTCCACATCAGCTCGAGATCAGCCTCCGACAAGCCGCCAAGATGGCCCACCTCGAAGCGGTCCGGTCTGACGCTGTCGGGCCTAATGACCATCATCAGCGACGTCTCGGCGATGTCGGCGTGCCCGCCGACGGCCGACACGTCTCCTCCGGCTTCGCGCACCGCATCGCGCCACGTGTCGATCCATTTCGTCGAGTCGAAGAACGCCAGGATCTCGACATCCGAGGGGACGGCCTCGCGCAAGCGACCGAGCATGTCCTTCAGGACCGGAAAATTGCCAATGTGACCCGAGTGAATCAGGATACGCTTGAAGCCGTGCCGCGCCAGGCTTGTGCAATAATCGACACAAATCGCTTCCAGCGTCTCCGGCCGTAGCGAGATCGTACCCGCGAATGGCAGATGGTGAGACGAGCAGCCGACCGTGATGGTCGGCGCCACCAGCGTGTTGCCGCGGCTGCGCGCGATCCGCTCGGCCAGAGCATCGGCATGATCCGCATCCATGCCCAAAGACAAATGCGGCCCATGCTGCTCGACGGCCCCCAGCGGGATCACTACCGTCGTGCACCCATCGGCCAGCGCCGCGGCGACTTCCTCGTGGCTCATCTGCTCCAGATAGATCTGATCGGGATATCCGCGCGTCATCGGCTCAGCCCTTACTGTTCTTCGACAAAAATCTCGCACGCGCGTTGGTTGAGCTCTCGGCTGTGACATAGGCATCGAGGTCGGCCACGGTCATTTTTTCGAGCGCCTGATCGCTCATTTGCGCGGTGAGGTTGAGCGATCGCTTGATGGCATGGAACAGCTTGCGGTCTTTCTGCCGCAACACGCCGCACACGTCTCGCGCACGGGACGCGACCTCCTCGGTCGGGACGATCTCATTCACGGCGCCGATCGCCACGGCGCGCTCCGCGCCGACGAGCTCGCCCCAGTAGAGCAGCTCTTGCGCCGCCCGCACGCCGAGCTTCTCGACGGCCCGGCGCATGCCTTTGGTCACCGGCAGCAGGCCATGGTTGATTTCCGGAAATCCAATCTTGCACACCGCATCGGCCACAACATAGTCCGCATGCAGCAGAAACTCCAGGGCGCCTCCGACCGCATAGCCGCGGACGGCGCAGACGATCGGGCCCGGATAGTTCTCCATCGCCACGAGGAGTTCGTGGAAGAACCGGATGCGCGGCCTCGCGACGTCGATCCCGACGACTTCCTTGATGTCGCCGCCTGCGCTGAAGAAGCGGTCGCCGCTTCCGGTGAGCACGATGCCGGGCGGATTCTCGTCGTCGGCAAGGCGCCGGATCGCCTCCAGCAACTCGACGATGAGTTGCGCATTCAGCGCATTGGCCGGCGGCCGGTTCATTGTGATCGTGACCAGGTCTTGATCACGCTCGATCAGGAGAGAAGTGGCAGTGTTCATCAATGAGACCCAAGCGAGAGGCGGCTGCAACAGCCGGGGAGCGGTGGACCGAACGGCGGCGCGACGAGAGCCGCAACGCCCGACGCCTCGCCGAGACGGCGCGCCTCACAATCCCAGATAGGCGCGCTGGACATCGGGGTTCTCGAGCAGATCGCGGCTAGATCCATGCAACACCACGGAGCCGTTCTCGAGCACATAGCCGCGGCTGCTCATCGCGAGCGACTTGGCGACATTCTGCTCGACGAGAAGGACCGTGATGCCCTGCTCGTTAAGGGATTTGACGACGCCGAACATCACATCGGTCAGCGCCGGCGACAGTCCGATCGACGGCTCGTCGAACATCACGATTTCTGGCTTCGACATGATCGCCCGACCGATCGCCAGCATCTGTTGCTCGCCGCCGGACAGCGTGCCGGCGAGCTGGTCGCGGCGCTCGCGAAGTCGCCCGAACAGCTGATAGACGGAATCAAGCGTATTTGCCAGGTCGTGCCTGGCCCGCTTCAGCGAGCCGCCGATCAGCAGATTGTCCTCGACGGAAAGCGCACTGAAGATCTGGCGGCCCTCGGCGACCTGAGCGATGCCCATTTCGCAGATGTCCCACGGCGGTCGCCGCGAGATTTCGACTCCGTTGATCCTGACGGAACCGCGCGACGACGGCACGATCCCCGCGATTGATCGGATCAGAGAGGTCTTGCCGGCGCCGTTGGCGCCGACCACGCAGATCAGTTCACCCTTGCCGATGCGGAGCGACACGCCGTTCAGCGCATTGGAGCCGTCATAAGCCACGCACAGGTCGTCGATTTCGAGAAGCGCGTCGTCAGGCATGGAAACCGGCTCCCAGATAACTTTCCAGCACCGCAGGATCCGCTACCACCTCTGACGGCTTGCCCTCGGCGATCTTGACGCCGTGGTGAAGCACCACCACGGTCGACGCCACTTCCATCACGATCCGCATCACGTGCTCGACCAGTAGGATCGTCAGTCCACTCTCGGCGAGCCGGTGCAGCACGCCGACGACGCCGGCCGCTTCGGTCGGACGCAGCCCCGCCATCACTTCGTCGAGCAGCAGCAACTTAGGGCGAGTCGAGAGCGCCTTCGCCATCTCGAGCATCTTGCGATCGGGCAACGTCAACTGATCCGTCCGGGCATTCGCCTTGCCGGCGAGCCCGACATTTTCGAGCGACTCATACGCCTTGTCCCGCGCCTCCTTGACGTTCGTCGTCCAACTGAAGGCGCCCACCATGGCATTCTCGAGCACCGACATATCTTTCATCGGCCGGACGATCTGGAAGGTGCGCGCAATGCCCATGCGGCACACCGCTTCGGGCGGCTCGCGCTCGAGCGAACACCCCTCGAACAACACCTGCCCGGCGGTCGGTCTCAGCGCCCCGGCGACGAGATTGAAGCAGGTGGTCTTGCCGGCGCCGTTCGGCCCGATCAGGGCGGTGATGCGGCCTGCCTGCAGTGAGAAGCTGACGTCATTGACCGCGACCAATCCAACGAACGCTTTGGTCAAGTTCTTCACTTCGAGCAGCGCGGTCATTCCTCGGCCTTCCGCAGTTGTGAGATCCGGCCGCGCGCCGGCAGCTGGATCGCCCCGTAGAGCCGGACGATCGCCGGCCAGATGCCGTCGGGCAGAAACCACACGACCAGGATCAGCACCGCCCCGTAGGCGACGCTGTTCAGTCCGGGGAGCCCCAGGCTGTCGCCGAGCGCCCCCATGGCGTGATGCAGCGGGATCGCGGCCATCGAGCCGACCAGCGGGCCGAATGCAGTGCCCAATCCGCCAACCACGGGGCCGATCAGGACATCGACCGAGATCGCCATGCCCATGATCGAATCCGGAAAGATCGCGCCCTGCACCAGGCCCAGGACGCCGCCGCCGATCGCGGCCGTCGCGGCCGATATCGAGACCACCAGCACCTTGTGGCGAAACGTCCGCACCCCCAGCGCGCGGGCGGCCTCGTCGTCGTCCCGCATCGCCCGCCAGACATAGCCCCAATAGGACCGCGAGATCAGCTCCGTTCCCGCGACGCCGATGGCCGCAAGCGCGAGCGCGACGAAGTAGTAAAACCGCGCGTCACCGCGCAGCATCCCGAGGTCCATCGTGCCGCTCGGCGCCTGATAGAACAGGCCCTGCATGCCGCCGACATAGTCCCACCCGCCGAACATGATCCGGGCGAATTCGGCGGCTGCGATCGTGAGCAGCGCGAAATAGATGCCACGGACCTCGAAGCGGAAGCTCAGCCACGCCAGCACCGCGCCGACGAAGCCCGCAATCACCGCGCCCAGCAGCAGACCGATCCACGGGGTGACGCCGTATTTGATGTTCAGGATCGCCACCGCATACGCACCGATTCCAACGAACAGCGCGTGACCGATGGATAGCTGCCCGCCGATCCCGAGCATCAGGTTCCACGATTGTCCCAGGAAGGTGAACAACAGGACGATCGTCAGAAGCGAGATGACGTAGGCGTTGGACATGCCACCCACCATGGCCAGGGCGGCGAAGACCAGAGCGCCGGCGCCCCAACGCTTGCTGTCGCTGGCTTGATCAGATGTCCTTTGCACCGAAAAACCCCCTCGGACGTAAAATCAGGATGATTATCAGGAGCGCGTAAGGGAGTGCAGTTTTCATCGACGGCGTGAACATCAAGGCCGCGATCGCTTCGGCGACTCCGATCGTCAGGCCGCCCAGAAGAGCGCCGCCGAAGCTGCCGAGACCGCCGACGATCACCGTCACGAAGGCCAGCAGCGTGAAGTCGACGGCGAGATAGGGTTGCGCATCGAACAGCGGCGAGATCAATGCGCCGGCGACGCCAGCGCAGGCGGCTCCGATGCCGAAGGTCACCGCATAGACCCGAGGGATATTAAGCCCGACCACCAGTCCGCCGAGTCGATTATTGGCGGCGCCCCGCAGCGATCGGCCGAATGCGGAGTACTTCAGATAGGCTCCCAGTGCGGCGATTAGCAGGCCGGCCGTAGCGGCCGCCTGGATGCGGGCCCAATCCAAGGTGAGCGGTCCCACGCTCACGGTCTGGAAGGACAGCTGAGACGCCGTCGGCCGCGGATCCGGACCGAACGACATCAGCAATACGCCGCTGAAAAGCAGTGAGAGGCCGATGAAGACGATAAACTGATAATGATGCGGCCGGTTGACGAACCGCTTCACGACGAGCGTCTCCAGCAGATAGCCGAACACGAACATGACGACCGCGGCGACCGCAGCGGCTAGAAAGATCGGGACGTCCCAAATTCGAACGGTCCAGTATCCGATGTAGATCCCGAACACGACCATCTCGCCATGAGCGAAATTGACCACGCGCATGACGCCGAAGATGATCGTGAGACCGAGCGCGACGAGCCCGTAAACCAGTCCGATGAGCACCCCGCCGGCGATGACATTGAGCCAGAGCGACAGCATCAGCGACCGACCGCTGATGGATGCGCGATGGAAAGTCTTCGTCTTCCTTGCATGCTGATCGGTTCCATCTTGGCTGTAGCGGAAACGTAGCGGCGCCTGACGTCGTCTGTGTTTCAGACCGCCTTTGGCGCGGCGAAACATCCGTCGATGTAGACGAGCGACTCACATCCGGCTCTCGTGGTCTGAGCCACCACTTCTCCGGTGAAAATGGTGTGACTACTGTCGCTGTAAGCATTCACCACGCGGCAATCGAAGCTGCAGACCGCGCCGACCAGACTCGGTGCTCCGGTTTTGAGATCGCACCACAAACCGTCGCCGAAGCGGATATCGCCCTTGCTGCCGTCCTGCCCGGAAAACTTGAGCGCCAGATCGCGATGCTCGACCCCCAGAATATTCCAGCAGAACGACCGACTGCTGAGAATGGTGTCGTGCGCACCGGCAGATCGATTGACGCAAACCAGCACGCTGGGCGGAGCCGCCGACAGTGAGCAGCCCGCCGTCAGTGTCAGACCATGGCGGTTCGGCGCCCGGCCTGCCGTGACGATCGACACGGTGCCCGGCACGCTGCGCATTGCAGCGCGGAATGCTGCGGCATCGAGTGGGCTCGTTTCGGACAGCGGCGGTGTTGCGGACGGCATGGCTACGACCCTTGGATTCATGGGATGGATGCGCCCTCTTTGTCTGGTTGTGAGTCCGGGCATGCAGCGCTGCCCCGGTGAACGTCTGAGCTATCCGGCTGCTTGATAGAACTGGATGACGTTGCCGCCCGGATCCCGCACCTTCACCGCACGGCCGTGACTGGCCATGTCCCGAACTGCGCCGACTTGCGCCCCCATGGCTGCGGCACGCTCCATGGCGGCCTCGAGGTCATCGACATCGAAGACAAGAACGGCATCTTGCAGCTGGTCCGAGACCGACTCCGTCGGTCCGGCGACGCAGAACGCAGCCGCATCGCTCACGAACTGGATCCACTTGCCGGGGTCAGCGAAGCGCACCTTCAGACCCAGGCCTTCGTAGAACTCGGCCAGGCGTCCAGGATCGTTCGCTGTCAAATAGACTTGCTTCAGTTTCACGCTCGACATCCAAACCGTCGCTACCCAAGTGCGATCGTGGGTGGATAGTCGCCCGAGCCTCTCAGCATTACTGCTTGAACAACGCCTGTCACAGAAGCTTCATCAGCATTTTATGCTGTAACAACTTGTCGAGTCGCTAGATCCAACTCTGCATCCGGCCGATCTTTGCCATTTTCTGGTTGACGAGGGTGGGCGTCGTTGCTGCCGAACCTTTTGTCTCACGCAACGCCCGCGGCGTGGTCAGCGAAGTGGGACCAGGGCCACACGCGACGACAGGCGGTTGTACGAAACAGGGCAGCTCTCGACATCGAGCTCTGCTGCACATCCCGTCAAGTGACATGGGGAGCCAATCGATGGAGCGGCGGGCATTACATCTTGACCGAATCCGCGGATCAACGTCGGCCTGCATATCGCATAGGCAAAAAATGTATCAGAAGTAGGCAACTAACCTCCTGATCGCAATGCACAATGCGAAGGTTGACGGTTTTTCAATATAAGTCGATGATTTGTCGAAATCCCACAAGCGCAATTGCGGTTAGCTTTTACCACGCGATTGTCATCACCCCGCAAACGACGGTGATACGCGCTGCAGAAGACTGCCATAATTGGGAGATACGCGATGTCAACGACCTCTCTCGACAGAATAGATATCAAGATCCTCAACGAGCTCCAGCAGAATGCGAGCTTGACCAATGTCGAGCTCGCATCACGCGTGAATCTCTCGCCGTCGCCGTGTCTGGCACGCGTCAGAACACTCGAAAAGCTCGGTGTGATCGATCGACGGATCGCCCTTCTCGATCCCGCCGTGCTCGGCATTGGTGTAACGGCTTTCATCCAGATCAAGCTGGAAAAGCAGGTCCAGACGTCCCTCGAGAATTTCACACGATCCATCGACCGGCTGGCCCAGGTAATGGAATGCTATCTCATGACCGGTGAGAGCGACTACATGCTCCGCGTCATGGCGGCCGACATCGAAGATCTCGAAGACCTGATTGTCAACAAACTATCCCGCATCCCCGGCGTCAGCAGCATTCGATCAAATCTGGCCCTCAAGCGCATTTCGTACAAGACCGTGCTGCCGATCGACACCAATCGGCCGGTCACCGTCAAGGCTTGCGCCAACCCCTCGCGCCCTCTGGAGCGCTCACCAAGACCCCGATACGACCCAACTGGTCCTTTGCTGTCCGATGCGCCGATCGGGCTGGACACCAATCGTCCCAGCTACAGCGTGGAAAGACTATGAGGCGCCCCGCCATGCGCTCCGGCCAGTTGACAATAATGGTGAAGTTAAGATCGGCAGAGTGCTCGAGCGGCGCTGCGAGCCTGACAATCCGCACAAGACCCAACGCGAGCACCCGTCGGTTCCAGCGAGCAGAGCGACCGAGATGACGGGTGTGATCGAAGCGGCCCTGCAGGCGCTCGCCGACGGCGAAATCGTCGTGGTCACCGACGACGACGATCGCGAGGGCGAAGGGGACCTCATCGTTGCCGCCTCGCGGTGTACCGCTGAGAAGATGGCCTTCATCATTCGCCATACATCGGGAATCGTCTGCGCTCCGATTACCCTCGAAGACGCGAGACGCCTGCGGCTTGACCCGATGGTTGTCAACAACGACTCGGCTCACACCACGGCGTTCACCGTGTCAGTGGACTACCGGCCGGATAACGGTACGGGCATCTCGGCCGAAGAGCGGGCCTCGTGCTGCCGTGCACTCGCCAACCCCAACGCCGGCGCCGGCGATTTTTGCCGGCCGGGACACGTCTTCCCGCTGATCGCAAAAGAAGGGGGCGTACTCATGCGCTCGGGTCACACCGAGGCCGCCGTCGACCTGTGCAGACTGGCAGGTCTCGAGCCGGTCGGCGTCATCAGCGAACTGATGAACGACGATGGCTCGGTGATGAACGGGCCGCAAGTCGCGGCGTTCGCCGACAAGCACAAGCTGAAACAGGTCACCATCGCAGACCTCATCAGCTTCCGGCAGGCCCGCGAAACGCTGATCGAGCGCGTCTCGAGCGTCACGGCGGAGAGCCCGATCGGCCCGCTCCAGGGCTATTCGTATCGCTCGCCGTTCGACCCAATTCATCACGTCGCCTATATCTACGGAGAACTGGGCGACGGCACCAACGTCCTTACGCGCTTCTACAAACCCAACATCCTGCGCGATTTGTTCTCGGGTCAGGAACAGGCCAAGATGAACGTCATTCTGCAACGCTTCAAGGATAATGGCAGCGGCGTGCTCGTCTATCTGCGCGACGGCGCGGCGGGCGTTCCGCCTGCGCCGCTAGGCCCGATCAGTTCGCGCGAAGACGACCGTAATCGGCAATGGCGCGAGATCGGCGTCGGCGCCCAGATCCTGCGGGATCTCAAGATCAGCTCCATCCGTCACCTCACGTCGTCGACGCATCACTTCAAGGGACTGTCAGGCTTCGGCATCGAGATCGTCCGAAACGAAGCGCTCTAACTCCAGCCATCCGCGTTGCGAAAGTCCATTAAGCGCGTCCCGCACCTCAGGCATCCGGCGAAGCTTGCAGTTCGTCTCGCGGCAGGTCTCCCCCGGGCCAGCCTGGCCGGCCTCGCGCTCGGAGAAGTAGCGCGCCGGCGATTTGCCAAGCGCCTTCTTGAACATGGTGATGAACGCACTCACCGACTCGTAGCCGAGCGCCTCGGACACGGACTGAACCGTGTTGCCAGCAGACAATTTCTGGATGGCGACGATGATCTGAAGCTGCTGACGCCAGCGACTGAAGGTCATGCCGGTCTCGGCGAGCACAATGCGCATCAGCGTCCGCTCGCCGAGCGCGACGGCTTGCGCCCACTCCGCCACGGTCCTACGGTCGGCCGGATTGTCCATCAAGGCATCGGCGATCATACGCAGTTTCGAACTCCGCGTGATCGGAAGATGCAGCCGTTCGGTCGGCATGGCGATCAACTCGTTGAGGAGCACCGCGGCGATCTGCGCGGGCGGGCCGTCGGGATCGTAGAGCGGGGGCAGCGTCGCCATCCGATGGATCAGCTCGTGCAACAGCGGTGAGATCGACAGCGTGCAGCATTCCTGCGGCACGCTCGCCGCATCCATGTCCACATAGAGAAACAGCAGGCTGGCGTTGCCGCTGACGCGATTGCTGTGGGGCATACCGCCGGGAATCCAGACGCCGCAGCGCGGCGGGACCATCCACAGGCCGCTCGGCACTTCGCACGTCACACCGCCGCGCTGGGCGAGGACGAGCTGTCCCTTGCGATGGATATGAACCGGCAGTTCGTCCTCCTGCTCCCGGGTATCCACCATGCCGGCCACGATCGGACGGTCCAAAATGTCAGGATCGAACCGCCGATAGTGCTGATAGAGCGTGCCGCGCATTGTCATCCTTTAGCAATTAATTGGCAGAATAACGAAATTCTCTCGACGCAGCAACGCCTATGGTCTCCGTGCTTCACGGACGATCACATCATGCCTTCACCATTTCTGTCTCGGCTTCTCGCAGCAGCAGCGCCCGGCCGGCTCGATCCGAAATGGGCGCTGTTCTCGGCGAACTCCTTCATCGCGGCAATACTCGCGATCTATTTTGCCTTCCGGCTCGGATTGGAGCGGCCGTATTGGGCGATGCTCACGGTCTATCTGACCGCACAGCCGTTCGCCGGCGCGGTTCGGTCACGCGCCGTCTACCGCTTTGTCGGGACATTGCTGGGCGCCTGCGCGGCGCTGGCGCTGGTCCCGATCCTGGTCGATCAACCCGCGTTATTGTCGGTTGCCGTTACCGCATGGGCCGGACTCTGCCTCTATATCTCCTTGCAGGACCGCACGCCGCGCAGCTATGCTTTCCTGCTGGCAGGCTACACCGCGACGACAATCGCGTTCTCGAGCGTCCACGTTCCGGCGATGGTATTTGTGACCGCGCTGTCGCGTGTCGAGGAGATCCTGCTCGGCATCGGCTGTGCGACCCTGGTGCACACCCTGCTGTTCCCGCGCGACGTCACTACTCCTGTGCTGAAATCCCTCTGCGCCGCATTGTCGGACGCCTTCGCCCGGACCACCGATGTGCTCTGCGCGCGCGTCGACAAGGCACCGAATACGGGGCGCTGGAAGCTCGCTGCGGGCATCACGCAAATCGAGATCCTGTCGACGCAACTGCGCTACGACACCGCCGCGAGCAAGCCGGACCTGCGCGCCATCGGTGCCGTGCAGGACCAGCTCGCATTGGTCTTGCCGATGCTGCTGTCGGTGGAGGACGGACTCGCCGCCTTGGGAGAGCGGCGCTCGGCCGAGTTGAACCACCTGCTGTCTGAACTCGCCGACTGGACACGTGCGCCAGAGCGATCACCGGCCACTTCCGACGAACTGATCAGAAAGTGCACATCGTTCGAAGCGACCTGTTGCAACGATCGCAGCGAATGGGATCGGCTGATCGAGGCCGGAACCGCGGCCAGATTGGCCACGCTGATCGAAGCGCTGGCTGCCGCGCGAAACCTGTCGCGCGCATTGCACAGCGGTGCTCACCCTGCCATTTGGAGCCAAGCTGGCCTGCGGGATCGACACGTGAGACGACGCCTGCACAGCGATCCCGGCCTTGCCGTTCTGTCGGTCGTCGCTCTTGGCGTCGCCGTGCTCGGCTGCTGCACGGTCTGGATCACGACGGCCTGGCCGGAAGGCGGCGTCGCCACGCAAATCGCCGCCATCGCCGCGGCGCTCTACAGCAGCCTCGACGATCCCGCGCCAACGCTGATTTGCTCCGCGCTCTGGACGCTGGCCTGCCTGCCGATCGCCGCGATCTACCTGTTCGTGATCTTCCCGGCCATCACCGGCTTTCCGATGCTGGTGTTCTCGCTGGCGCCGACCTTTCTGGTGATCGGCTATCTGCAGGCCAATCCCCGGCATTTCATCAAGGCGCTGGCGCTCGGTCTCGGACTGATCAGCGCGCTCGACCTCCAGAACAAATTCAGCGCCGACTTCGCTCTGTTCATCAATAGCAATGCGGCTGCGATGATCGGACTTCTCACAGCGTTCATCGCAATTCGATTGCTGCGTTCACTGTCGGCATCGGGAGCGGCGCAGCGTCTGCTGCGCCACGGCTGGTCCGATCTGGCGAGGCTGGCTGCTGCACGGCGGCCGATGAGCCGCGCCAGATGGACCAGCATCATGCTTGATCGATTCGGCATGGTGATCCCTCGGCTGGCTGGCGCGACGACGGACATCGCGGTGGAAGCCCGTCCTTTGGCCGCGCTGCAAATCGGCCTCGATCTGCTCGCGCTCAGGCAAGCCGCAGTGCACGAGGACGAGCGCAGCGACCCTGGCCTCCAGCAGCTTCTGCCGATGCTGTCGCAGGCATTCCGCTGGCTGGCCCGCGGCAACGCGAAACTGAAGCCTGACGATGCGCGCGCCCTTCTGGCCGCGATCGACAACGCGCTGTGCGACACGCGCAAAGACACGACCGCCTGCCAGCAGCGAACGCTCGCGCTGATCGGCCTGCGTCGGACGATGTTTCCGGATGCTCATGCTTTGTCCAGAAAGGCCATGCCATGAACGAGGAAATCGCCATTGCCGGCGCCTACGTTCCGACGTTTGCGCTGGCCTGTGCTTGTGCGCTCGCGGCCTGCTTTATCGCCTCCGCGGCCAACCGCAAATTCATCGGCGTCCATATTCGAAGGTATGCGTGGCACCCCGCGCTGTTCGACTTCGCCGTCTTCGTCATTCTGACCAAGATCTTCTACGCTGTTCTGGGAAAGCTGCCGCTATGACAACGATGAGTTCGATGTTTCCCCGCATGATGCTCACTGTCCTGATGGTGAGCGTCGCGGCACCGGTCGGCATCGGCATGTGGGAGCATTATGAGGCGGCGCCATGGACACGGGACGGCCGCGTCCGCGCCGACATCATCGCCGTTGCCGCCGATGTCTCCGGGCTGGTCGACGAGGTGCTGGTCCGGGACAATCAGGTCGTCCGCAAGGGCGATATCTTGCTGCGGCTGAATCCCGACCGTTTCCGCCTCGCCGTCCAACAAGCAGAGGCGTCTCTGGCCAACCGCGAAGCCGCCGCGGAGAAGGCAGCGAGCGACCGCGCACGATACGAGAAGCTGAGCGAAGGTGTCGTGTCGCAGCAACAGCGCGAGACGATCCGCGCTACGGATTTGCAAGCCAAGGCGCTTTATGGTGAGGCCGTGGCCGACCTTCAGATCGCGCGGCTCGATCTCGATCGATCCGAAATCCGGGCGCCCGCGAACGGCCGCGTGACCAATTTTGATTTACGGCCCGGCACCTATCTCGCCGCGGGGCGCGGCATCATGGCGCTGATCGACATCGACACCGTGCGTGTCGAAGGCTATTTCGAGGAGACCAAGATCCCGCGGATCCACGTCGGTGACGCCGTTGACGTGAAGCTGATGAGCGGAACGACGCTGAGCGGTCGGGTCGAGAGTATCGCTGGCGGAATCGAGGACCGCGATCGAAGTTTGGGGTCAAGCCTGCTCGCCAGCGTCAATCCATCGTTCTCCTGGGTCAGGCTCGCCCAGCGCATTCCGGTTCGGGTCCGCATCCCGCGCAAAGATGTCGATCGCCTGATCGTCGGAACGACTGCGACGGTGCAAGTCAATGTTGGAAACCGCAACGCACCGCCAAACACCATGGACGTTCTACGGTAACGCTCGGTAACGCGTTCAGCCGGAGCCAAGAAAATCTAATGAAAGCAAAGCTGAATGGCGCGCCCGGAACGATTCGAACGTCCGCCCCTTAGATTCGTAGTCTGGTCCGGAGCATAGAAACAACTAGCGTTTGTTACCGTAAGCGCAAGCAAGAATCGCGAAATAGCGCCGTTTGGCCGCGGCACCAGATGTAGCCAGACCTTGAGAAAGGGCCCGCCGATCGCGCCGGGCCAAGTAGAGGGAGGAAACGACAGATCGGATATCTTTCGCAAACGCCGAATGCAGAATTCGATCGCGGAAATCTAACGAACGACATCGGGCAGCCTACTATCGTGCACATCAGACCGCATTTTGTGCTGAAGTCCGCAGCTCTCAGCGCCATTTTCGGCATTTGACGCGAGGTACGATTTCGACTGCACCAAAAAGCGCGCGCGAAACTTGAAGGGTCCCGATCACCAGGCTCCGCACGTCCAGAACAGCTCATTTCATCGCCCGGCTCAGATCTCGCAATGCCCGCGCCGCCATACCTGCTTTTGCAATTCAGAGCTCCCAATCGCCGAGGGTTCTGCCGAGGATGACTGCCTGGGTTCGCGTTGCGATGATGAGTGTCCATTCCTTTAAATCGCGCGCTGACGAAATCGCGCCTATTTCCCGAGGTACTGTCCTCGATCGTCTCTACCTAGCGCGCGGAGCGTCTTTCTTCTGAAGCTCGACAGGTCGAACAGGAGCCTAGGCACTTTTTCCAGCGCCATCGCCTTGCCTTCGATTGCGAGATGTAGAACTCGCACCAATCTGGCAAGACCGAGTTCTACAAATGCGACCGAACATGCGGATCATTCCCAATCCTGAGCTGGCTGTCTGCAATGACGATGGATGCTGCTAGATCAGGTCTTCTCTCCAGAACGACGTATCGACATGCCGCGGCAAATTCCTCCTCCTGAACGCTCAAAGGTACCTTGACCTCCCTCCGAGAAGTTCCCGCCATATTCGGGTCCCATATGAACGATCGGCAGCGAGACACCTGATGCAGGCTCATGTTTTGAATTTCTAGTGGCTCGCGCGCTTGGTCGACCTCTTCGCTCCCGGCAACACATCCGTGCAAACACCTTCGTACTTCGGCAGCAAGGCCTATTGTTTCTCCGAACGTCGGATGCGGATGAATGGTTTTGCTGATATCAATTGCATCGGCGCCCATCTCGATCGCCGGACAGATTCTCCGATCATGTCGCCAGCCTGCGGGCCAACGATCACACCGTCGATGATCCGGCGAGTCTCTTGGTCGATGATCAGCTTGGTCGGCAAACTGGCCTTTCTGGCCGGTCAACGCAGTGTCCCGGCACATGCAGGCCCCTGGCCAGTTGCATAGCCGCATCACATTCGGCGCTTTGGGGGTGACGGATGCGATTTCGGCACAAAATGCCGGGGTCGTTATGAGAATAGGCAAAGACAAACTGTACGAGACACGACGTTGTGGTGTTTGGTACAAGAGCGTTTTGCCCTGACTTCACTGGCCGCGAAGCGCGGCTCTTTGGTCACTTGTTGTGGGCACAATCAACGAATTGGGCGAGATCTCTGCTCTCGCACCATGCACGGCTTGCTTGGCAGCGATGCACCGCATCTTTCAAAATTTCATTGATCTCCTAGCGACCGCAGAAGATCTCCAAGACTTCTCCAAAGCCATGGCGGACACAGCGACCGCTTTGGACCTATCGTGTTTTGCCTATCTAGCTCTCCAGCACTCAAGCAAAGGCAAACCGCGCCTAATCTCTACATATCCATCGCGGTGGGTAGCACACTATCTACGAAGCAATTATCAAGTGCTTGATCCCGTCATCGGAGAAGCTCTTCGAAACCCCGAGCCCTTTCGATGGGGGGTTAATTTCAACTCGAAGTTCACATCGAAAGCACAGCATCGGCTTTTCGAAGAGGCCGCGGAATTCGGAATTCGGTTTGGCTTTACGGTGCCCATTCACGATGGCCACGGCCCCATCGCTGCATTGACCTTTGCCGTTGACCAGAGCCGCCCACAATTCGAACGGTTCATTGAATCGCATGGACGCGTTCTTCAGCTTATGGCGATGTATTTCCATGCTCATACCCGCCGAAAGCTAGCAAATGTACACGAAATAGAGGGGGCATGCCTATCCCCGCGCGAGTTCGAATGCTTGGAGTGGGCAGCTCGGGGCAAGAGCGCTTGGGAGATTGGATGCATTCTCGGCATCTCGCGCAACACGGTTGCCTTCTACCTAGAAGGCGCGAAGAAAAAACTCGGTGTTCGGACGATTGTGCAAGCGGTAGCCCGCTTAGCCGCCGTGAAAAGAAAAGGGCAAAATTAGGGGCGCAGCCCCCTACAACTACAGGTAATGACTTAAGACCCGTGATCCGCTCCAAAGGTGACGATGTACACACCCCTTGGAGGGACTATGATTCAGCTAATCACACCGTCCTTGTATGGCCAGTTCGCCGAAACTCTCGCCGAAATGCATCGGTTACGATATCGCGTTTTCAAAAATCGCATGGCATGGGACGTTCAGACCAGCGGCGACATGGAGATCGACGATTTCGATGCACTGCATCCCGCTTACCTAGTCCAGCTATGTGACAACGGGCAGGTGCAAGGTTCCGTACGCCTCCTCCCCACACTCGGCCCGACCATGCTTTGCGAAACCTTTCCTACGCTTCTTGAAAACCAACCCGCGCCGTCAACTCCTCTCGTTTGGGAAAGTAGTAGATTCGCAATCGATGTTGCTGCCGATGCTCCGAAGGGAGATCACGGTCTTACTCGTGCTGCTTACGAGCTATTTGCGGGAATGGTCGAGTTCGGACTCTCAAGACAACTCACTGACATCGTTACCGTCACGGACGTCCGTATTGAGCGAATCCTTCGACGAGCCAGTTGGCCCCTGCGGCGCATTGGCAATCCTTCCGCCATTGGCAACACCTTAGCCGTGGCCGGTTACCTCGAGATTTCGCGCGATACTCTGGCCAGCCTTCGTAAAGCCGGCGGGCTTTCGGCACCGGCCCTTTGGACGCCAGTAATCTCCGCGGCCGCATAGGACGATCCAGGCCAACAAACGATATGCCCGTCCCCGCCTAGAGCGGGGACGGGTATCTTGCGGTTCGCTTACCGAGCTATGAACATGGCGGAAATTGAGACCAGGAACGACCAGCGAAACGCAGCGAGAGCTATTGACCTGCAACAGCTTCGACTCGCGGTCGCCGCTTGTGACTACGGTAGCTTTCGACGAGCCGCGGAAGCGCTTTCAATCAAGCACACCGCGTTCAGCCGTGCTATCGGTCAGCTCGAGCACCTCGTGGGCACTTCACTGTTTGAGCGCTCAAGCGGGGGTATCAAGCCTACGTTGACCGGATGCGCAATTTTGCGCATTGCACGGCTAATACTGGAGCAGGTCGACATGCTCGTTGATGCCGGAAGGTCCGGTGGCCGCGGCGATACTGGCCATCTTGTCGTCGGTTTCTTCACATCCATGTCCACCGGCAATTTGCGAGCGACGATAGGTGAGCTCAAGAAGCTGCTACCAGGGCTTGAACTGGCAACGATGGAACGCTCACGCTTTCGTTTGATGACTGCCCTCGGTAACGGAACCGTCGACGTTGTCGTTAGCCCTGGACGTCCGGCTTCAAAGGACACAAGATCACTATTGCTCTGGAGCGAACGCATCCTGATCTCGCTGCCGCAGGATCATGTCTTGGCGGCACGCGAGATCGTCTATTGGACAGATTTGCGTAACGAAAAGATCCTTCTAAGTGAGTATGATCCAGGACGAGAGCTCGAGGATCTTTTGATTTCGAAGCTCGTACTACCCGACGATCGGCCCAAGGTAGAGCGCCATGACGTAAGCCGCGGCATTATCAAGAGTCTTACGAGTATGGGCATGGGGCTCAGTCTGGCTATGGAATCGGATATTGGCACAAGCTTCGCTGGCGTTGTGTACCGAGAGTTGCAGGACGGAACGGGACCAAGCCGGGTGGACTTCTATGCGCATTGGCGCGAAGACAATCAGAATCCGGCTCTGAAGCGTTTCCTCAATCTGTTGGCAGAACGCTATCCCTCGCCTCCGCCAACACCCGGGGCGTGACCGGCCCGTCTCGCTTTTGCAAATCCGCGGTCCGTGGCCATGAAGCGGGCCAGCATCGGCGCGACAAGCTTTGCCGGATCGATCCGCTGCCCGCTTTCGCGCGCCATGGCCTCCGCATAGGCGACAAGATCCCGATGCACTGATGCCGGAAGTTCAGTGGTGACCTTGACCGGTTTGTCGTCGGGCAGCGCTCCTATTCTAAGCTTTGGCATCTCCTACCCTCCGTAAGGCGCAAGTATAAGGTCACGATTGACGACAACGCGAACTGGGAAGCCGGGTCGCACGGTAAGAGTAGGCTGAATGTTGAGGCTGCGCCGAACTACCTGCTGCCCGGTTTGGTTCAGTGAATCCGAGGCGCCGTGGCGCAATGCCTGGATAATTGCGCTGTCGCTGCTGTTGGTGTCCGAACCGGCGCCAAGTTCAGTCCCGACCGCCAAGAAGGTCGATAGTGCCGCGGCCTTGAACAGTTCACCCCAATGATTGTCGACCTGGTCTTCGAGCCCGGCGTAGCCTGAGGCGTCTGCACCAGGCTGCCGCTCCAGAACAATTGAGCGGCCGTTCGGCATGATCAGCCGCGTCCAGACCAGCAGAACGCGGGACTGGCCGAACGAAACCTGGCTGTCATAACTGCCAATTAGCTTCGCTCCTTGTGGCACGAGCAAAAAGCGTCCGGTCGGAGTGTCGTATAAATTCTCCGTCACTTGCGCCGTGACTTGGCCGGGAAGGTCTGACCTAATCCCGGTGATCAACGCTCCTGGAATCACCGTCCCAGCCTGCACAATGTATGGTGAAGCGGGCCTGCTGACGCGGTCAGGGCTTACCGTGCGGCGATCCACAGAACCGTTCACAAACGCAATTTTTCGGTCCTGCGCGTTTTGCGCAGATCCATCCTCGCTGGTGCTCGATGCATTCGGCGGCAGGAAGCGCTCGCCTCCGGCTGCCGTAGCGGCGGGTGGACGCACCTCTCTCCCGTTGCTCGGAGCGAACAGATGGCTGATGCGGGCCGCCTCGCTCTCTTGATCCCGGCGTTGCTGTTCCGGATCACCACCGATTGTCGGCGACTGGCCTTGAGCGGCCAGGATCGGTCGACCGAGGTCGCCTGGGAGCGGCGGACCAAGCTGCGGCACGGTTTGGCGTGAAGCGCCCGTGTAGTCCTTCGGCAGCGCCTCGACTCCATCGGCAAGATTGTGATGATCCGTGCTATAGAGCTCGTCGGTCGTCTGGTTGCGTGGGCGATTGCTCTGGAGCGACCACAACACGGCTCCGCCGACGACAAGCAAGGCGACAGCGCTGCCGCCGGCGAGAACTTTGCGGGACAGTCGCGTGACCCGCGGAGGTTCGGCGCGCAGGCGGAAGCTCCTGGATTGCTCCTCCGGTGTTTGCGGGGGATTAGACCCGTCCCGATTGTTTTCATCCTGCGTGTTCATGATGACGGCCTCCCGTCAGTCCTGACAATTCTGACCTTCTGCTGGTGCTCACCGCCGAGCCGCAGTTCTGCGGCTGCAAACAGCCGGTCCACAATCAGCACATTGCCGTAGGCGCGATAATTGACGAGCTCGGTCTTGCCGTCCGGGCCGATGACGAACAACGGTGGCATCTCGCCCTGCACGATCCCTTGCGGGAATTCGATATAGACCTTTCGGCCGTCGTCATACGCCGCGAGCGGCCGCCAGGGTGGACTGTCGCCCTCGATCGCGTAACGAAACACACGCTGCGCCGGATCTGGAATTGCGGGTCTGAGGGCGACTGAGCGCGATCGTTCGCGAACGGTTTCCGGATAGTACCAGGCGACAGACGGCATGTACGGCCGCTCGCGAGAGCGGAGCTCGATCAGGTAGGTGCGCCGGTCGGTATTGACGACAAGATTGGTTTCGATCGACGCCCGGGTCGGCTTGACCAGGATGTGGACGCGACGGGTGTCGCCGCTACCACTTTCCGTATCGCCTACGACCCAGCGCACGGTATCTCCGGCCGCGATCGGTCCAGATCCCGTCAATTGCTCTCCCTCTTCCAGAGCGATGTCCGTGATCTGTCCGGGAGCGGCGTAGACCTGGTAGAGCGCCCCAGGGCTGAAGGCGTAAATCTGCGCCGCGTTGAAGTACCCTTTTTTGCGCGGCTCCACGCGCGCCGCGCTGTTTGCGGTCTCAACCCGGCTCACGGGTTCAACGTCTTCCTTGGCCCCTGATTTACCGCCGGGAACGGGTTTCCAGAGCGGCGGAACGTGAAGCGGGCGAGATCGGTCTTCGAGCGCCACTGGAGGCGCCGGCAATGGCGGGACCTCGGCGTCATAGCTGATTTCCGGCGGAATGTAGGTGGCACATCCAGCGAGGGCTGATGTGCCAAGCAGCAGGGCTGGTAAAAGGGCTCGCCTCAAACCCGCGAGCTTGCACCTGCGCGAGCTGAACCTGCGGTATTGGATCGGACCTTTTGAACTCATGTCACGCGTCGTCTTGATCACTGCCCCAGCTCCTTCGACCAGTTGATGGCGCGGACATAGACGCCAAGGGGATTCTTGCGCAGGCGTTCGGCATCGCGCGGCGTCTCGATTGCCACCGTGAGAATCGCGGTCCAGCGCTCGGTCGCACTCAGCGAGCCATTCTCGTAGATGCGTTGGGTCCATGCGACCCGGAAGCTCTCTGAAGACGCACGGATGACGCTCGACACATCGACGGAGATCTGCGCCTTGCCCAGCTTGGCAAAGGGGTCATTGTTGCGTGCAAAATCGTTGAGCGCGGCCGCGCCACGATCGGTCGTAAAGTCATACGCCCTAAGCCAATTCTGGCGCAGAACGATGCCGTCGGCCGGCAAGCCTCTGACGTCCTCGATAAAGCGCGCCAGGTGATAGGCGATCTGAGCATCTGTGGGCTGGTAATCGATGTTGGCTGGCGCGACACGTTGGGCCTGGCCCAGGCGATCAACCTCAACCACCCAAGGCGTGATCGATCCCTGTGCTGACTGCCAAACAAGTCCACCGGCCAGGCCGCCCGAGAGCATGAGGCAACCAAAGGCCATCAAGCGCCAATTCCTGGCCTGCACGCGCGCCGATCCAATGCGTTCGTCCCAGACCTGCGCTGCCTTTTGGTAGGGCGTGACAGGTTCGGGCATGCGCCCGTAGTGAACGGAAGGTCGTCTGAACATGGATAGTTGCCCCTGAGATCGAGTGATTGGCTTGAACTGGTGCGGCGTGCCGTTTGAGGCCCTGCTGACGGCGGGCGGTAGATTGGCGGTTGGCTGGCTCTCAGCGCTCCCCTTCTGAGAGATCGACAGAAGAGCCGCTGCCGCCATGATCACCAGAGCGCACTGCCTGGCCGGCCGCCGACGCGCCGTGCCGAATGGTCTGGGCTCGCTTCATGCGCCGCGCCCAATCGGGCTGCCCCTCTGCGGACGTGCTCGCAGCCGGATCGCTCGCCTGCCCGCTGCCGGCGAATGCGGCCGCGGCTCGACGTAACGGGCTCATGAGCGTCGAGCCACCCGCCTCGGCGACACCAGCAAGACCGCCGGTTCGATACGCCGCGGATGTGCCGCTCACGATGGCAGCTCCACCGCGCCCCGCGCCTGCAAACGCACCACCAGCCAGACCAGCGCCACCGGCGGCAAGGCCGGCACCTGCCGCAATGACGCCGCCGGCAGCAAGGCCTGTTCCAATTGCGGCGCCGGCGCCGAGCTGCGGTCCGCCTGACACTAGCCCGTTTGCGATTCCCGGTCCGAAGATACCGAGGCCCAGCAGGGAGAGCGCCGCAAGCACCAGCGTCATCGCATCTTCGATTGTTGGCTGCGCGCCGCCAAAACCCGCCGTGAACTGTGAGAACAAGGTTGAGCCAATGCCGACGATGACGGCCAGGACCAAAACCTTGATCCCAGAGGATATGACGTTGCCGAGGACCCGTTCTGCCGCGAAGGCCGTCTTGCCAAACAGGCCAAAGGGAATGAGCACGAAGCCGGCCAACGTCGTGAGCTTGAACTCGATCAGCGTGACAAAGAGCTGGATCGCTAAAATAAAGAAGGCGAGCAGCACCACGACCCACGCGAACAAGAGAACGACAATCTGAACGAAATTCTCGAAGAAGCTGATGTAGCCCATCAGGTTAGAGATCGAATCGAGCATCGGCCTTCCAGCATCGAGCCCGACCTGAGCGATCTTTCCCGGTCGCAGGAAGTCTGATGCGGAGAGGCTTGAACCGGACGCTTTCAAACCAAGCCCGGCAAAGCTCTCGAAGACGATCCTTGCGAGGTTGTTCCAATTGCCAATCAGATACGCAAAGACGCCAACGAAGAGCGTTTTCTTGACGAGACGCGCGATGATGTCCTCGTCCGGCCCCCAACTCCAGAATAAGGCGGCAAGCGTGATGTCGATGGCGGCAAGCGTTGTCGCGAGATACCCGACCTCACCACCCAAAAGCCCGAAGCCGTTGTCGATGTAGCGGGTGAATGTCTCGAGGAACTGGTCGATGATGCCGGTGCCGCTCATGGCTTACCTTCCTCGGGCACCCGGGCGGGCGGATATCCTTGTGGCATCCGGCTCTGATCTTTCGGCACCGCTGTCACGCCGGTTTCTACAGCGGCAGCACCGTCCCGCCTGACAAAGAAGCGACGGCGGTTTTGGGCCCAGACCTTCTGACAATGCTGATAGTCCGCTGCATCTTCGAAGGAGACGGTGCGGCAGCGCGCAAGCTCGGAACGATCGATGTCTTTGGTCTGCTCTGCCGTTGGCGACGCAGAGGTCTCTTCCCCGCCACGGAGGTGAATTGCGCAGCCTGCGACCACCAGCACCCCGACTGAAATGAGTAGCGACAACGCCTTGAATGGGCCTGTATCGGTCATCAGTGGAACATCCGCACGTCCTGGGATTGATAGCCCTGCCCTGGCGTCAGAAATCGCCGGAGCTGTTCTCGTCCTTGGTCCTGGGCTGCTGCGCGCTGCGCCGCCTCAAGGCTCTGCGCCCTGCCCTGTGCCGCGACAGTGGCGGTGAGATCGGCAAGCTGCTGCGCCTGGAGCGCGAGGATCTGGTTGCCGGCCTGGGTCGCCTGGAGGGCGCCGCTGGCACCCTGGCTCGACGTCACCAGCGCCGATGTCTGGACGCGGTTGGTATCGAGGTTGCCGACGACACCAGCCTGGACCCGGAGCGCGTCCTGCAACGCCGCGACAGAATTCTGCCACCGCGATTGCGCATTGGTGATCAGCAACTGGCTGGACTGGCTGCCGTTCGCCGGCGCATAGCTGGTCGAGAACGCGCGGTCGATCTGCTGGACGTCGTAGGCGATCCTCTGGGCCTGGGCCAGCAATTGCTGAGTCCGCTGGATCGAGGATTGCAGTTGCTGCAGCGAGGAGTACGGCAGGCTTGCCAGATTCCTTGCCTGGTTGATCAGCATCTGCGCTTCGTTCTGCAACGAGGTGATCTGATTGCTGATCTGCTGCAGCTCGCGCGCGGCGGTCAGTACGTTCTGGACGTAGTTGTTGGGATCGAAGACGATCCACTGCGCTCCTGCGGGCGCCGCGATGCAAAGGGTCAGGGCAATGCTGCCAGCGGCGGCGAATAGACCAGGGCGCCTCATTGCGACTTCTCCAGATTGACGAGGCCGGGAATCAGGTCCGTGGCCCAGGCGACGCCGCGGTGCTGGAGCCAGGCCGGCACGAAGCCGTCGGATCCATGTTCGGCGAAGAGCTGTGCGATGGCAGCCTGGTCTGTCTTGGATGACGCTGCCGTGAAGGCGAGCGCAACCTCCCCCAGACCAAGCTCGAACATCCTGTTGCCCCGGCGCGACTGGCAGTAGTAGTCACGCTTGGGCGTCGCCCGGCTCAGAAGCTCGATCTGGCGATCATTCAGGCCGAAACGGCGATAGATCGCCGTAATCTGCGGTTCGATCGCCCGCTCGTTCGGCAGCAACAAGCGTGTTGGACAGCTTTCGATGATCGCCGGCGCGATCGCCGAACCATCGATGTCCGAAAGCGATTGGGTGGCGAAGATGACAGACGCATTCTTCTTGCGAAGCGTCTTTAGCCACTCGCGAAGCTGGCCGGCGAAATCGTCATCGTCGAGGGCAAGCCACCCTTCATCGACAATGAGAAGCGTGGGACGGCCGTCGAGACGGTCCCCAATGCGATGAAACAGGTACGCCAGCACGGCAGGCGCCGCGCTCGTTCCGATCAACCCTTCGGTCTCGAACGCCTGGACGGAGGATTCGCCAAGGCGCTCGAATTCAGCATCGAGCAGCCGGCCGGATGGTCCGCCCAGGCAATAGGGTTGAAGAGCACGCTTCAGGGAGTTCGATTGCAGAAGGACTGACAGGCCCGTAAGCGTACGTTCCTCCCTCGGTGCTGATGCGAGAGACGTCAGCGCCGACCACAGATGGTCCTTGACCTCCGGGGTGCTCTCGACCTTTTCGCGTGCCAGGATCGCACCAATCCATTCGGTGGCCCATCCGCGCTCGGAAGCGTCGTCGATCCAGGCCAACGGCTGCAGCGCGACGGCTTCATCGCCTCCATCAGACAAGGCACCACCGAGATCATGCCAATCGCCGCCCATGGCGAGCGCGGCCGCGCGGATCGAACCACCGAAGTCGAACGCAAACACTTGGGAGTTCGGGTAACGGCGGAACTGCATTGCCATCAGCGCCAGCAGGACCGACTTGCCAGCACCTGTCGGCCCCACCACCAGAGTATGGCCGACATCACCGACGTGGAGCGAAAACCGGAAGGGGGTTGATCCCTCGGTCTTTCCGAACAGCAGTGGCGGACCGCCAAAATGCAGATCTCGCGCCTCGCCCGCCCATACGGCCGACATCGGAATCATATGGGCGAGGTTGAGAGTCGACACCGGAGGCTGCCGCACATTGGCATAGACATGCCCGGGCAGACTGCCGAGCCAGGCCTCCACTGCGTTCACCGTCTCGATCATGCAGGTGAAATCCCGGCCCTGGATGACCTTCTCGACCAGCCGGAGCTTTTCATCGGCAGCATTGGGATCGCCGTCCCAGACGATTACGGTCGCCGTGACGAAGGCCTGCCCGATCTGGTCCGATCCCAGTTCCTGCAGGGCAGCGTCGGCATCAAGCGTCTTGTTATGGGCGTCGGTATCGAGCAGCGTCGAGGCCTCATTGGTCATGACCTCCTTGAGAATGGCCCCGATCGACTTCCGCTTGGCGAACCACTGGCGGCGGATCTTGGTCAAAAGCTTGGTGGCATCGGTCTTGTCGAGCATGATGGCCCGGGTCGACCAGCGATACGAGAATGGCAGGCGATTGAGGTCATCCAGAATTCCCGGCGTGGTCGCACCCGGGAAGCCAACGACGGTGAGAACTCGCAGACTGGCCGAGCCCAGCATCGGCTCGAGCCCGCCGGTCAGCGGCTGGTCCGCCAACAGCGCATCGATGTACATGGGAATTTCGGGCACGCGAACGCGATGCCGCCTGGTCGAAATCGTCGAGTGCAGATAGGTCAGCGTGGCCTGATCATCGAGCCATGCGCATTCAGGCATGAAGCCTTCCAGAAGCCCCAGCACGCGGCTGGTTTGGTCGACGAACCCGCGGAGCACCTCGCGAGCGTCTGCGCCAACAGAGCGATCGCGCCCCTCATAGAGCAGTTGCTCTGCCTTGGCTGCGCCCTCCTCCGGTGGCAGATAGAGGAAGGTCAGGAAATAACTGGACTCGTAGTGTGCACCCGCTTCTTCGAACTGGGCCCTGCGTTCTGCATCGACCAGCGCGGATGCGGCATCCGGAAAGATGCTCGGAGGATAGGCTCCCGCAAAATGGCGCTGCGCCTCGACAAATACGGCCCAGCCCGATCCGAGGCGGCGCAGGGCGTTGTTCAGACGGCCGGCGACGGCGACGAGTTCGGCCGGCACTGCGCTGTCGAGGTCGGGGCCGCGGAATTTCGCCGTTCGTTGGAACGAGCCATCCTTGTTCAGGACGATGCCCTCATCGACCAGGGCGGCCCAAGGCAGGAAGTCGGCAAGACGCGCGTTGGAATGACGA
Organism: Bradyrhizobium sp. JR4.3; assembly: GCF_040547695.1. Classification (NCBI taxonomy): domain Bacteria; kingdom Pseudomonadati; phylum Pseudomonadota; class Alphaproteobacteria; order Hyphomicrobiales; family Nitrobacteraceae; genus Bradyrhizobium; species Bradyrhizobium sp. JR4.3. Next base: position 109,010 of record NZ_JBEPQF010000012.1, on the reverse strand, counting down.
TATTCGGCAAGGTTCATCATGACCGAGGGCTCAGATGTTGAGATGACCGGGAATGCGCAGGTGTCGGCGCACCACATCGACGAAGGCGGGATCGCGCCTGGCGGCCCAGACGGCGGCCATGTGGCCGATGAACCAGAGGACCAGACCCGCGATCCACAGTCGCAGTCCGAGCCCAAGCGCGGCCGCAAGCGTGCCGTTGACAATCGCGACCGATCGCGGCGCACCGCCCATCAGGATGGGCTCGGTAAGCGCGCGGTGGACGGGCACGACAAAACCTGCGACCGGCTCATCCATCAGATCACCACGCCGCCGCCGAAGGAGAAGAACGACAGGAAGAAGCTCGAAGCCGCGAACGCGATCGACAGACCAAACACGATCTGGATCAGCCTGCGGAAACCACCCGAGGAATCTCCGAACGCGAGCGTGAGGCCGGTGACGACGATGATGATGACGGCGATGATCTTGGCGACCGGCCCCTCGACCGACTGCAGGATCTGATTGAGCGGTTGCTCCCACGGCATGTTCGAGCCGGCGGCCCATGCCGGCGGTGCTGCCAAGAGCACCGCGCCGAAAGCCGCCAACGATGCCCCACGAAAAAAGCGAAATTGCAGACGCATGTCAGTCTCCTGCTGATGAAAGGCTGTAGTCACCGGCGGCTCCAAGCCCCGAGACGATGGCGAGCTCGGAGAGACGACGGTCGGCGCCGCGCCCCGCAAGGACGGCGACGAGGTTGATGGTCTCGGCGATCAGGGCACGCGGAACCGTCATGACGGCTTCCTGGATGAGCTGCTCAAGCCGCCGCAAGGCACCGAGCGCGGTGCCCGCGTGAATCGTGCCGATGCCGCCAGGATGACCGGTGCCCCAAGCTTTGAGCAGATCGAGTGCCTCCGCACCGCGGACCTCGCCAACCGGGATACGATCGGGACGCAGTCGGAGCGAGGACCGAACGAGATCCGATAGCGTCGCCACGCCATCTTTGGTCCGCAATGCTACAAGGTTGGGCGCCTTGCACTGAAGTTCGCGCGTGTCTTCGATCAGAACGACCCGATCGGAGCTCTTTGCCACCTCGGCCAGGAGCGCATTCGTCAACGTTGTCTTGCCGGTCGATGTCCCACCGGCGACAAGGATATTCTTACGAGCGGCGACCGCACCCTTCAGGATTGTGGCCTGCTTCGAGGACATGATCTCTCTGGCGACGTAGTCGTCGAGCGTAAAGACGGCGACAGCGGGCTTGCGGATCGCGAACGCCGGAGCTGCCACGACGGGAGGCAAGAGACCTTCGAAGCGCTCCCCGGTTCCGGGCAATTCGGCCGAGACCCGAGGCGCGCCGGCATGCACCTCCGCGCCGACGTGATGCGCCACCAGGCGAACAATGCGCTCGCCATCTGCTGCGGACAAAGTTTCGCCTGTATCGATCAAGCCGCTCGACAACCGATCGATCCACAACCGCCCATCCGGGTTGAGCATCACCTCGATGATCGTTTCATCCTCGAGGTAGCTGGCAATCGCCGCGCCAAGCGCGCTACGCAGCATTCGCGCACCGCGCGAATTCGCTTCCGATTGGATGGAATGGATTGCCACCGACGTCCCCACCGAATGAGGACCTCCACAGCGGGCCCTCAGGTGGGGATGATTAGAAAAGGCACCAATGGGCTTGGCGCAACGAGCGCTTTCGGTGATCGTAGACTGGCGTAGAAAAAGAAAGACCGAGAACCGATGTTTGAGGCTTACTCAATCGCATCGAGTCGCTTGCGAGTTGCTGCTCACACTCGGCCTCATACGCGCTCATAGTAATGACCGTGGCGCCGGCGCTATTCATTCAATCACTGCAACATCCGCTGCGGTGTGATCGGGCCAAAGCGCTATACGCGATTGCGTATATTGACGTTCCATACGCGAGTTCGTATATTTTCTCTATATACGCATCCACGTATATTGACATTTTATACGCGTTCGCGTATCAAGCTCCAATGGATACGATCGCTCGAACCCCTCAGCAGCTTGGCGCCGCCATTAAGCGGCACCGCCGGCAAAAAAAACTCACCCAGAGCGGCCTAGGCGACAAGATGCACGCGCGCCAAGCGACAGTCTCGAAGCTGGAGGCCGGCGAACCAGCGACGCAACTGCGCATCCTCATGGATGCGCTGGCCGCGCTCGACCTGGAACTGGTCCTCCGACCACGCACGAAGGTGTCGGCCAAAGCCATCGAGGATCTGTTCTGATGGGACGCCGTCCTATCCGAGCGCCTCTCAACGTCTACCTGAATGCTCGTCTGGTCGGGCGGCTGCGGCGGGAGAGCAGCGGCGCCATCGATTTCCAATACGACGAAGCCTGGCTGGGATGGGAGAACGCCATCCCGGTCTCGGTATCGATACCTCTACGCGAAGACCGCTATATCGGTGACCCCGTCATTGCAGTCTTCGATAACCTGCTTCCCGATAACGACGACATCCGCCGGCGTGTCGCCGAACGCGCGCATGCCGGCGGAGCCGATGCTTACAGCCTGCTTTCCGCGATCGGCCGCGACTGCGTCGGCGCCCTGCAATTCCTTCCGGATGGAACGGCACCCGGAGCGGCGGGTGCGATTGACGCTCGCGTCGCGAGCGACCAGGACATCGCGGCGGTCCTTGCCAATCTCGCCAACAATCCGCTCGGCATCGGTCCCGATCAGGAGTTTCGTATCTCTCTGGCTGGAGCCCAGGAAAAAACCGCGCTTCTCTACTGGAAGGACAAGTGGCATGTGCCGCACGGTACGACCGCCACCACGCACATCATCAAACCGCAGATCGGCAGGTTACCGAACGGCGTCGACCTGACCCACAGCGTTGAAAACGAGCATCTCTGCCTGAAGCTCGTCGCCGCGCTCGACTTGCCCGTCGCCAAGTCGCGCATCGTTGATTTCGCGGGCCGGCGCGTGCTCGCCATCGAGCGCTTCGACCGCACATGGGCGCACGACGGACGGCTTCTGCGCCTGCCACAGGAAGATTGCTGTCAGGCGCTTTCCGTCCCGCCCGGGCGCAAATACGAATCGGACGGCGGCCCGGGCATCCGAAATATCTCTGATCTGCTCAAAGGCAGCGATACACCGGCGACCGACCAAGCGACCTTCTTCAAGGCACAAATCGTTTTCTGGCTTCTGGCGGCTACTGACGGCCACGCCAAAAATTTCAGCATCCACCTCTCGCCCGGCGGACGATTCGTCCTCGCCCCGCTGTACGACATCATCTCAACGCAACCGAGCCTCGATGCCAAGCAGATCACGCAAAACCAGATGAAGCTCGCCATGGCGATCGGCAATAGTCGCCACTACGTAGTACACACGATTCTCGGCCGACATTTCGTGCAAACTGCAAAGACTTGCGGCCTGCCCGACAGCGTGGTTCGCGGTATCATCGAAGAGCTCGCGGATACGGCTGGCACGAAGATCGACGCAACGATTGCGAAGCTGCCGAAGGATTTCCCGCAGGCGATGGCAGAATCCATCGCGACCGGCGCCAAGCAACGCCTCGACAGCCTCGTCACGACGGAGAGTGGCGCTTAGGTCGCGCGGGTCACCACTCCACCTCGCCGTCCGATTGCTCGCAGAAAATGCTTGCTTCGACCACGTCGAAAGCACTGACCGGCATGGTGGAAGGGACTGACTTCATCCAGCAAGCAAAGGATTGGATCCAAGGTAGCCCGAACCAAACCAACGCCGCGATCTGCAGCGCTACGTTGAGACTGAACGCGACTTGATAAGCCAAGATCGACCTATGGCCATCGTTCGTGGACCATTGCTCCAGGATCAGTCCGGTCGCATATTGTGCCAGAAATGCCCAACCAAAGTGCAAAACGTTCAAGGCGCCATTGGCACGGCCGGCAAGCTCCGACGGAAAGTAATCAGCTATCACGGCAAAGCTGACCACAGTTGCCGTTCCGATGATTGCGACAACCGACCAGGGCAAGATGGACGGCAGAGGTACTCGCAGGATCAAGGCTAGCTCGGCTGCGATAAATAGCACGGCCACCATCGCGAATATCGTCTCAGCCGTGAGACCTGTTCGTTTGACGTGATGGATCGTCATGCCGAACAACCAGGCACCGCCGCTGAGTACGATCGACATGATGAACAGCTGTCTGACGAGGCCTGCGCGATCGAGGCCCTCCACGTCTGCAAGCCACGGTGATGCCCACAATCCCTGCAGCGACCAAGCTGAACCAACGCAAGTCGCCGACAACGGGGCTATCCGCCAGAAGCGCCTGTCGCTGAAAACGGATCCCAGGGTGGCGGAGGCTGGTGCTTTCGATGGGATAACGCGTTGCTCAGGAACTACGACATAGATGAGGATCGCTGTGGCACCGGTCGCAGCCGCCAGGACCTCAAAGAGCTGCCGCCAGCCCATCCAAGCGAGCAGGTGTTCGACGGGAACTGTGGCGGTCACCGCTCCTAGTGATCCCAGCATGATCATGTAGCCGTTGAGCAGGGCAACTCGCTCCCTGGGGAACCAAAGGATGATGGACTTAAGTCCTGCCGTCAGCGCCCCCGCGACGCCAAGCCCGATCATCGCACGCGCGATCAAAAACGACAGGAAGCCGGTCGATACGGCGAACAGTCCGGCGCCCAGTGCTGCGAACCAGAGCAGCGCGCTCTGGACCCGACGCGGACCAAAGCGGTCCAACAATATACCGACCGGGACCTGAGCCGCCGCAAAGACCAGGAAATAGACTGACGTAAGCAGTCCGAGGTTGGCTGACCCAAGCCCGGCATCCGAGCTGAGATCACTCACGATCAAAGCGTTGATCGTCCGAAACAGATACGAAAGATAGTAGCCAGCAGCAAACGGTAGAAATACGCGCACGGTGAGACGCCACGTCCTTGTAACTTGCATGCCGGCCTTCTTGCTCATCAACTCATTCGAGCCGATAGCGCGTTCGGCTTTTTATAGGCTCGGCTAAATTGCTGCGGTCGTAGGCTGGCGTAGAAAAAGAAGGGTTCGCGCGATGGCGCATAGAGAGCGATCAGTCAGGTCCGCCGGCGGGCTCCTGACGGACGATATCTTCCGGTATCTCACGCAGAAAGCTCTGCCCCTTTTGCAAACGACGCCCGAGCGCCTCGACAAATCCTTCAAACCGCTCCCGGCCTTTTGCCTGCGCAGCCGCCTGCGCGCCGTTCGGTAGCGGTGGCGTAACCGTCAGCCAGAAACGGACGAAGAGAGCCAGCGTCTCGGCCGTTAAACCGACGTCTCGCTCCAGTCTCTGCAGCTGACGCGACAGTCGATCCAGGCGACGGGTAAACGCCGCCTCCCGCCTGTCCGATCCATCCGGCGACAGAAACGAAGCAACGGCCGCCTCCACGATCGCAGACCGGGAGAGCTTCTGGCGATCGGCCAGATCCGAGATCTGCTTCAGAAGCTCTGGCGGGAAATACACGTTCATCCGGTCGCGCATATTGCCTCAGAGCTCCATGCCGTCATTCGGGTCCATGGCGGCTTGACGGGCGACGCCGCGCATTTGCTGACGGAGAAGCCGGGACTGGCGAACCGCGTCCTCGTCGTCGTCAAGAACGACGGCAAATTCCTCGGCTGGCGTCGGTTCGGCCGTCTCCTTGGCGATCGCGACGTGATCGGGGAGTTCGGGCTCGCGACGAAGGCCGCTATTCGCCGAATCTTCCTCCGCTCGCCCCCTTTCGGTTGGAAGCGACGCCGGCTTGGGCGCTCCCAATGCAGACCATCCGTCCGTTCGCGGTGACCGGCCGGATGCGGCTGAATCGGGCGGCGGCAAGACCCGCTCGGTAAACCGCCGATCTTCATAGTAGCGAGCCTTCCGAGCTCGAATCGGCGGCGTACCCGCCACCATGACGATCTCGTCCGACGGCGGAAGCTGCATGACCTCGCCTGGGGTCAAGAGCGGCCTTGCAGTCTCCTGACGGGAGACCATGAGATGCCCCAGCCAGGGATTCAATCGGTGCCCGGCATAGTTCTTCATCGCCCGCATTTCGGTCGCCGTACCGAGCGCATCGGACACGCGCTTCGCGGTCCGCTCGTCATTGGTCGCGAAGCTGACCCGGACGTGGCAGTTATCGAGGATGGCGTTGTTGGGCCCGTAGGCCTTCTCGATCTGATTGAGCGATTGCGCGATCAGGAAACTCTTGATGCCGTACCCCGCCATGAAAGCGAGGGCGGACTCGAAGAAATCGAGCCGCCCAAGCGCCGGGAACTCATCTAACATCATCAGGACACGATGCCGGCGGTCGCGGGCGTGCAAGTCCTCGGTCAGGCGTCGGCCGATCTGATTCAGCACCAGGCGGATCAATGGTTTGGTTCGTGAGATATCCGAGGGAGGCACCACCAGGTACAGCGTGGTAGGGCGGTTATCTGCGATCAGATCGGCGATCCGCCAGTCGCACCGGCAGGTCACCTGGGCCACCACGGGATCGCGGTACAGCCCGAGGAACGACATCGCGGTGGACAGCACGCCTGAACGTTCGTTCTCGGACTTGTTGAGGAGTTCGCGGGCGGTCGAGGCGACCACGGGATGAGCACCCTGCTCCCCAAGATGCGCGGTGGTCATCATGGCCTTCAGCGTCGCTTCGATCGGCTGCTTCGGGTCGGACAGGAAGGCGGCGACACCGGCCAGGGTCTTGTCGGCCTCGGCATAGAGGACATGGAGTATGGCTCCGACCAGGAGCGAATGGCTGGTCTTTTCCCAATGGTTCCGCTTATCGAGGGAGCCTTCGGGGTCGACCAGGACGTCGGCGACGTTCTGGACGTCGCGAACCTCCCATTCTCCGCGCCGGACCTCGAGCAGCGGATTATAGGCTGAGGACTTCGGGTTGGTCGGGTCGAACAGGAGGACGCGGCCATGCCGCGCGCGGAAGCCGGCGGTCAGCTGCCAGTTCTCACCCTTGATGTCGTGGACGATGGCCGAACCCGGCCAGGCCAGCAGCGAGGGAACGACCAGCCCGACACCTTTGCCCGACCGCGTGGGCGCAAAGCACAATACGTGCTCGGGTCCGTCATGGCGGAGGTAGTCGCGGTCAAGCTTACCGAGCACCACGCCATCTGGACCGAGGAGCCCTGCCGCTCGAACCTCTTCCGCATCAGCCCAGCGCGCCGAGCCATAGGTCTCGACATTCTTGGCTTCGCGCGCCCGCCAGACCGACATGCCAATCGCCACGGCGATCGAAATGAATGTCCCCGACGCCGCGATGAAGGCGCCCTCAACAAAGACGTGCGACGCATAGGCGTCGTAGACGAACCACCACCAGAAGAAGACCGGCGGGTAATAGATCTTGAAGCCCGCCAGTTCGAACCAGGGCCGCCCGAGTTCGGGCTGCCAGGCGAGCCGCCAAGCCGTCCACTCGGTTGCTCCCCAGATGGCGAGCAAAACGATCAGGCCGACAACGATCACCTGACCCCAGAGAATCTTGGTTCCGGACATCGACCAACCTTCCATACTGGTGAGATAGCTAGGGCCCGAGGTCGCGCTTGCGGCCAAAGCCCCATTCGATTCCGCCGCCGTCTTTCACGACGCCGGTGACGTGCTGGCCGAGCCTCTTCTCGAGCTCGCGCGACCAGGGCACGAGCTGGAAGCCCAGCCCGTTATCGATCATGGCGAAGCGCCCCGAGGAGAGCGTCAGACGACGGCGATACGTACCTGCCACATGTTCCTCGGAGGCTGCCTTCACGTGAGGCAGCCTCGTGTCGGCCGAGACTTTTGCGGCCACCTCGTCCAGTTCACGTCGGCGCAAGGTGTCCAGAAGGCCGCGCTGGAAGATGATGCGTTGGCCCTGCCGCCGCGCCAGACCTTCCTGAACCAGATGCTCGGAACGGGCTTCCATGGCGTCGCGGGTCTCACCGCCAAATCCGCCCATGGCAAGCGGCATGGGGTCGCGTTCGACGAGCCTGTGGTCGAGCCAGGTCGCGCCTTTTGCGGTGATCTGTCCCCTGAGATCGAGATCGGAACGGGTCGCGAGCACCAGGGTAGGATGCGGATCGCCGACTTGACCGAAGCACCGGACTTCGACGATTCCGCCGATCGGTGGCGCATGTTCGAAGGCCGCGATCCCTCGCAAGCGGACGTGGTGCGCGCGCCCGTCAGTTCCATCGATCAGGGCGTAAGCCTCACCCGTCAGCTCATCGTGCAATCCGCGATCGACCAGGCGTCCGATGATCTGAGACGAAGGCTGTCCGCTTTCGATGACAAAGTCGGCAATGCCGCGCGCTTCGCCGCGCTCGGTAAAGGCGCGGTGCATGGTCTTGATGATGTCGCCCCGCATGCCGAGGTCGCGCAAGCTGCGCTCGGCCTCGAGCCCGACCATCCATTCCCCCGGTGCGGCGGATCCGGCGAGGCCCATCTTCTCCAGGTGTTGAAGGCGACCGACCATCAGGCGCCGGATCTCCGGATCAGACTTGCCGGGATTCTCCGGGCGAAGATCGACATACCCGGTCCCATCAGCCGCCAGCCGGATCTCCCGATCGAGCCTCGTCCATCGTTCAGCCGTGACCTCCATCTCCAGCGTATTGCGGATCTCGTGCTCGGGTTTTGGCCCCAGTTCGATCGCAACCAGTTCCTCGGCGCGTGAACGCAGGCCCTGGCTGATATAGTCGCGGGAGATCACGAGATCCGCCCCTTGCTCATCTACTCCCCGAACCAGAAGATGGACGTGAGGGTTGTCGGTATTCCAATGATCGACAGCCACCCAGTCAAGGCGCGTGCCGAGATCGGTCTCCATCTGCCTCGCGAGGTCGCGGGTGAAGGCCTTCAGGTCGGTCATGTCGCCGGCATCCTCTGGCGAGACGATGAACCTGAAATGGTGCCGGTCGTCCTTGCAGCGGTCAGCAAAGACCGCGCTATTGGCGCGGTCGCTGCCGGCATCGAACATCTCGGCTCTCTCGCCGCTTCGAGTCACGCCGTCGCGCTTCAGGTATGACAGGTGAGCGGTCAGTGGGGCTGAGCGGAAGGCTCGCCCTTTGTGCCGAACCATGCGCGCCTTCACTACGACGCGCCGCGCCGGGCTGAACAACCGGTTGCGACTAAAGGCGAGCCGGCCGCGGCCAAACGTCGAGCGCCCATGGGCCGCAAAACGCCTGCCACCCGCGGCCTGACTCGACGTGTGTCCTGCTTTCTTCGCCGCGCGTAGCACCTGGTTGATGAAGCTCTTGGGCTTCTGCGCGCGGGTGCTACGGATTCGCCCGGGCCGAATACGCAGGTCGCTGTCGCCCACGCTCACGGCAAGACCTCCCAACGATCAAAAGCGCACACGGTGCCGAAAACGCCTTTGATTGCATTCGTCAAAATGCAACGCGCGGCACGCGCCCCGACCGACCGGCACGCCCGAACCCAAGCCATGTCAATGGCTTGCCGTTCGACCGGTGAGCCCCTTTTATCTCGCCTTCCTAATCGCGCGGGCAAAGTCAACTCATTCCTACGCTTTTCTTCGACTCTTCGAACTTCAGCCATCACCGACTCCTTGCATCAACAACGCGCAAGCGTCACCACAACCGCGCTTGCGATCGGCATTCACCAGGCGGGGTCCATGCGTTCCTTCGCGTTCAGCACTTCGGCCGTCGCATGCTCTTCATCAGGTTCGTAAACAGGGCTGTCCAAGCAGTCCGGCGCTCTCGTCGCCGAAGGGCGGCAGCAGGCAAGAGATAGCGGACATTCCCCGTTTCGCGGCCCCGCCAGGGGACGCTCACCGCGCGCGCGGATCTCTAATTTCGCTCCTCCTCAACATGCCGGGCGCAAACCCAGTGCTAATCCGTCGTCACCTGCACCGCAGCTATCGTGCCGGTTTTAACCGCAGGCGCTGCGTAACTTTGGCGCCGAACCCGACGTGGAAGTCGGTCTCGCTGACCCACATCCGGTGCAGAATGCTCGCTAGCTTGCGCGCGACCGCGGTGATCGCGCACAGCATGCTCGAGCGTTTGGCGATCCGCAGGCCCCAAGCGCGCAGTGCTGACCATTTCCTGACCCGCAGCAGCAGGCTTGCGGCCGCCTCGCAAAGCGCTTCGCGCACGGCGACATCGCCTTGTTTGCTAATCCGCCCCTCGTAATCGATCGACGTGCCGGACTGGTGCCGTTTCGGCGCCAAGCCAAAATGAGCGCCTACCGTTCGTGATCGCGCAAAGCGATGAGGGTCATCAACGCCGACCTTGAATGACAGGGCCGCAACAGGGCCGACGCCTGGAACCGTCATCAGACGCCGGCAGACAGCATCATGCTGAACCACCTGCAGCAGCACACGATGCAGGCGATCGTACCCCTCAAGAATGGCGCGGCGCACATCCAACATCGCTTCGATGGTCATTATGAAGATCGGATCGCTGCGCTCGATCAGCTCGCGCACGCGAGCTTCGTAAGCACTGCGGGCGATGGCTTCAACGAGCAACCCATAGGCCCGCAGCGCACCACGAATGTGGTTTTCGAGGTCGATCAGTTTGCGCTTGAGCAACTTCCGGCTGGTCAGCAGCGTGCGCATTTTCTGCATGTCGATGTTCTTGACATGGACGGCGCGGTACCAACCCAACCGCATCATCTGCGCGATGCCACGCGCATCATTCCGGTCGGTCTTGTTCCGCATTGTCGACAGGGACACGCGCATGTGGCGCGCTTCGACAACAATGATCGGGAGCCCCGCTGGCTGTAGTTCGCGATACAGCCAGATGCCAAGCGATGATGCCTCGACCCCCACTCTCTCGAGGCGATCCGCGTAGCCCTCTACTGCGGAGCGGATCGCCGCTGGCTCGGTGCTCACCTTGAGCTCACGGACGGTGAGACCCTCGCCATCGACGATGCAAAGACTGGTTTCTTCAAGACCGACATCCAACCCAACGTAAAGCTTCATCGGAGCTCTCCTGTGTTGCAACGAACGCCTAAGTCGTTGCACCAGGCTCCGGATTCGGCCACACGGCGGCTATCGTCGTGCACCGGTTTCTCGAAGCCCGATTTGAAGAGCCGTCCTGCTGTCGTGTTTGCCCACCGCTCTCCCCATTCCGCCCATTCTTCTCCAGAGCACGCCAACGCATGCGAGCTTGCGCGTTCCATTATTGCGCGCCTCCCGCATCAGATCTCGCGACAAACAACCCTGTTGCTTGTGGCACAATGGCCGAGACGTCGTGGACGGAGGCAATCGTCGGAGCCCGTTTCAGTGGACGCCTGGCAGCGCTCATTGGGCTTTCAGGCCGCACAACGAAGAGCGCTCCCGCGGATGACCGCAGACGAGCGACTGCGCTGGAAGTAGTAAGGTCGCTGCCGATGACTGGCGCGAGCTTCCGCAAATAGGCTTCGGTCTCTACTGGCAATGGGCGGCCGGCGAGACGCTCATCGTAACGAGCAGGCCCCGCGTTGTAGGCTGCAAGCAAGCCCGGCGCACCGTAACGGTCGCGCAGTTCGCGCAGGTACGCCGTACCTGCAAGTATGTTGTCATGAGGATCATAGGGATCGTTGCCGAGTTCGTACCGCAGACGCAGCTCCGCCCAGGTTTCCGGCATGATCTGCATCAACCCCATGGCGCCCCTGGGTGACTTGGCGCGCACCTCTCCGGCGCTTTCGACGTCTATGACTGCCAGTATCCAGCGCACCGGGATGCCGAAACGACGCGAGGCGGCCTCAACGAAATCCGCAAATGAATTGCCAGTTCGATAACTCGCTGTAGGGTCTGCCGGTCGCGTCTCGGCGAGAGCAGCAGCGTTAGTCTCGGTCAGTGCCACGAACAGCAGTACGGCAGCGCACAGGCTCATCTCGGACAAATGCAAGCGTGCCGGCGCGCTCGCGCCCGTCCCGCGAAAAGCAGCTTCGCGCCGGCCTTTCGGTCGCCCTGGACCGCCGCTGCGCGCGTCGGCTTTGCAAGCTTTGGTCGGGACGGAGGAATGGTCCCGCAATCGATCGAACAGAGGAATGGCGGGGCAGAAACGCACAATACGCACCATCATTCCTCCCACGTCCACAACGGGAGCGCACGGCCCATGACGGCCGACGACGGCATGAATCCAAAGTATCGGCCGTCCAGCGAGTCGCTTGACTGCCAGTTCATAAGAAAGAGCTCGCCGTCGCCGACCACGCGGCAGCCCTGCCATTTCGGCAACGGCCGCCCGCGAACGTCGCGATCCCGCGCCTCGCCCATTACAATGTCATCGACCGAAATAGTGAGACCGCTTCTGCAGACCGTCTGCCCCGACAGCGCCAAGACCCGCTTGAGCATGGGGACGCCGACCGGCAGATAGCCGTTCAGGTCTAGAAAGGTCGCAAGTGGTTCCGGCGGCTGAATGGCGACCAGCTCTGTGACATGAAAGAGTTTTGCCGATCGCAAGCGATAGAGACCGATAGGTACGCTCGTCGATGCATTCCAGATGTAGAGCGGAAGCGGCTCCAGAAAGATTGTCGTGACAAGGGCGGCAGCAACCACGAACGTCGTTATCAGCATGATGAAACGGCACGTCATCGCATCACCTTTCGACGATTAAACCAGGCCCGATGGCGCGCTTTCGTATACGGACGCGGATTTTCGTTCACGGACAGACGGTTATGAACGTGATGCCAATGATCAGGAGCGACATCGGCGGGATCGATGCCGAGCGCTTCGACCGCATCGACCATCTGCAGCACCCGTTCGACCTTCGGCCAACCGGAGAGCCGCAGCAAAATCTCTCCGCCCGGCTTCACATACGGCACGGTCGAGCAGCGCTGTCCTGGTGCGACTGCGCGCAAGATGTCAATCCGCGAGATGATCGTGCCAAAGTCGCTGGAGGTCCAACGGACGAAGGCAAAGATGCTGCCAGGCGCGAATGACAGTACACGCCGGTGAACATCAAGCTTCCGTTCATTGACGACGCGACCGAACCGAATGCGGTTTTCGATGCGCTTCTCGAGCCACAACACTTCCACTTCCGTGAGATCGCTCATGCGGCGGCTCCCTGACGCTGGAGCTGGTAGCCGTGAGCGTGAGGCTCGGTGGAGAGTGTGCGTGGCCTGCAAAGGCAGGCTGAACTGTCGGACTGCCGTTGCCGAGCGCCGCCAACGTGGCTTTCGGCCTGCTCCGTTAGAAGAAATCCGAAGGATTTCTGGTTAGCCGGGGTACTGACCTGTGCCCCCTCGCCGGCCGTGCTGCTGCGAAAATGCTGCACAGCGATTCGCGAACGGAACGCGTGGTGCGGTCCGGCGGTCGGCGGTGGTGGAGGCGCATGATGGACTTCTATGCAGGGCTTGATGTGTCGCTCGAGGCGACCAACATTTGCGTGGTGGACGGCGACGGCAAGGTGGTCCGGGAGACGAAACTCGCGACCGATCCGGACGCGATCGAGCTGTTCCTGGCGGAATGGGGAATCCAGCTGAAGCGCGTCGGGCTGGAAGCGTTCTCGTACAGTGCCTGGCTGTTCACGGCGCTGTCCGACAAGGGCCTGCCCGTGATCTGCATCGAGACCCGGCACGCCAAGGCGGCGCTGAACGCGATGCTGAACAAGACCGACCGCAACGACGCCAGGGGCATTGCGCAGATGATGCGGACCGGCTGGTTCCGCGCGGTTCACGTCAAGTCGGAGAGCGCACAGACGTTGCGGGCGCTGCTGGTCGGGCGCAAGGCTTTGCTCGGCAAGGTGCTGGACATGGAGAACATGATCCGCGGCCTGTTGCGCCCGTTCGGCCTCAAGGTTGGCGAGATCTCGGTCGGCCGTTTTGAGGCGCGGGTGCGCGATCTCCTGGCCGGGAAGAAGGAATTGGAAGCGATCGTCGTGCCGCTGCTGGACGCCCGCAACGCCATGCGGCTGCAGTTGGCAAAACTGCACCGCCTGGTGCTGGCGGCCGCACGCGGTGACGAGGTGGTGCGGCGGATGATGACGGTGCCGGGCGTCGGCGCGCTGGTGGCGCTGACATTCCGCGCCACCGTCGACGATCCGTCGCGATTCAAAAAGTCGACCAATGTCGGCGCCCATTTCGGACTGACGCCGCGGCGCTATCAATCCGGCCAGACCGACCGGATCGGCAGCATCTCCAAATGCGGCGACGAGCTGACGCGGGCGATGCTGTACGAGGCTGCGATCGCAATCCTGACGCGCATTCCGAAGACCTTCAAGCTGCGGCTCTGGGGCCTGCGGCTGGCCAGGAAGAAGGGTCTGAAGCGCGCGGCAACCGCGGTGGCGCGGGCGCTCGCCGTGCTGCTGCACAAGATCTGGATCGATGGCACCACCTTCCGGTTTGGCGCTGGCGGCAAGCGCGGCCGGGTCGCTGCGGCGGTGTAAGGGCCTCCGCGACCCGGCCGCTTCCACGCGCGCCTTTTCCTTCCGCCACGGCGGAGCGGCGTCTCCCGAGGAGACGGGGATCTGGGTGAGATCGCAACTTTTCTTGCCGGCGGCTTCATGACGAGGTTTGAAGCCATCAAGCACGGCGCTGGTTAGCCTGACCGCCCTTTCCTCAGATTCCGGCTTGTGGTGGCCATCGTGCCAACCACGGATGTTAGCGAGTTCTCCTCGACGAGCGAGTGGCTGCAAAAGGACGTGACGCGCACCTGGCAATGATGTCGACGCCAGCGATCGCGAAGATTTGCGCGCGATCGCGTTCGCGCGCGCAGACTGGAGATAACAATCGTATTGCAGCGAAGCTTTGCGCGTGACAGAGTCGAGGCCTGAGGCATCCTCGCTGCACGCGCCGCCGACTTGTTCACAACGTACTGATTCACAACTGGAAGTTAGTGTCAGTATGTTAGTAAAGTTAGACCAGCGGGAAGGCGCTGAAAAACAAGCTCTTAAGCTCGATTTCGGTCCCCGATAGCACCAGTATCGTGTCTCCGATAGCACGAGGGTTGCGGTCCTCGATAGCACGAGCTGATTCACAGGTTGTCCTCCGAATTTGGAATGAGACCGCGGCGGCGCAAGCGTGCCGTTAAGGGATCAACAGGCGTAGGTGCGAAGTTCGGTCGCTCCGTACCGTTCGGATCGCGCGTGAGCGCGAGCTGATAGCCGCGCAATGTCTGGCGCTGGACGATCTGGCGGACGTCGTAAGCAAAGAGCTTGAGCGGCGAGATGATGCCGGACTTCGCATGGAGGGTGCACAAGATCAAAGCTCCAGCCGCCATCTTGGCATCCACCGTGCTTGCGCACGAGCCGGTAGAGCCACCGCTCAAGCCCGCCCGTGAGATCGAAATAGGTGCGATCGATCGTCAACACGAGCGCGTCATTAATGACGCCGGCATAGAACCAATCCGGCAGGATCAGCTCGAGCCCAAATGGACGGCCATTTGCATCGGCCGTCTCCTTCCACTCGTTAATCCAGGAGAAGCGATGCCGTCGCCGCTCTGCCGGCTGGCGGATCGACGTCAGCACGGTCGTTGACTGATGTCTGTCGAGACCCGCCTTCAGACGGTCATAGTCGCTTGCGCTGGTGCCGCGGCCCACAAACGTCAGAATTTCGTAAGGCGTTGCAGCCATCAGGCACGACGGCTTCAAGCCGGCGTTACGAGCTTCAACGATCTGGGAAGCGGCCGAGATCAGAACGTCCGCATCCCAAATGGTCGCCATGCCCTGTTCCGGCACCGCTTCGACACGAATTGCGATCGCGCAGGCACGCAAGTCGATCGGTGCAATCCGCTTCGTTTTTGCAAGCGAGAAGAACGGATAAGCCATCAGATCCTGCGCATCGCGCGGCGCGAGATCCCCGGGGAGCGCCCGAAAGAGCTTAAGGTGGTCACGCTCGGAATGTTGTTTGCGCCGCATGGTCACTGCTCTCACGCGACGATCAGCGACGTTCCTGGCCCGCATACGGGCGCAGCACCGGATGCTTCTTTGCCGGCAGCACGGTTCCCTTCCCGGGGTCAGACGTCGACGTTTTGGCGCCCAGATCAGCCCATGCTTTCAGGTCATCCAGGGCGTAGACGACACGTCCGCCGATCTTCCGATAGGTTGGCCCGGTGCCGTACGTCCGGTGCTTCTCGAGCGTGCGTCCCGAGAGACCAAGATACCGCGCGGCCTCCGGTGTACGCAGGAAGCGCGGGGGCAGTCCGGTCATTGCATCGGGCATTTGAGGACTCCAAGGTGACGACGCACCGCGCATGGCGGCGCCGGCGTGTGTGCGGTCATCATGGAGAAGCGCGATCTCGGAGGGGGATGCCGAATATCGGGGGGGCGATTTTCGGCGCCCCCAATGAACGGCGCTACTCGACCTTGCGCCTGGGCCGAAGGAGCTTGCGATAGCCGCCGCGCACAAATGCGAGGCCGATTTGTACAAGGCGACGGGTTCGGCTGCGCAGATCGTGTGTTTTCCAGCCACGATCCGATATGCGAGCGTTGCCAAACAGAGCTTCTGCGATGCTGCGATAAGTCGCGCCGGCGAGATACGCGGAGACCGCACGAAGGGCTGCGCACAGTCGTTCGCGCCGCTGTTTGGGCACGCGATGAAACGGAGGTCCTGGCGCGCGTCCATTCATCGCGCGCCACAGCCGCGTGGCTGCATGCGCGCGCGCCTCGAAATCGCGGTCAAACGGCAACTCGGCCGCATAGCGAGCGCCCGCGGTCAGCGGCTGTTTCGACCAGATGCGATGCTCCACCGGACCGATTTGCAGCACGGCATGCCAGCCGTCAGCGGCACGGCACACCTGACCAGATGCAAGATCCAGCGGCGGCTGAGGCGTTGGGCTTTGACCAGGCGTTGAAGCGGTTACAGTGACCGGGACGACGGTCGGGAGAACCTCAGGCGCCCAAAAGATCGTCTGCTCGTGGAACGACCTCTGCGGGTCATGGGCGAAAGCAGAGGCCCCACCTCCTCCTGAATTCCTCAGTCACCGCGCCATCTGAGTTGTTAGCGATAATCGCATCGTAGTCACGTTGGTAGTCCACGTTCATACGAAGACCTACCCAGGCGATTTCAGTTATCTCAGCGTTCTCTAGGCTCTTAAACGAATCCGGCGACCGCCAGTCGAACTCAGGCATTGCTTCCGCCCCATTGCATGCAGCTAACAAGGATTGCGGCGCAATAAATATAAACGATGCGGTTGTAGGAAGCCCCTAGTTTGGCACCACGTGGTGCACTGGAATGACCACCGGATAACGGAAGAAAATAGTTCTGCCTGCAAGTCGCCAGTCGGCGGTTTTCTTCTATGTTGAGTCGGTGCCGCGTAAGAGACGCCCCCGCTCAGTCACCCATTTGGCGCGCGCAAGATGACTCTGATATGCGCTCCGCGCACGGTCCGGCTCTCGCGCTGAGTCCATATGCAAGACCACTCGAGCCACTTCGCGCCAGTCCGCCCCCTCGCCCTCCGCCTGCAGAAGGCGAATGTACGTGACGACATGCTGTTCGTCGTACGCCGTCAGGATCTGGTCTGTGGGCGCGGCGTCAGCGACATCGGGATCAAGCGGCGGATTCTTCATAAATTCCGTGCCTTAGATTGGACGACTTCTAACACGCAGGCCGGAAGAGGTCGAAGCGTTAATATCCAGTTGCACGACCAGGCTTGCGCATTTTGTCGAGAATACTCCGTGGTGAAATACTCTTCAAGGACGTGCCCTCTCGCGTATGGACATACGCGAGGTACTTGCAATCAATTTGCGGAAGCTCCGACAGGCGCGCGGTTTGTCCCAGGAGGAATTGGCCCACAGGGCGGATATTGACCGCACCTATATCAGCGCGCTCGAACGAAGCGTATATGCGGCGGGTATCGACGTTGTCGATCGGTTGGCGCGTAGCCTGGGTGTAGAGGCTGCCGACCTGCTGACTCGTCCCAAGCGAAAGACACGGGACCAAGTCGAATAGCTCATGCGAGCCGCTCGGTCCATTGGCAGGTGCCGGCTGATGCGCACTGGAATGAGAAGCCCCGCCCGGCGGACCGGACGGGGTTTGGCGGAGGGTCTACTCGCCGCTCTTGCGGGGCCGCGACCAGAGCAAGGTGTAGCCCTCGCCGCCTTCATCATCGAACAGGTTGGCGTAGATCGGCGCGTTGAACGAGGGATCATCGAGCTTGAGCGAGAGGTAATCGCGGCCCTCTTCGGAGCGCTTCGACCAAGCTGCGCCGATCTCCGCTCGGCCCACGTAGATGCGGTGGCTGGGAGCGTTGTCGTTGGAGCGGTTGGTCTCGGCGACGATACGGACGCCCCTGGCTTGCAGGCTCAGGGTGACGATCTGGCCCTGGAAATCGTTGCCGACCTTCTTGAAGGAACCGATGTTAGCCATGTCACTTCTCCTGTTGTGTTTCGAGCCCGCGACCACCGCGGCCTCGATGGCGATCTAAAGGCCGAGGACGATCGGCGACGCACCCGCTTCAGGGCCGGAGCGCAGCGGAGGACGCCGTTGTGGCGACTTTCTTGTCTCGCGAGGAATGGGCGAAGCGCAGGGGAAGAAAGTCGCAGCAACGGCGTTGCGGCTCAGACGATCGAGGCGCAGCCGGTCTTCGGCCAGATCAAGCCATCAAAGAGGCCACGTGCGTCCGCGTGCTGAACCGCAATCTTGGGAGAAGATTTGGCGAATCTCGGTTCTGCTGAACAAGGGGTTGGTACGGTTCGGCGGAGAAAGAGAAACAATCTGCCGCAAAGGGCGGCATCGTCCCGGAACGAATGATCGAACGGAGCGCGCCGCTCCACCGCAGCTATGTGGGCCAGACAGAGACCGGTACGGCTTGCTTAAGCGCCCGAGGAGGGAACGCGGTTACTTCTCGCTCAAGCTCGACGATCCCTCATTCAACGTGACGCCCTGTGCCGTCTTGCTCGGCCGATGACCGCGACGAAGCCTCACCGCTCGTGCGCGGCGGCTGTGAGAACTGGTTCAGGCGCATTCACCACCGCCCCGGCCGACTCCGACGGGAGGGTCCCCGCAAAAACGGCCAAGCGTGTCCATGCTGTGCCGCCGATGCAAACCGCTCCTAGGCATGCGAACGCCTCGCGCCAAGCCAATGAAGGCACCCCGATCTGCGATAGGGCAAAAATCACCTGATAGCGGCGATCGCTGCGGGGACCGTGAATACGGTTGCGATCGCGACGCGCAAGGTCAAAGACCGACTAACGGCGACGGCGACCTGACCAGCGGCAAGCGTCAGCGCGCCAGAAGAAATTCCGATAAGTAGTGCGCCGAAGACGCCCGTACCATCACGAAATGCCAACATCCCGACACTGAGTGCGACGAAGAACGGTAGCGCATACACCGCGAGCGCAAAGATGGCCCAGCAGAACAAGCCAATGCCGAGTCTGTTGAGAACAAGCCCAAGCGCGAGCATGGTGGTGGCTCCATGTGCATGGATCTATCAATCGCGCCTTCCACCACCACCACGGCGCAGTTTGGATGTAAAAATGAAACGAGGCGGAGTTGCGGCGAGCAACTCCACCTTGGCGTCTTTCGAGGCGACGGCGCTCATGCGCCGCCGAACTTCCAGACGGGAATGTCGAGCCGCTTCGCCTTATCGGCGAGATTGTCCTGAATTCCCGTGCCCGGGAAATGCATGACGCCGATCGGCAGGAGTTCGAGCATCGCATCGTTGCGCTTGAACGGCGCCGCCTTGGCGTGTTTCGTCCAATCGGGCTTGAAGGCGATCTGCGGTACTTTGCGGTTGGTCGCCCATTTGGAGGCGATCATTTCGGCGCCTTTCGGCGACCCGCCATGGAGGAGGACCAGGTCGGGGTGCTTGGCGTGAACCTTGTCGAGGCGGCCCCAGATGAGGTTGTGGTCGTTGAAGTCGAGCCCACCGGTGAGTGCGATTTTCGGTCCGGCTGGCAACATGACCTCGGTCTCGGAACGACGCTTGGCGGCGATAAAGTCGCGGGAGTCGATCATTGCCGCGGTGAGCGTTCGGTGATTGACCAATGATCCCGATCGTGGGCGCCAGGCTGAACCGGTGTGGACCTCAAATTGTTCGATGGCCTGGTCGCGGAAGAGCTCCAGGCAGTTGCGGCGCTCGATCAGCGTTATGCCTTCGGCCGTCAGGCGCTCGAGTTCGACCGATCGCACTTCCGAGCCGTTCTGCTCGCGCTGGCTCTTATGCTGCGCTTGTTCGTTGTCATCGAGGTGGCGTTCGACGCGGTCGATGGCACGATGGAACAGGTTGACGGTCGACCAGAGCAGATTGTCAAGGTCCGGCTCAAGTCGCGTGTCGTTCAGGGTCGCAACCAGGGCATCAAACATGTCCGCTATGGCGCCGACGATCATCTTGCCCTCCGGGAGCGGTCTTGGATCGGGTTGGTCGTCGAAGGGACGATAGCCGAAGAGCTGTATTTCCGTGAGGATGTGGTCGGTCGGGGAAGAGGCATGCGGCGGTTCGATGTCGTCATGGTCGGTCATGGGAAGAGGTCCTTTGCCGGATCGGCCGCGACCATCGCGGCCTTCGTGGCGATCCTCTGACGGCGGGCGGGCCGGGCCAGAACCCGACAGGGCCGAAGCGGCAGCGGAGGATGGCAGAGGCCGGCTATTTTGCTTCGCGATGCAAAGCGCGCGGCCAACTGCATGATGTGTCTTCACATCTCTGGCGCGCGGCGGAAAATAGCCGGACGTTAGCCATTGCCGGCCCGGGCCGCTTGCCGTCCGATCGTCCCCTAGAAGGCCGAGGTCGTGTCCTCTTCCGGTATTGACCTCGCCTATGACCGGCCTATCAACGTCGATCGAAGACCGGGAGCTATTCCGCGGCCACCGTCGACGAATGCAGGAAGCGAACGACATCCTCTGGCACAAGCTGAAACCGCAGCGCTGCTCGGAGGGCTTCGAGACCGAAGACATGCAGATCTTCGTTGAAGTCGCCCAGCTGGGGCGACAGCACGACCACTTCAATGCCGGCGTTTGCTGCGCGCTGACTGAGAATTGTCAGCACCGCATCACCGGCGGCATCGGCATCGCGCGCAATGTAGAGCCGGCGCAAGCTAGACGGCAGCGTCATGGCGGAGAGGTGATTAGCCGAAAGCGCTGCCGCCATCGGCATAGTCGGCAGCAGGTAGCGCAGCGACAGCATAGTTTCGATACCCTCGCCGGCAGCGAGCACGTCATCCACCACGCCGAACCGAACGGCGTTGCCGATCAGATCGCCCATCGCGCGTCGTGGGGTATCGATCGGAGCCTTGCCGAGCCGAACACCATCAAAGCCGTCCGGATCGAGCCAGGTCCGGTGCACGCCGGTGATCCGACCGTCAAGATCCGTGACGCGGGCGATCATCGCCGGCCAGGTTTCAGTCGGCAGATGGTCGTCGGGCCGATAGTAGCAACGTGGGTGGAAGCGCAGGCTGCCATCATGGTGGACGCGGGTTATTCCGCGGCGCTGCAGGTACGTTTCAGCCAGTGTCCCCTCGATCGGGCTGGATATCGCAAAGAGCCGACGGGCGGCTACCTGCGATCCGGGCGGTACGGCTGGGGGAATAGGTCTTGGGGCGGGCTTCTGCTCAGAACGAGGCAGGTTCAAAAAGCGCCTCGCCTCCTCGGCGACCTCACGAAAGTGTCGCAGAGCCAGAGTTTCGCGGATGATGTCGAGGAGATCACCATGCGCGCCGGTTGCGGCATCGGTCCACTTGCCCGCCGCTCCCTTCGGCGATTCCTGGAGCCGCACGAACAGTGAGCGGCCGGGGTTGTTGTGGACGTCGCCGACCACCCAATACCGCCCCGCCCGCTTGCCATTGGAGAGATAGTGTCGGCATACCGCCTCCGCGTCGCGCGCGAGGCGGCGTGCCAGCTCGCAAGCTTGGCGGGACATCAGGCCGCCTCCTGCCAAAGGGGACCTTCGACCGGATACCGGTCGCGTACCTTCGACAGCATCTCTATGCCACTTGCGCCCATCCGCACGAACATGAGGAGCTGACAGAAGATGATCTCTTCAAAGAGGCCGTCCCCTCGCAAGCTCTTGCGCGTCTTGACATTGGATCCCGATACTTCGATGCGCTTTCCACCGGTCACTCCGACATCGGCCGACGTGATTTTTTGGACAGCTTTTGGCATGCGATGCTCCACGACGGGCAGCCGGGAGCCTCTCTCTCGGCCTCCAACCCGTCACGGAAACAACCCTGCCCCCTCTTACTCTTGTGCCGGTGCCCACCGAGCAGAGCCTCACGCCGCCTGCTGGTCCTCCCTCGGCATGTCGCCGACGGGTTCTGGGAGAAAGCCAAGCAGATAATCGGCAACCTTGCTGGCCTTGGAGGCAGCCCGGATAATGGCACGATTGTCCTCGCGCAAGACTTCAAGCCAAGAGCCGATATAGTCGGCATGCCGCACCGTCGGCACGATGCCGAGCGAGGCGCAACTGAACGCAGACGAGATTTCCGCAACCAGCTCCTCGAAGGCATACTTCCTAGTACCGTAGTTGCCTGACAGGTCACGGTTCAGACGCGACGGATGACCGCTGGCATGCGCCAGCTCGTGGAGAGCCGTTCGATGCCAATTGATTGGTTCAAAATAGGCCTGCGGAGGCGGCACCTGCACATAATCTTCCGTCGGCATATAGAAGGCACGGTTGCCGCCGATGCGGAAGTCGATGCCGGTCGCCTTGATCAGGTATTCGACCTGCGGCTCGATCAGGCCCGGCGGCGGGGGCGGCGCCGTCGTCGCGATCTCTGGAGGCAAGCCGCCGCATTGATCACAGTTGAAGACCGTAAAATGCTTGAGGAACGGTATGGCCTGCGCTACCTCGCCGGTCTCATGTGCGCGGCGCTTTTCGCAGGCAGGCACGAATCGGTCGGCATAGACGACGGTCGTGCCGCGCTCGCCCTTGCGGACGTGACCACCGAGCGACAGCGCCTGGCGGAAGGTAAGCCAGCTCTGGCCTGTAAATCCGTGTTCGGTCGCGGCACCCCATAGAACTAGAATGTTTATGCCGCTGTATTGGCGGCCGGACGCCGCGCTCTTCGGCAAAGCCAAAGGCGCCTTCGCCGCCGCGGTGCCCCAAGGCTGGACCCACGGCACTCGGCCAGCCTCCAACTCGGCGATGATCTTGTTGATGATGTTGTTATAAAGGTTGGCCCGGTCCTTACCGGTGCGCGCGTGAGGATAATATCTGGACATCGCGGGTCTCCGCGACGGGGACCGCGAACCTCTCTCGCAGCCTGTAACCCGTCATGGCAAAACCCGGCCGACACTCTGACTCTCCTCCTACTTGAAGGAATGCGAGATCTGTGACGCAGCCCGCCTTGCATCGTATCTTCATGGGAATTGAGTTGAGCTACCGGGGCCGCAGGCCCCACGAGGCGTGCGCCAGGGGCGCATCGCCTCAACGGAAAATGGCACCCGGAGAGCGTGAGCATAGCGACCCGAAGGGGCACGCGGGTCCGAGTGCAGCGACGAGACCGGTTCAATAGCGGCACCCGGGAACGGGGCAGTGATAGCGGTCGCCGCAAGGCGAGCCCCTTTTCCGAGTGCCCCCGGCGAGGAGCTCTGCACTCCCTGCGCGAGGGATCGAAGCCGGATGGCCGAGACGCAGCGCGGCTCGGTTCACAAGAGCCCGTTGCGGCGCAGCCGCACGCGCGCAAACGCCAGAACTCGCCAGGGCTTGCCCGGAGGACCTCGTTTCGTCGCTTGAATTCGTCGGCGCGCAGAAAAGTAGTCTTAGTCCCTATTTACCGATCCCGCCGCAGTTCGGGTTGCATTCCGCCTTGCATCGTCCATCCGGTTCAAGCGCATCACGGGAGGCCTGCAGCTCACGGATATCTGCAACTATTCAGTCCCTATACATGAGCAATAATTGAACCACTCGAGCAATGGACGGCCAACAGTACTCAGCCCCCCGCGATCATAGCCTGCTGTGTTCAACCCGCACGTTAAAATTCCGACGCTCGAAAGCGATCCGAAGGCTTCGATACAAGTCTCCCATCGGACCTGTCGGATTGACTATTGATCTATCATCCAAAGCAGTTGCCTGCCTGCTACCGGCCCCTGCCAACGGAGCGCCGCAACTGTTCCCCTTTTCTTTCGCGAGCGACATTGGCGTTCTTGGAGAACTACACACCGAAGGCTTCCTTTTCGCGCGCCAATCCAGCCTTTTCCCGCCCGGCCGCGCTTCGCAGTAGAGGTGCAAACTCTTTGGCCGTAACACTCCGCTTAATCCGCGATCCGAACTCTCGCTCCCCCGACCAGGGGCGAAGAGCAATCTGGATCGATCAGATCCCGTCTCGTTCGTCAGTGAAATCAGCACATGTTACACCACGGACATTCAGCAGTCAGATCAAACCGCTTAGGCTCGCCGCGCACCGCACTACCTGCCCGCTACCCTCTCGCTAGAACCTGGCCCACGATGATGAGGGCGGACATGGCCGCCGCCTACCTTGACTTTGTAGACACGAGCGAACTCATGCGCGCGATCAGCCGAGGAGACGCACCCCCACCAATCGGCTTTCGCGGAACAGGGCGCCTGCGCCAGCCAGTTTGGTCGAAGGCGACTATGGATCACTTCGCAGCGTCGATCGGAAAAGGAGATCTTAAGCAGGGGGAAGATCTTTTATGCCTGGTGTGATATCGCTTGGGAAGGCACCGCGTCTGCCTCGGTATTGTCGCCGCAAAATATTGGCGAAGAATAGAATAGCCTACTACTTTGAACCCCCAACCTGGTCTCGTCGACAGGGCTGCGATTTAAACCCTGAAGCTCTGGGCTGCGATTACGCAAGTGCCGTCGAGCGGGTAGAGAAAGTTCTGTTGCCGGCGTTCGACAGTTGGCACTCACGAGGTCTAAGCGACATCGTGCCGGCGACTATCGAACCCGGCACGTTCGATTGGCTCGTCGGCGTCTTCCAAGCTCACCAGAAGTGGACAGAAATCGAAAGCACTACACAGCGGCACTACACAAAAAGTCTCGCACTGTTCGCCAATCACGAGCTGAAAGATGGAAGTCGCGTTGGGTCTAAGCAGTTGTCCGATTTCACCAAAGCGTTCGTCGACGCAGTTTATCGAAAATTATTGTTCGTGACGAAAGTCGATAACAGTGGAGAGGTCGTCGTTCGCGAGCGCCGTCGCTATGCAAATATGGTTATGGCCGCCTGCCGCCGGGCTTGGTTCGTTGGTCAGCGTGCTCAAGAAAGGATCGTACCAGCGACCAATCCGTTTTCCCGGATGGGATTAAAATCTCATCCACCCGGGCGGCCGATAGAGCCCACACCGACCGCAACTTGGGATGAACTCGTCGCGTTCAGAGCTGCCGCGAGAAGACTTGATTACCGCTCGATCGCAACAGCTGCTCTACTGTCGTGGGAGTGGCTGCAACGAGAGCAGCACGTCTTTGGCGCCTTCGACATTACGCACTATCGCCCCAGCGAGCGGCCAAACAGCGTCAGAATCGTGCATCCGAAGAATGGAGAGGAGGCCTGGTGGCCCCTAACGGACGAAACTGGCGCCCCTCTCTTCCCTGAACTTATGGAGGAACTTGACGAGATCAAAAGGACCGGCCTCTCCGGCCTGGTATTCCGGCGCGACCATGCGCATCGTCAGTCGGCAATCCCGCTACCATGGATTACCCCGCGCAAGGATCTTCGCTATCTACGTAGTGTGGTAAAAACCATTATCACAGAGGCTGGCCTACGTCAGGAGCTTTCTTTTCGGTCCTTCCGACACGGAGGATTTACTGAAGGCGCCGACAGCGATCTCACGGATGCAGAGTTGCGCGCCGCTGGCCGTCATAGATCAAGTCGCCAACTGCCAACCTACGCCAAGCGTACTGGCAGGCAGTTGATCATTGCCACAAAAAAGCGTCGCGAGGAGCGGACAAGATCTCTTCTTATTCGGCTCAACGCCAATCTCTCCTCGGAATAAAGGCGCGTCGATCGACGGCAGCGCCCACGAATGCGCTGAAAGGATCGCCTATTTTCCCGTCCACACCGGCTTGCGCTTCTCGCTGAACGCTTTCAGCCCTTCCTTGGCGTCCTCGGTCATCGCGAGCAGCGCGATCTGGCTTTCGGTGTAGGCGATGCTCTCGTCGAACGACATCGAGGCGATCGCACGCATCGCGTATTTGCCGCGCCGGATCGCGGTCGGGGATTTATCGACGATTCGACCGATCAGCCAGTCGACCTTGGCATCCAGTTCGGCCGCGGGCACGATGTAATTGAGCAAGCCCGCTGCCAGCGCCGCTTTCGCGTCGAACGGCTCGCCGGTCAGCGCCCATTCGTTGACGAGGCGCGGCGGGGCGATGGACTGCAACAGGCTCAACACCTGCATCGGGAACACGCCGACCTTCACCTCCGGCAGACCGAAGATGACGTGATCGGCGGCGACGGCCATGTCGGTCATGCAGAGCAGGCCCATGCCGCCGGCCATGCAGACCCCGCCAACGCGCGCAATCGCGGGCGTGGTGGCGTTCTGCGACAAGCGCAACAGATCGGCATAGTCGACATTCGGCTTCGAATGATCCATCGCGAAAGCCGCGCCGGAGTTCTGCAGGTCCGCACCGGCGCAGAACGCCTTGTCGCCCGCGCCCGTCAGCACGATGACACGGACATCCTTGTCGTCATGCGCGTCGCGATAGCCGCGCGCGATGCCGGCGATGACCTCGCCATTCAGCGCGTTTCGTTTCTCGGGACGGTTGATGGTGATCCAGAGCGCCTGGCCGCGCTTCTCGGTGATCACGGCTGTGGTGTCGGTCATGGTACGCTCGCTTCCTTGGGCTCCCGTTTAGCGGCCCATTTGCGGCAGCTCGGGCCGAAGGTGCAAGGGCAATCTGCGGTACGGCGCCGCTTTAACGCCTCGACACAAACTTGAAGGCGATCGAAGCGCAGGCTCAGGCCGCGACCGCTTTCCTGATCCAGACCTTGTTGTCGTGGAATGCGGCGCCGCCAATCGGCGCAATGGTGTCCGCGCCCGTCAGCATGTTGATGCCGCGGTCACCGATATGGTTCTTGTTGGGATGAACGGACTCCGCGATCAGCACGCCGCGCCGCACGCCCTCGAACAGCGTGGCTATCAGCGTGGTCTCGCCGCGGGTGTTGCCGAGCGTCACGGCATCGCCATCGGCGATGTCGAGCGCGGCCGCATCCAGGGGATGGATCATCACGCTCGCCTTGCCCTCACGCGCTTGGGAGGACGGCGTCTCGTTGAACGTGGTGTTGAGGAAGCTGCGCGACGGGCTCGTGGCAAGCCGGAACGGATGGGCCTGGTCGGAATGCTCGATCACCGCCCAATGGTCCGGCAGCGCCGGCATCTTGTCGAAGTCGCCCATCTTCTGACCGAACGGCGGATGCGCCCAATCGGCCTTGAAATGGAATTTCCTGTCGGCATGGGCGAAGCCGTCGAGATAATGCGACGTGCGGAAGTCCGGCTGCAGGTCGCGCCAGAGGTCGGCTTCGAGACCGGCAATGTCGCCGTGGTCGCTGAGCTTCAGCGTCGCGTCGATCAATTCACGCGGCGTCAGCTCAAATCCCGGATGCCTGGCGCCAAGCCGCGGCGCCAGCGCCTGCAGGACCTCGTGGTTGGAGCGGCATTCGCCGGGCGGGTCGATCAGCTTCGGCCCGACCGAGATGTGCTGGTGGCCGCCGCCGTAATAGAGATCGTCATGTTCCATGAACATCGTCGCCGGCAGCACGATGTCGGCCATCTCGGCGGTCTCGGTCATGAACTGCTCGTGCACCGCGACGAACAGATCCTCGCGCGCAAAACCCCGCGCTACCAGCGCCTGCTCCGGCGCCACCGTCATCGGGTTGGTATTCTGGATCAGCAGCGCCTTGACCGGGCCTTTGCCGTGCAGGGCTTTCGAATCGCCGGTGAGGATGCGGCCGATCTGCGACTGGTCGAGCGCGCGGATAGTTGGGTCGATGGCGTCGTGGCCTTCGATGATGGATTCGTCGAAGTGCCACAGCGCGTAATTGTTGAAGAAGGCGCCGCCGCCTTCATATTGCCAGGCGCCGGTCACGGCGGGAATGCAGTTCGCGGCATGCATCTGCGCCGCGCCGTTGCGCGAGCGGGTGAAGCCGTAGCCGAGCCGGAAGAAGGTCCGCTTGGTCTCGCCGACCAATCTGGCAAAAGCCTCGATCTCCGCCACCGGCACGCCTGAGATCGCGGATGCCCATTCGGGCGTGCGCGTCTTCAGATGCGCCTCGAGCTCGCCAGGGCAATCGGTGTACTTGTCCATATAGGCGCGGTCGGCATAGCCGTCGCGGAACAGGACGTGCATGACGCCGCAGGCGAACGCGCCGTCGGTGCCGGGCCGCAGGATGATCTTGATATCCGCCTGCTTCATGGTCTCGTTGTTGTAGATGTCGACGGCCGCGATCTTGGCGCCGCGCTCCTTGCGCGCACGGGCGGCGTGCGTCATCACGTTGACCTGGGTGTTGACGGGGTTGGTGCCCCAGATCACCACGAGATCGGACAGCGCCATCTCGCGCGGATCGACGCCGGCGATCTTGCCGGTGCCGATCGCGAACCCGATGCGCCCGACATTGGCGCAGATGGTCTGATAGAACCGCGAATATTTCTTCACATGCGTGAGGCGGTTGAGGCCGTCGCGCATCACCAGCCCCATCGTGCCGGCGTAATAATAGGGCCAGATTGAGTCCGCGCCGAATTCGCGCTCGGCCTGGTTGAAGCGATCCGCGATCTCGTCCAGCGCCTCGTCCCAGCTGATCCGGGCGAATTGGCCGGAGCCCTTCGCACCCGTGCGGCGCAGCGGATACGTCAGTCTTTCAGGATGATGGATGCGCTCGGCATAACGGGCGACCTTGGCGCAGACCACGCCGGCCGTATAGGTCTGCTTTTTCGAACCGCGGACACGACCGATGCTGCGTCCCTCGACCACCTCGATATCGAGGGCACAGGCCGACGGGCAATCATGCGGACAGGTCGAATGGCGGATTTCGATCTTGGCGTGCTGGTTCATGTCCAATTTGGTAACACCAAAATACCTGTCAGCCGAGGGTATTTATCCGGCAAGGCCCATGCGATTTGCTCAAACCATGCGCCGCCGGTTCCTGCCGCGACCGCGAAGAGCGGTGCCGCCACACCGAAAACCGCAGGATATTCCAGGCACCATCGGCTTTGTGAGGCGTCGACAGTCCGCCTCCCCTGCCGCTACAGTGCCCGCCAACAAGAACGACAACAGGGAGGTGGGTGTGACGGCCCGACAATTCATGCTGGCGCTGGCCGCCGGCCTGCTCTGCGCATGCTCCGCAAGCCCGTCCCTGGCGCAGGACTATCCCAACCATTCGGTCCGGATCGTCGTCCCCTTCGGCGCCGGCGGGCCGGCCGATGTCGCGGCCCGGCAGATCGGCAATGCGCTCCAGGAGAGTTTTGGCCAGCCATTCGTGATCGAGAACCGCACCGGCGCGGGCGGCGTCATCGGCACGGTCGAAGCGGCGAAGTCGCCCGCCGACGGCTACACGCTGTTGATGATGTCCAACACCCAGACCGCGAACGAATCCCTGCTGACGCCGGATAAGCGCAAATACGAGCTGATGCGCGACCTCGCGCCGATCGCACCGGTGAACTCCTCAGATCTCGTCATCGTGGTGAACCCGCAAGTCGCAGCGAAGACGCTGCAGGAGTTCGTCGCGCTCGCCAAGTCGCAGCCGGGCAAATTGAACTACGCCTCCTCCGGCCAGGGCACGCCCTATCACATGGCCGGCGAGCTGTTCAAAGCCATGGCCGGCATCGACCTCGTCCACGTCCCCTACCGCAACAGTGGCGAGGCACGCAGCGGCGTGATCGGCGGGCAGGTGCAGATGATGATCGACGCCGTGCCGGCGATGGCGCCGAACATCGGCGAGAACCAGGTCCGCGCGCTCGCGACCACCGGCAAGCAACGCTCAGCGGTGCTACAGAGCGTGCCGACAGCGATCGAGGCGGGCGTCGCAGGCTATGAAGCCACGATCTGGCTCGGCCTGATGGCTCCGGCGGGCACGCCGAAACCTGTGATCGACAAGCTCAATGCCGCCGTGAACGCAATGGTGAAGCGGCCCGACATCGTCAAGCTCTGGACTGCGCAGGGCGCGGCACCCATGTCGATGACGCCGGAGGAATTCGACAAGTTCCTGCGCGGTGACATCGAAAAATGGGCCGACGTGGTCAAGAAGTTCGACAAGTCCTGAGGCTGTAGAGCGACAATGCCGACCATTCAATTCCAGCTCAACGGCACGGCGGCGGCCGTGGATGCCGATCCGGATCAGACGCTGCTCGACGTGCTGCGCAGCCGGCTCGGCGTTACAAGTCCGCATTTCGGCTGCGGGGCCGGCGAGTGCGGCGCCTGTCATGTCATGGTCGACGACCGCGCGATGGCCTCCTGCGACATGCCGATGTGGTCGGTCGCGGACAAGGACGTCGTCACGGTGGAAGGCCTCGGCACGGCGGAGCAACCGCATCCGCTGCAACGCGCCTTTATCTCCGAGCAGGCGATGCAGTGCGGCTATTGCGTATCCGGGATGCTGATCAGCGCGGCGGCGCTGCTGAAGCGCAACCCGTCGCCGACGGAGGCGGAGGTGAAAACCGCTCTTGATCGCAATCTGTGCCGCTGCGGATCGCACAACCGCATCGTCCGGGCCGTGTTGCGGGCGGCCGCGGAGATGGCGGGATCATGAGTGCGCCGTCCCCTGCCCCGACACTGCCGGTCAGCCTTGCGGCCAATCCCAAGCTGTCATCCTGGGTGAAGCTCATCGGCGAAGGCCGTGTGGCGATCTCGCCCGGCAAGGTCGAGATCGGCCAGGGCATCGTCACGGCCCTGGCGCAGATCGCAGCCGACGAGCTCGACGTCGATGTTGGCCGCATCGAGATGATCCGCGCCTCCACGGCGGCAAGCCCGAACGAAGGCGTCACCTCGGGCAGCCTTTCGATCCAGCACTCGGGCCGCGCGCTGCGCCACGCCTGTGCCCAGGTGCGCCAGCGCTTCCTCACCGCGGCATCGGAACGTCTCGGCGTCGATGCATCGCTGCTCGAGATCGATGACGGCACGATCTCGGGCCCCGGCAATGTCAGGACCAGCTATTGGGAGTTGGCTGGTGACGTCTCGCTCGACCACGGCGCCAATGCGGGCGCGACGGCGAAGATGGTCGCCAAGCGCACTGTGGCTGGACATTCGGTCCAGCGGGTCGACATTCCCGACAAGGTGTTCGCACGGCCGCGCTTTATCCATGACTGTCCGCTGCCGGACTTGCTGCACGGACGCGTGCTGCGGCCGGACATCTCGGGCGCCAGGCTGATCGCGCTCGACGAGACGGCGACGCGAGCCGTTCCCGGCCTCGTCGCGATCGTCCGCGACGGCGGCTTTGCCGGCGTGATTGCCGACAGCGAGGTAGCGGCGGAAGCCGCGCTGAAAGCCTTGCGCAGTGGCGCGACATGGTCGGCCGGCGAGCCGCTACCGGATGAAGATGATCTCGCCGGATTCCTGAAGAGCCAGCCGGTCGAGACTACCGTGATCGACACCAGGACCACTGCGGCAACGCTAGAGAAAGCTGCTCGCCCCCTCCGCCGGCAATACATCCGTCCCTACATCGCGCATGCCTCGATCGCTCCATCGTGTGCGATGGCGCGATGGGACGGCGATCGTGTCCATGTCTGGACGCACAGCCAGGGCGTCTATCTGCTGCGCGCCGACCTCGCGATCGTGCTCAAGCTGCCAGCAGAAAACATCGTCGTCGAGCACATGGAAGGCGCGGGCTGCTACGGACACAACGCGGCCGACGACGTCGCGCTCGATGCCGTGCTGCTGGCGAAAGGGGCCGGCGGCCGTCCGGTGCGGGTGCAATGGTCGCGCCACGACGAGATGTCTCACGCGCCGTTCGGCGCGGCGATGGCGATCGAGATCGAGGCCGATCTCGATGCGGACAACGAGATCGTCGGTTGGCGCCATGCGATCTGGAGCAACGGCCACGCGGCGCGGCCGGGGCGCGCGGCACAGCCCGCGCTGCTCGCCGCAACCGAGATTGCGTCCCCCTACCCGCGCATGATCTCGACCAATCCGCCCGCGGCCAATGGCGGCGGCGGCGACCGCAACTCCGTTCCGCTCTACGACCTCCCGGCCTGGACGGTCACGAGCCACCGGCTGCTGACCATGCCGGTGCGCACCTCGGCGCTGCGGACCCTTGGTGGACAAGGCAATGTCTTCGCGATCGAGTCCCTGCTCGACGAGATCGCAGCCCTTCGCGGCGAAGACCCGATCGCGTTCCGCCTGCGTCATCTGCGCGAGGAACGGGCTAAGGAGGTGATTCGCGCGGCGGCACGACGTGCGCAATGGAAACCGCAGAAGCAGTCCGGCATCGGTCATGGCGTCGGCTTCGCCCGCTACAAGAACACGGGGGCCTATTGCGCCGCGATTGCGGAGATCGAAGGCACTGAAGACATCCGCGTCAAGCGGCTGACGCTGGCGGTCGATGTGGGCGAGGCCATCAATCCCGACGGCGTCATCAACCAGATCGAGGGCGGCGCGATCCAGGCGACGAGCTGGGTGTTGAAGGAACGCGTCCGCTTCGACCGCACGCGCATCACATCGACGTCCTGGACCGACTATCCGATCCTCACCTTCAGCGAGGTGCCAATGGTGGATGTCGAGATCGTCCAGCGGGCGGAGATCGAGCCGGTCGGCGCCGGCGAGGCCGCCCACGGCCCGGTGACGGCAGCGATCGCCAACGCCGTCTACGATTGCCTCGGCGTGCGCGTGCGCGACCTGCCGATCACCCGCGACAAGATCATTGCAGCCATGGAGCTGGCATCGTGACGACAGTGAGCATTTTGAGCGGAGGCGCGGCGCAAGGCCTGGTGCGCGGCCTCAGCGATCCCTTCAAGACGCAGACCGGCTTCGGCATTGACGGTGAGTTCGGCGCCGTCGGCATCATGGCGGACAAGCTGCGCGCGGGGACGGCGGCCGATCTGGTGATCCTGACGCAGGCGCTGCTTGCAAGGCTTGCCGAAGAGACGCTCGTCATCCCCTCCTCGATCTCTGATGTCGGGCGGGTCGAGACCGCGCTGGCGGTCCGCAGCCGCGATCCCAAGGTGACCGTGAAGACTGAGGCTGATTTGCGCGAGGTGCTGCGCAGCGCCGACGCGATCTACGTCCCTGATACGAAAGCCTCGACGGCGGGACAGCACGTCGCGAAGGTGCTGGATCAGCTCGGCATCGCCTATGAGGTCGCGTCGCGCCTCAAGATCTTTCCCAACGGCGCGACCGCGATGCGGGAGCTTGCGGCGTCCGCCGCTGCGCATCCGATCGGCTGCACGCAGGCCACCGAGATCATCGCAACCGACGGCATCGCGCTGTCGGGAGCGCTGCCGCCGGGCTGCGAGCTCGTGACAATGTACACGGCCGGCGTGACCACGCGGGCCGCCCATCCGCAAGAGGCGGCCGCGCTGATCGCGTTGCTGACCGGCGCAGACCGCAGGGATCTGCGCCAGCGCGCCGGCTTTACCGGCTAGATAGCCGATTTATTTGTGCAACTGGGTGAGACCGGTCGGCGGACCGTCGACGGCGGTCCAGCCGCCATCGACGAACAGCGTGCTGCCGCTGACATAGCTCGCGGCGTCCGAGGCGAGATAAGCGACGGCTGTCGCGACCTCGTCGGCGCTGCTCCAGCGGTTGAACACGGTGTGGCCGGCGTAGAGATTGTAGATGTCGGGACGCTGCTTGAACGGGCCGGTCAGCGCGGTCTCGGCGATGCTTGGCGCGATCGCGTTGACCCGCACGCCGGAGCGTCCGACCTCGGAGGCAAAGCCCTTCACCAGCAGGCCAATGGCCGCCTTGGTCGAGCCGTAGACGCCGAGGCCCGGCTCGATGGTCACCGCCCGCACCGAGGAGCAGGCAATGATGCTGCCGCCCTTCTGCTCGACCATGATGCGGCCGAAAGCCTGGAAGAACCACACCGTGCCCTTGATGTTGAGGTTGAGGACGCGGTCGAGATCCTCCTCGGTGTAGTCGAGGATGGTCTTGCGGATGTTGAGCCCGGGCGTCGTCACCGCGATGTCGAGCCGCGAGAATTTCTGCATCACCGTCTTGGCCAGCGCGTTGACGTCCACAGCGCTCGCGGCGTCGCACGCAGCCGCCTCGGCCGAGCCGCCCTTCTCACGAATCCCGGCGGCGGTTGCTTCCGCTGCGTCAAGCGCGCGATCGGCGCAGATCACGCGGGCGCCAAGCCCGGCCAGCGCCTCGGCCGACGACTTGCCGATGCCCGAGGCAGCGCCCAGCACTACGGCCGTCTTGCCGGTGAGATCGAAGAGCTTGCGATAGTCAGTCACGGATAGAGTCTCCTTGCGTTGCTGCTATCCCTTGTAGCCCATCAGCAGGCGGGGCAGCCACAGCGAGAACGCGGGGACGTAGGTCACGAACATCAGAGCTGCGATCAGCGCGGCGTAGAACGGCAGGATGGTGCGCATCACCGCGCCCACCGAGATGCCGCCGATCGCGCAGCCTACGAACTGCGTCGTTCCGACCGGCGGGGTGTTCAGTCCCAGCGCGCAGTTGATCAGCATCAGCATGCCGAACTGCACCGGATCCATGCCCGCCTTCATCGCGATCGGCAGGAAGATGGGCGTGCAGATCAGGATGGTCGCGGCCATGTCCATGAACGTGCCCAGCACGAACAGGATGACGTTGATGAGCAGGAAGATGACCCAGGGCTGCGTCGAGACCTTGCCCATCATCTCGCCGGCGAAGTCGGCGACCTCGTAAAGCCCCATCAGATACTGGAACATGGTGGAGACGCCGATCAGCAGCAGCACCACGCCCGTGGTCTTCACCGCCTTGGCCGCAGCGCGCAGGAAGTTCGGCAAGGTCATGGTGCGGTAGATGAAGAACGTCAGCAGGATCGTATAGGTGACCGCGACGGCCGCGGATTCGGTTGCCGTGAACACGCCGGACAGGATGCCCGCCAGGATGATGCCGACGATCAGAAGGCCGGGCAGAGCGGCGGCGAACGAGCGAAAAACCGCGGGCCAGCCCGGGAACTTGCCGGCCGGATAGCCGCGCTTCACCGCGACCGCGTAAGCGGCGACCAGCATGCACACCATCAGCACCAGCGCGGGCAGGAGGCCGGCGGCGATCAGCGCGCCGATCGAGACCTTGCCGCCGGCGGCGAGCGCATAGATGATCATGTTGTGACTGGTCGGCATCAGTGCTCCGACCAGCGACGCATGGGTGGTGACGTTGACGGCGTAGTCGGTGTCGAAACCTTCCTTCTTCATCATGGGGATCATCACGGCCCCCATCGCCGACACGTCGGCAACAGGCGAGCCGGACACGCCGCCGAACAATGTGCAGGCGACCACGTTCGACATACCGAGCCCGCCGCGGATGTGTCCGACGAGATTCTTGGCGAGCTGCACGATCTTGTCGGCGACGCCGCCATGCAGCATCAGCTCACCGCTGAAGACGAAGAACGGGATGGCGAGGAAGGAGAAGATGTTCATCCCCGACATCATCTGCTGGAAGATGACCGCGACCGGCAGGCCTTCGTAGAGGATCGTGCAAATCGCCGACAGGCCGATCGCGAAGGCGACCGGGACGCCGAGGACCAGGAAGCCGAAGAAAGTGGCGCCGAGAATGATCAGTTCCATGAGGGGACGACCTCTTCGCCGCGCAGGAGAGCGATAATGTGCTCGATTGAAAAGGAGACGATCAGGACGCCGGAGGCGATCAGCGGCACGTAGCGGATGACCTCGGGCAGGCCGAGATTGGGGATCTTGACCGTTCCGACCGAGGCTCCGAGGATCCAGCCGTTATAGGCCATCGCGACGCCGAAGCCGGCGACCAGGACGTGGATCACAAGCTCGATCTTCTCTCGTGCGTGGTCCGGCAGCATCACCAGCAGACTATCCATCCCGATATGTCCGGCATCGCGCACGCCGACGGCGGCGCCGATCAGCGTGACATACAGGATCAGAACCAACGCAAGGTTCTCCGTCCAGGTCGGGCTGGAATTGAGCACGTAGCGTCCGAACACCTGGTAGAAGACGATTGTCACGATGACGAGCAGCCCGGTCACCGACAGATACATGCCCAGCCGAGCGACGGGAGCATTGATCCGGGACAGCAGGGCGGTGGACGGGCGTCCGGCTACGTCCAGTTCGTGGTCTGCGACGTGAGGGTCTGTCATCCAAGTCTCCTTGCAAGTCTCCTTGCGCGCCTCCACTGCGTCGGTCCGGCGTCGCCAATCGGCAACGCCGGGCCGACGCTATGGCCTTACTTCGTGTCCTGGATACGCTTGACGAGGCTCTTCAGCTTCTCGTCACCCGCGAACTTGTCGTACACGGGCTTCATCGCGTCGACGAACTCCGCCTTGTTGGCGATCGTCACGACCTGAACGCCAGCCGCCTCAACGGTCTTGCGGGACGCCTGCTCGCGCTCGTCCCAGAGCTTGCGCATGACGGGCACCGATTCCTTGGCCGCCTTGCGGACCATCGCCTGGTCTTCCTTGCTCAGCGTGTCCCAGACCGTCTTGGACATCACGAGAACTTCGGGCGCCAGAGAGTGCTCGGTGACGTTATAGAACTTGGCGGCCTCGAAATGGCGCGAGGACTCGTAAGACGGCCAGTTGTTCTCGGCAGCGTCCACCAGACCGGTCTTGAGCGCGGTATAGACCTCGCCATACGGCATCGGGGTCGGATTGGCCCCAAGGCTCTGGATCATGCCGACCCACAGATCGGATTGCTGGACGCGAATTTTCAGACCCTTGACGTCCGCGAGCGACTTGATCGGTGCCTTGACGGTGTAAATGGACCGGGCGCCGCTGTCGTAATAGGCGAGGCCGATCAGGCCTGCGGGCGCCATGGCCGCCAGGATCTCGTC
This sequence comes from Bradyrhizobium sp. JR4.3, assembly GCF_040547695.1. Taxonomy (NCBI): domain Bacteria; kingdom Pseudomonadati; phylum Pseudomonadota; class Alphaproteobacteria; order Hyphomicrobiales; family Nitrobacteraceae; genus Bradyrhizobium; species Bradyrhizobium sp. JR4.3. The sequence continues at coordinate 72,418 of NZ_JBEPQF010000012.1, read as the reverse complement.
GCCGATCGGCCCGTCAAGGACGGTACGCATGTGCTGCGTGTCCCGGAAGATGAAGGGCAGGCACAACGCGATGGTTTCCGGCACGAAGTTGTTCAAGGGCGATGCGTTGATCCGCATCATGTCGAGTGCGCCGATCTTGAGCTGCTCGATGGTGTCCTTCTCGGAGCCGAGCGCACCGTTGGGGAACACCTTCACGCCGAGCTTGCCGCCGCTCGCCGCAGCGAGCTGCTTGCCCATGAACTTGACGGCCTCGACGGTCGGATAATCGGCGGGATGGATGTCGGCGGAACGGAAATCGCGTGCGGTCGCCAAGGGGGCTGAGACCGCCAGCAGAGCGGCTGCGATGACGCCGGTAAGTATCTTCATCTGGGCTTCCTCCTGAGTTGATTATGTCGTTGGGCAGATGCTGCGGGCCGCCTTGGGTCGCTCCACTTCCGGGATGAAGTCAAGCGCCATTGTCGTCCCTAGGGCGCGCGGCATTCTCTGTCCAAGCCAAATCCGGCATCGATCAATGCTAGAGTTGCATCGATGGATCAGACCGGCTTTGGGCGGACAACCGGCCCACCGTCCTGTTTTTCCGAAATCATCTGTCCGTCGGGGGCGGGAAGCGTTGATAGGCGTTGCTTGACGACGCCGGTGCGGCCCCCTCAAGATGCTGCGAAACAAGACGGACCATCCCGAGGAATGCCCATGCCGCGGAAGCTGATCGACATCTCCGTGCCGCTCAGAAACGACGTGACGGCGGATCCGCCGGGCAATCACCCGACGATCCAGTACATCGATCACCAGCAGGGCCTGCCGCGGATGCTGCAGTTCTTCGACGGCCTGACGGCGCAGGAGCTGCCGGACGGCCAGGGCTGGGCCGTCGAGCAGGTCTCGCTGTCGACCCATAACGGCACGCATCTCGATGCGCCCTGGCACTTCCATCCAACCATGAATCGCGGCGAGCGGTCATGGACGATCGACGAGGTGCCGCTGGAATGGTGCTTTCAGCCCGGCGTGAAGCTCGACTTCAGACATCTGCCCGACGGCTACGTGGCGAGCGCCGACGATGTCGAGAAGGAGTTGAGGCGGATCCGGCATTCGCTGTCGCCGCTGGAGATCGTCGTCGTCAACACCGGCGCCGGCGCCAGGTTCGGTCAAGCCGACTATGTCAGCTCAGGCTGCGGCATGGGCTATGAGGCCACCATGTATCTGCTCGAACGCGGCGTGCGGCTGACCGGCACCGACGGCTGGAGCCGGGACGCACCGTTCGTCCACACCGCGAAGAAATATGCCGAAACGAAAGACGCCGGCCTGATCTGGGAGGGCCACAAGGCGGGGCGGCACATCGGCTATTGCCATCTCGAGAAGCTGCACAATCTCGACCAGCTGCCTTCGACCGGGTTCACCGTCTCGTGCTTTCCGGTGAAGATCGAGCGGGCCTCCGCAGGCTGGACCCGCGCCGTCGCGATCATCGACAGCTAGCTGTCGAGCCCGCTCTCGGCGAGTTCGCGCAAGGCATCCATGTCGAGCACGACGATGGCGCCGTGCTCGAGGCGAACCCAATTGCGGCCCGCCCAGGCGCGCAATTGCTTGTTGATGCTCTCGCGCGTCATCCCCACCATCTCGCTGATCTCCTGCTGCGTGATGGCGAGCGTGCCGCTGCCGGAGTCGAACTTGCGCTCTTCGGTGAGGCCGAGCAGCGCGCTCGCAAGCCGGCCCGGCAGATTTTGCAGGATCACCTGCTCGACCTGCTGGCTGGTCCAGCGCAGGCGCGCGCAGAGCAGCTCGATGAACTTCATTGCGAGCGCCGGCTGGCTCTTCACGAACGGCAGGAAATCCCGGCGATCGATGATGTAGAGCTCGCAATTGGTGTTGGCGGTCGCATCGGCCGACCTGGGGGCACCGTCGAGCACCGCGATTTCGCCGAAGATCTCTCCGGGACCAATCAGATTGAGAATGGCATTGCGGCCGTCGGGCGACGAAGAGGAAATCTTCACCGTCCCTGTGATCACCGCGAACAGATTGTTGCCGGGATCGCCTTTGGCAGCAATCGTCGCGCCGCGCTTCACCGTGGTGTGCTTGGCGTAACGGCAGAGCTGATCCAGCGCCTCCGGCTCCAGATCCGCAAAGATCGGGTGCTTGCGCAGGACCGATAATTTATTCCCCGCCGCTTGTCGGGGGTCGTCGCCGGTCTTGTCCTGAGGCACGCCACTGGGCTCCTAAGACTGCGAGGCACTGGGGTCCCTGCGTAGTCAGTGTAGCCCAGTTTTTCAACCGGAAAGCATGCTCCCTTTTTGAGGCAAACGCGGCGAAAATGCCGCGGTCAGGGGCGAAGCCGGCAGCCGAAGGATGAGCCAATGCGTCCCGGTCGATGCAGAGTTGCAAGCGCCGCACGCCGCCTTGCGTTGAGGCGCTGCCAATCGTCCCGAGTTCGCACGGCATAGCCCGCGCCGCGGGCGCCACAAAATGCGACCCTAATCTCAGGAGCTTCGACGCTTGACGTCTGACTTGAGCGGGCCCGCGCTGGTTTGCCGGTCTGCCCAGGCCAGAGCCCCGGCGAATGTGACAAAGATTGCCACGACAATGATGCTCATAAGCAACGCGTCAGCCGGCATGATGCCCTCCCCTGTGGTTTCAGGCATTATTCGGGGCACGCGGCCGAATGCATTGATCCCGATCAAAATCGAGCCGCGCTGCGTCGGAATCAGGCTGCGGCCAAGGCCTCGACCTTCGCCGGATCGAGCAGGCTGATCCCGCCATGAATGATCTCGATCACGCCGTGGCGCTCCAGCTTGGTGAACGTGCGGCTGACGGTCTCGATGGTCAGGCCGAGGTAGTCGGCGATGTCCTGGCGGCTCATCGGAAGCGGGACCGTGTCCGATGCCCCCTTCAGCGAGACCAGCCGCTCGCGCCAGCCGAGCAGAAAGGCCGCAACCTTTTCGTCCGCCGAACGGCGGCCGAGCAGGACCATGTGGTCCCGGGCCTGGTTCAGTTCGCGAATCGCCAGCTCGTTGATCCGCCTGAGGAGGTGCAGCCGGTGCTCGATGAAACGGCCGAAGGGTGCCTTCGCGAACTGGCATACGGTCACCGCGCCGATCGCGTCGGCCGAAAAATTGTGCCTGCCCGAAATATTCATCCCCAGGAAATCGCCGGGCAAGGCAAAGCCCACGATCTGCCGGCGGCCGTCGGCGAGCAGCTTGTACAGCCGCATGACGCCATCGACGAGATTGTAGAACGAGGTCGTGATGTCCTCTTCGGAGAACACAGTCTCGCCTGAGGAAAAATGGACGCGCCGGCCGAGATGCTCGAATTCCCGAAGCTCGACCGCATCCAGCGACGAACAAACCGCTGATGCGCGGACGGCGCAATCGCTGCAAAGCTGCCAGTTCGGCTCAATCGTGACTACGGGCTTCATCGACCGCTCCAAGCGCCGGCTGCCCATCAGGCCCATTCCGTCGCGCGGCTGCATTTTACTGCACTGCGCCAAAGCCGGTTGACCCAGATCAATTTTGGAGGGAATCCCCGCCCTATTCTTCTCCCGGACTTAACCGGGGCCACCTTACATGCTGCAAGGAACGCTGCGTCGCGGGTTGATTGGGTTGCTTCTGATGACGCCTGCCCTGGCAGCCCCGACCGCCGAACAACGCGGCAAAGCCTTTGCGCGAGCCAATTGCGCGCGCTGCCACGCGATCGACCGCGCTTCGAGCAGCCCGCTCAAGATCGCACCGCCGCTGCGGGCCCTGCACCAGCGCTATCCCATCGAGAGCCTTGGGGAGGCGCTGGCCGAGGGCATCAACACCGGCCACGCCGACATGCCGGCCTTCGAGCTCAGTCCGGACCAGATCCACGATCTCCTGTCCTACCTCAAGACCCTGGAATAGCCGGCGTCACACCGCCTGCACCGTCCAGCCGATCAGCTCCTTGGCGATGCGCGTGAAGGCCGTATCGAACGCTGCGACCGCCGCGGCCGGTTCGACCTTGTCGAGCTTCTCGCTGGTGTCGAGGAGACGCGAGGCGATCACCTTACCGTTCTTGTCGACGATCCGCGCCGACAGTCCGATCTCGACCCGTGTCTCCCCCTCCGTGGCAATGCGGAAGCGCCTGATGTCGATCAGCAGCTGATAGTCCGCCTGCCCGAGATCGGCCGTGCGCAACGGCGCGTGCGCGATGTCGTAGTTCTCGAAACTGTCGATCAGCCGCGCCTGCACCAGCTTGGGAATGCTGTCTGCCCAGAGGAAGTCTGCAAAGGCCGGATTGTCGCCGCCGGGAGCGAACAGCATGCGCTGGCTCTGGAGCATGGCGACCGCTGTCGGCTCGGGAATGGCCAGCGACGCCGAGAGCGTCTTGGTCGCAGGACCGAGGTTCTGCGGCGTGCGCAGGTCATAGGTGACTTTCTGCGCCGGCGTTCCGCCGCCGGTCATCTTCTCCAAGCCCGCCAAAATGCCGTCAATCTTGCCGGTGTTGCGCGCAAGCCCGTCGGAGAAGGTCTTGAGATTGGCGATGGTCTCCTTCAGCGGGCCCGAATTGTCCTCCAGCACGGTGTCGACCCGCCGCAGTGCATCGCGCGCGGCCTGCGTCATGCTCTGGCCCGCACCGGCCTCGGCAATCAAGGTCGGGGTCTCTCCGGATTTGGTGACGATGACGCCTCCCTCCAGCGTCACCACCGGCACGCCGGTCAGCCCCTGGAAATCGAGCCCGACCCTGCTGTCGGCGCGCACCGGCGTGGTTGAAGCAACCGATATCGTCGCATTGACGAAGCGTGGATTGTCCGGCGCAAGCCCGAGCTGAGTGACCTCGCCGACGCGGATGCCGTTGAACAGCACGCCGGCGCCGACCAGAAGACCGGGCACCGGGCCCTGGAATTGCACGTGATAGCTCGTGCGCGGTCCGATGCCGCCGGTGTTGTTCAGCCAATAGACGAAGCCGAACACCGCGAGGATCGCCGCCAGGACGAAACTGCCGATCAGCACGTAGGGAGCGCGGGTTTCCATGTCTCATCTCATCTCGTGTTGCAGCATCTGCGAGCGCTTGCCATGGAAATAGGCGCGCACCCAGGGATGCTCGGATTGCAGCAGGTCGCGCATCGGACCGATCGCCACGATCTTGCCGTCGGCAAGAGCAGCGACCCGATCGCAGACCGTTGTCAGGCTCGCCAGATCATGGGTAACCATGAAGACGGTGAAGCCGAGGGTCTTTTGCAGGGTCGCGATCAGCGCGTCGAAATCACCCGCCGCGATCGGATCGAGGCCCGAGGTCGGCTCGTCCAGGAAGAGGATCGGCGGATCGAGCGCGAGCGCGCGCGCCAGCGCGACGCGCTTGGTCATGCCGCCGGATAGCTCCGCCGGATATTTATCTGCGTCCTGCGCCCGCAGCCCGACCATTTCGAGCTTGGCGATCGCGATCTCGTCCATCAGCTCCTGTGACAGGACGAGATTTTCACGAAGCGGAAATTGGATGTTCTGCCGGACCGTCAGCGAGGAGAACAGCGCGCCCTGCTGGAACAGAATCCCCCATGTCGTGGCCGCGCCCTCGGTGCGGCCGCCGATTGGCCGTCCCGTGACCTCGATGGTCCCGCCTTGGCGCGGGATGAGGCCGATGATGGTTCGCATCAGCACCGACTTGCCGCCACCCGACGCCCCCACGAGTCCGAGGATCTCACCCCGGCGCACGTCGAGCGACAGATGATCGAGCACGGTCTGCCGGCCGAAGCCGACCACGAGGTCGCGGACGCGGATCGCGAACTGCTCTTGCGATTCGCCCATGATCACATTCCGATCGAGGCGAAGAAGATCGCGAACAGGCCGTCGAGCACGATCACCAGGAAGATCGACTTGACCACCGACGTTGTGGTCTGTCGTCCCAGCGACTCGGCGCTGCCCTTCACACGCAAGCCCTCGCTGCAGGCGACGATTCCGATCACCAGGGCCATGAACGGCGCCTTCAGGATGCCCACCTCGAAATGGGTGACCGAGATCGCCTCGTGCAGCCGCGCGATGTAGATCGCCGGCGCCATGCCGCCGTAGAACTGCGCGACCAGGCCGCCGCCATAGAGTGCGGCGATCGATCCGATGAAAGCAAGGATCGGCAGCGCAATCACCAGGGCCGCAACCCGCGGCAGGATCAGGACGTGGACGGGATCGAGGCCCATGGTCGAGAGCGCATCAATCTCCTCGCGCATCTTCATCGAGCCGAGCTCGGCGGTGTAGGCGCTTCCCGAGCGGCCGGCGACCATGATGGCAACGATCAGCACCCCGAGCTCGCGCAGCACCAGGATGCCGACCATGTCGACGGTGTAGGACTCCGCGCCGAACCTGCGGAAATGGAAAAATCCCTGCTGGGCGATGATGGCGCCGATCAGGAAGGTGATCAGCACGACGATGGGGATGGCCTGCCAGCCGATGCGATAGAGCTGATAGATCAGCGATGTCAGTCGCAGCGAGCGCGGCCGGCGCAGCACGCCGATCACGGCCATGCACAACGCGCCCAGCATTTGAAGAAAGATCGTGATGTCTTCACGCGCGCCGACCGTGGACTTGCCGAGATCGTTCAGTCTGAGCAGAACCGGGTTAGGTGCAGGCGTCGGCAGCGGCGTGTGGCGGTTGACCTGACGCACCTCGTCCATCAGGCCACTGAAATGGTCGGCGACCCCGATAAATTCGGTCGATCGACCGGACGATGAAGCCCTGCGCGACAGCTTTTCCAGGACCCAGGCGCCCAGCGTGTCGAGCGCGCTGACGCCCGACATGTCCAAGGTCACGGCTCTGGATTGATCGACGTCTGCCCCGACCGACCGGGACAATGTCTCCAGCATCGACACGTTCGCGGCAATCCACGGCCCTGCCGGGCACAATTTCAGCTCTTCGCCGGAGGGCGTTGCCAGCAACAGCGGTTCGGAGTTCACGCTTCCACCTCATCGGGACAACCGGGTCCCCATTCAGCCGGTCATTCTAGGCCAGCATGTGGCAGCCGGCTTGACCTGTCTCAAGACCACGACGCGTCTGCCTCCTTGACGCAAATCAAGCGCGCTCGCGCCGGCGGGTCCTAGGTTTGATTCCATTAACGGGGAAATCAGATCGATGTTCGACAGCGACAGGATGAGCGAAGAACTGCGCACGCTGAAGATCGACGTCACACGCTTGCTGAGCACGGCCGGCGAGGAGATGTTCGACAGTTCGAAAGACCGCGTGGAGGCGCTTGCCGATCAGATCAGGGCCGCGCTCGCCGAGCTCGGCGAGACCGTCGACGAGGAGCAGGAGCAGCTTCAGGGCCTCATTGCGGACCGCCCGATCACATCACTGGCCTCGGCCTTCGCGCTCGGCGTGGTCGCCGGCTTCATGCTGCGGAGGCACTAGGTGAACACCGAAAATGTCGTCAAACATCTGCGTGTGCTCTGGCGTACCGACAGGATCATCGCGGACATCAGGCTGCGCCACCTGCTGATCGGCCTCGGCCTGCGCGCCTTTGCGGCGCTGATCGCCGCGTTCGGGCTCCTGATGCTGGAGCTGTCCGCCTATTTCGCGCTGGTGCAGATCTGGAGTGCCATTGGCGCGGCGGCCATCCTTGGCGCCGTCAATTTTGTCATCGCAGCAATTCTCTTTGTGATTGCCGGCCGGCCTCCCTCGGGGCGCGACATCGAACTCGCCAACGAGATTCACGGCGCATCCATCGAAGCGCTTCAACTCGAGGCACGCACATTCCAGGCCCAAATGTCGGGCGCCGTGCATCATCCGCTCAGCACGATGTTGCCCGTGCTGGTGCCGCTGATTGCGGTCCTGATCAAGACTTTGCGGAGAACGGCCAAGGACTCCGCCGCGGCAAATTCGGCTGAAGCGCGCTCATAGCGGTCGCGCTCAGAGTTTCAGCCTGACGTCGCAAATATCCGGTTCAGTGGGATCCGGCTTCACCTCGAAGCCGAGCTGCCGGCACATTTCGAGCATCGTTGTGTTCTCCCTGAGAACATCACCGGAGATCGCTTTGAGCCCCTCCGATCTCGCGTAGTCGATGATCAGCTGCATCAGGGCCCATCCCAGTCCCTTGCCCTTGAGATCGGACCGCAGCAGGATTGCATATTCGCCGCTCTCGTAGACCGAGTCCGAATGGAGGCGGACCACGCCGACCATCTCGCCGCTCGCCTCGTCGAATGCGATAAAGGCCATCGCCCGCGCATAGTCGAGCTGGGTCAGGCGCGCGATGAACTCGTGGGTGAACTCCTTCATCGGCGCGAAGAAACGCAGACGAAGGTCGTGCGCCGTGACATGACGCAGGAATGCGTGGATGGTCGGCTCGTCCTCCGGACGCAGGGGCCGCGCGAAGATCCGCCAGCCCTCCTTGAGCTTGAGGCGGCGCTCCCATTGCGACGGATAGGCCCGAACGGCGAAGTTGGCGGCGCCGGAGCCGGCGAACTTCCGTTGCGGCGACCCGACTGCGACGCGGGCATCGACCGCGGTCACGCCGGTTTCATCCGCCAGCAGCGGATTGATGTCGAATTCGCGGATCTCGGGAATGTCGGCGGCCATCTGCGCCAGCTTGACCAGGACCATGGCGACGGCGTCGGGCTTCACGGCCGGCACGTCCCGGTAAGCGCGAAGCAGCCGTGACACGCGCGTGCGGTCGATCAGGTCGCGGGCCAGTTGCAGATCGAGCGGCGGCAGCGCAAGCGCCTTGTCGTTGATGATCTCGACCGCGGTCCCGCCGCGGCCGAACACCACGACGGTGCCGAAGGTGGGATCGTCGGCGAGGCCCAGGATCAACTCGCGCGCCTTCGCCTTGACGACCATCGCCTGCACGATGACGCCCTCGATGCGGGCTTGCGGACGCAGCTTGCTCGCCCGTGCGAGAATGTCGATGGCGGCGGCGCGCACCGCCTCGACCGTCGTCAGATTGAGCACGACGCCGCCGACATCGGATTTGTGGACGATGTCGCGCGACATGATCTTCAGCACGACGGTGGCGCCTTGCGCAAAGATGTCTTCCGCGTAGGCCACCGCCTGCTCGACATCGGCCGCGGCGTAAGTGGGCACCATCGCGATATCGTAGGCTTCGAGCAGGTGCTTGATCTCGACGGGTTCGAGCCATTGCCGGCCGTCTGCGATGGCGGCAGCTACGATCTGTTTTGCGGCACGTGCGTCCGGCACGAAAGTGTCGGGCATTGCGGGTGGAACCTGGCTCAACTCCTCCACGACTTCGCGATGCCTCACGAGGTACATGAAGCCGCGCACGGCGTCATCCTCGGTCGGATAGTTCGGGATGCCCGCGCCGGACAGTGTTTCGATGATGTTCTGGTCTGCTCCGATCCACGAGGCGAGCACGGGCTTGGCCCAACTGCGGTGCTTCTCGCGATATGCCTTGACGCGTTCGGTCACCATCGTTGCGATATCGGCAGCCGAGGCAATCGCGGTCTGCACGTTGAGGACGAGGACCGCGTCGTTGTCGGGATCGGCAAGCAGCACGTCGAGTGCCGCCGCATAGCGCGACGCATCGGCATCACCTACGATGTCGACGGGATTTGCGCCGGACCAGGTCGGCGGCAGCGCGTCGTCGAGTTTCTTGCGCGCGTCCGCCGAGAGGCTCGCCGGAATGCCGCCGAGCTCGACCAACCGGTCGATAGCGAGGACACCGATGCCGCCGCCATTGGTCAGGATGGCGAGGCGCTTTCCCGCCGGCGACTCGACGCGCCCGAGCGTCTCGGCGCAATCGAACAGCTCGCGCAGATCGGAGACCCGCAGGACGCCCGCGCGGCGGAACGCCGCGTCATAGACGGCGTCGGCGCCCGCAAGCGCACCGGTATGGGTGGCGGCCGCCTTCGCGCCCTGCGCCATTCGGCCGGACTTCACCACGACAACGGGCTTCACGCGCGCCGCGGCACGCGCGGCCGACATGAACTTGCGCGCGTCCTTGATGGCTTCGATATAGAGCAGGATCGCGCGGGTCTTGTGATCCATCGCGAAATAGTCGAGCAGATCGGCAATATCGACGTCGATTTGATCGCCGATCGAGACGATGCCGGAGAAGCCGACGCCGCGCTGCGCGGCCCAATCGACCATGCCGGCCGCGATCGCGCCTGATTGCGAGATCAGCGCGAGATTCCCCGGCCCCGGCATGTGCGCAGCAAAACCGGCATTGAGGCTCACGCCGGGCATCATGATGCCCAAGCAGTTCGGCCCGATCAGCCGCATGCCGTATTTGCGGGCTGCAGTGATGGCGGCCTCGTGGAGGGACCCCGCTCCGTGACCGAGCCCGGCCGAGACGATCAGGGCGCCCGCCGAGCCGCGCCGCCCGGCTTGATCGACAATGCCCGGAACCGCGCGCGCCGGCGCGGTGATAACCACAAGCTCGGGCACGAACGGCAATTGATCGAGGCTGTCCACGGCCGCGACGCCGCCGATCTCCGCATGGCGCGGATTGACGAGGCCGAACTGTCCCGTGAACCCAGCCTTGCGGATGTTCTCCAGAACGGCGCGTCCAACGGAGACCGGGCGGGCGCTCGCACCGACGAGCGCGACCGAACGCGGCGACAGCAGGTTCTTCAGACGATAGGTTGACATGAAAGCAAATGCGCCCGGTCGGTGGCGGTTCCGATGGTTGACGATCAGGCCGATAAACTGGCCACCCGCCTAGTACGAGAGCATAACCCAGCACGGTGGCTCGCCAATGACGGTCTTTGTCACACCGCCCCAAACGATCTCGTTCAGGCGCGAATGATGGTAAGCGCCCATTACGATCGCATCGATGGCATGGGAATTCGCCCAGCTTCCGAGCACCTTACCGATCGAGCTGCCGCTGCCGTTCGTGGTTTCAAACGAGGCGTAGACCCCGTGTTCCCTCAAGTGATCGACGAGAGCCGTCCCGGATTGCACGATCGCGTCAGACTTGTCGTCCGCCACAGTCACCACGCGGACTAGGGCTGCTGCCTGAAGGATAGGCAGCGCGTCGCCGATCGCACGCGCCGCACGCGCGGAGTGGTCCCAGGCGATCATGACATTCTCGAATTCCGGTCGCAGTTCGTCCACATGCTGCTCCGGGCAGAGCAGCACTGGCCGCCCGGATTCGAACAGGAGCGTCTCGATGATGTGCTCGGTTCGGCTGTCGTGCGGCTTCACGGGGACCAGCGTGAGATCGCTGAAGCGCCCGTGCTCGGCCAGGACTGTCGCGATCTGGTCTGCCGGCACCTTGGCCGACCGGCTTTGAGCGCGAATGCCGGTGCGGGAGGTTGCGCGGGTGAACGCACCCAGGAGATCCTGACTGTCGCCCGCCCCAAGCGAGCCGTTTGGCTCGGCCGCATCGGAATCATCGGGGAGCATCACCTTCGGCCGCACGAAAACATCCTCTTCGAGCGCAAGCGCGGTGATCCTGGCGCCGAGGTCGGCGGCAACGGCCACGCATTTCTCGATCGCAGCAAGGGCCGGGCCGCGTGACTGGCCGACGAGCGGCAGAAAGACGTCCTTGATCGGCATCGGGATTCTCCTCAGGCGCCAGAATAGGCCGGCTTTGGTTGGGACGCTTGATCCTCGTCAAGCCCAAGAACTCCGACCGATCGGAAAGGAGACAGGCGTTGACCGAAGTCAAGGACTGGCCGTGATCTGCTTCTATGGATTACCCTGATCGCGGGGCGAGCCGCCTTCCGACGCATCTGGACGTACCAGCTGGAATGACAGACGATTCTGCGACCCAGGACCGGATCTTTGCGGCGCTCACCAATCCCGCGGATCATCCAAACGTGAGGCGGATCGATACGCACGCAGCTTCGGTCTTCCTCAAAGGCAGACGCGCCCTGAAAATCAAGCGCGCCGTGCAGTTTCCGTTCCTCGATTATTCAACGCTCGAGAAGCGCAAGGCGGCGTGTGAGGAGGAGATCAGGATCAACCGGCCGCTGGCGCCGCAGATCTATCACCGCGTCGTGGCGATCACGGAAGAGCCAGATGGATCGGTGAAGGTCGACGGAAGCGGCCGGCCGATCGAGTTTGCGGTCGAGATGTTGCGCTTCGACGAAAGCCGGACGCTGGATCATCTGGCCAAGGCCGGAGCGCTGGATGACACTTTTGCCTCGGCCGTCGCCGATGCGATCGTGGCTTCCCATGCGCAGGCTGTTCGCGCCGGCGGCAACGCGTGGGTTTCCTCCATCCCTGGGCTGATCGATGGCAACTGCAATGGCCTGCGGACCGGCAATCATTTCGAAGGCGAAGAGATCGCAGAACTGGGCAGAGACTCGCACGCAATGTTCCTCCGCCTCCGGCCTTTGCTCGAAGAGCGCGGCCGTCAAGGCTTCGTGCGCCGCTGCCATGGCGATTTGCATCTCGCGAACATCGTGGCGATCGACGAGCGGCCGGTGCTGTTCGACGCCATCGAGTTCGACGCCCAGATGGCAACCACCGACGTGCTCTACGATCTCGCATTCGGATTAATGGACCTGGTGCACCACGATCAACCACGGGCGGCCAACATCGTGCTGAACCGCTATCTCGCCGCGACTCCGGTCGAAAATCTCGACGCGCTCTCCGCACTGCCGCTATTCATGTCCATCCGGGCGGCGATCCGCGCCCAGGTCGCGCTGGCACGGCTGAAGCCGCCGCATTCCGGTGATCCCAGCATTCTCGACAGGGCACGGCGCTATTTTGGCCTCGCCCGCGCGCTGATCCAGCCGCCGGCTCCCCGGCTGATTGCGGTCGGCGGACTGTCAGGCACCGGAAAGACGATCTTGGCACGCGCGCTCGCGCCGGACGTTACGCCGCAACCGGGGGCCGTCGTGCTGCGCAGCGACCTCGTCCGCAAGCAGATGTTCGGGGTCGACGACACGGACCGGCTGCCGGCATCCGCATACACGCCGGAGGTCACGGCCCGCGTTTACGACATGTTGGCTCGGCACGCCGGGCGGGTGCTGGCGCAAGGCCATTCAGCGATCATCGATGGCGTGTTCGCCCGCGAGGGCGAACGAGGCGCGGTCGCCGCACTGGCGCGCGAGCGCAACGTGCCGCTGAGCGGCCTATTTCTGATTGCGGATCTTGCGACCCGGCAGGCGCGGATCGGCGGCCGCCGGGGCGACGCATCCGACGCCACGCAGGAGGTTGCCGAGCGGCAAGAGCACTATAATATCGGCCATATCGGTTGGGCGACCATCGATGCATCCGGGACGCAAGAGCAGACGCTCCAGAACTGCCGGGACGCGATCGCCGAGAGCAAGTAAGGCAATCTGCAAATGGCGCGACCCAGCACGAGTTCGACGGCCGCGCGCGTCAAGCCTGCGGCGAGGCGCAATGCCCTGCCCGGCCGCCTCAGCCCCGGCATGGTCTGCGACACGGCGTTCCGGATCGTCGCCCGCCGTCACCTCGCCGCCGTTCTCGCCCAGCATGACGGCACCTGCCGCGGCGATCCGGAGGCACTGCACCAGATCCGGATTGCACTGACACATTTGCGCACCGCCATCCGCTTCTTCTCGCCGATAGTCGATGATGCCCTTCGGCCGGAGGTCTGGACCGAACTGCAGTGGCTGAACAGCCAGCTCGGCATGGTGCGGGATCTGGACGTGGCGATCGAGCGGGTCATCGCCGAGAGTGGCGGCGAGTTGACGGTGATTGCCGAGCTCCAGCATTGGGACGAGAAGCGTGCCGAGAGCCATCGCCTGCTGACGCGCGCGCTGCAATCCGCGCGGTATCGCCGTCTCGTCGAGCAGACGTCAGCCTGGATCGAGAGCGGCCCCTGGTCGACCCGGCGCAGCAAGGAAGCTATCAGGCTACGCCGCTGCACGCTCGCCGACCACGCAACAGCGAAACTCACGGAATGGGAAAAGACGCTGCTCAAGAAAGCACGCAAGCTCCACAAGCTCGATGTCGAGAAACGGCACAAGCTGCGGCTTCTCAACAAGCGGCTGACCTATTCGATCGAGTCGCTGGAGGACCTGTTCGCCGACGAGTCGCTGACGAAGCAAAAGTCGATCCTCAAGCAGTTGCGCAAGGCGCAAAAGTCCCTCGGACAGTTGAATGACGATGCGCGAGGGCAAACCCTGGCGGCGTCATTGAACGAGGCCGTCCCCGAGGCGGGCATTCGCTTCCTCAACCGCAAGCGCGAAAAGAAACTGTTGCGGACCGCCTCGCGTGCCTACCGGAAACTCGACAAGGCCAAGCCGTTCCGCTCCGCCAACCTTGCGCCGAATGCGCAGCCTGAGGACTAGGTGTGGACGTAGTCTCCTGGCGCGTCCGGCAGACCGTCAAGGTCTCCGCCTCCGATCTGCGGCGGATCGCAGGGCGACCCGGAGCGTGCGGCCAGCCATTCGGCCCATTCCGGCCACCACGATCCCTCGACTCGCGGCGCCAGCTTCAACCATTCGTCCGGGCCAACATAGGGCGCATCGGCGGCCTTGATCAGCACTTGATAGCTGTGGCCGGACTCGTCCGGCGCCGCGACGACGCCGGCATTGTGGCCGCCGCCGGTCAATACAAAGGTCACGTCGGCATCGACCTGGTAGTGGATCTTGTAGACGGATCGCCACGGCGCCACGTGATCGGCGAGCGTGCCGACCACGAACATCGGCGCATGGATGTCGGAAAGCGAAACACTCTTGTCCTCGACACGATAGCGGCCCTCGGCCAGATCGTTGCCCAGGAATAGCTTTCGCAGATATTCCGAGTGCATGCGAAAGGGCAGCCGCGTGGCGTCGGCGTTCCAGGCCATCAGGTCGCTCGGTGGCGCACCCTCGCCCATCAGATAGTCATGCGACAGCCGCGACCAGATCAGTTCATTGGAGCGCAACAGCTGGAACGCGCCGGCCATCTGCGTCGTGTCCAGATAGCCCCGCTGCCACATCAGGTCCTCGAGAAAGGCGACCTGGCTCTCGTTGATGAAGAGCGTCAGCTCGCCGGCCTCGGTGAAATCCGTCTGTGCGGCAAGCAGGGTGATCGTGCACAGTCGCTTGTCGCCATCGCGTGCCATCGCGGCCGCGGCGATCGACAGCAATGTGCCGCCCAGGCAGTAGCCGAGTGCATGGGTGTTCCGGCCCGGCAGGATCCGGCCGATCATGTCCAGCGCCGCCATGACACCCAGCTTGCGATAGTCGTCGAAAGCAACATCCCGATCTTTGGCATCCGGATTTCGCCAGGAAATCGCGAATACGGTGAAACCCTGACTGGTCAGATACTTCACCAGAGAATTCTGCGGCGACAGATCGAGGATGTAGTACTTCATGATCCAGGCGGGCACGATCAAGATCGGCTCGGGTCGCACTTGCGCAGTCGTGGGTTGGTACTGGATCAGCTCGATCAACTCATTGCGGTAAACGACCTTGCCCGGCGAAGCCGCGACCGTCTTGCCGACGATGAACTGTTCGTCACCCGCTGGCCTTGCGGCGGAGAGCAGGCGCATCAGATCGCTGCACCAGTTCTGCCAGCCGAATACGAAATTCTCCCCGCCGCTCCGGAACGCCTTCTCCAGCACTTGCGGATTGGTCGCCGCGAAATTCGACGGCGCCAGCATGTCAAGCATCTGGCGCATCGAAAATTCGACGATGGCCTCATTTGCGTGCGACACGCCGCGTACGCCGGTCGTGGCATCGTGCCACCAGCGCTCTCCGAGCAGGAATGCCTGCGCAAGCAGATTGAACGGTGCGGCCTCCCACTGTGGCCCCCTGAAGCGACGATCCCGCCCCTGCGGCGCAATCACGGACCACGGCTTTTGCGACGTCGCATGCGCGGCGGCTTCCACAAACTGGCCCATGTCGCGAAGCATGTTGCGCGACATCTCCACCTGACGCTGGGGCGCCGCAGCCAGATGAGAGCTCCAATCGAGCCAGGCGAGCGACAAGGCCAGCGGCGAAATCCCGCCCGTCAACCGCGCCAGCATCGCATGAAACGCGCGGTCAAGAGGGTATGGCTCCGATACGGGCAGGGAATCGGCGGCGACGGGCCTTCCAGCCAGGGCTTCCGGGGCCGTCGTAGAGGCTTCGGGCTCAACAACAGGACTGACGGAGAGAGCCTGCGCGGACGGCTCTTCGGGTCTTGGAAATATCTGCACGACGCTCATGGCTGAATGTTCCTGCCCGCTTCTTGGCGGCGTGGCAGCAGGATATGGCGAGGCTTCGGATGCGCGTTGAGCTGCATCAAGTCCGGGCATCGATCACGATTGCTCAACCGGGAAGAGCCCGATTCATCCTTTGACCTGCGTCAAGCCGCAGCACGACGCCAGAGCTAGGCTCCGCGCATCGACATTCGACAAGCCAGCGGAGTCCGGCATGCGCGCCCATCAGATCATGACCCGGTCGGTCATCTCGGTTACCCCAGACACCAGCATCGTGGAGGCGGCAAACATCATGCTGAAGCGGCATGTCAGCGGTCTCACCGTCGTCGACGATGCCGGCAAGCTGGTCGGCGTGGTCTCGGAAGGCGACTTCATCCGCCGCAGCGAAATCGGCACGGGACGCAAGCGAGGACGCTGGCTGCGGTTCATTCTCGGATCCGGCAAATCGGCCAGCGACTTCGTCCACGAGCACGGCCGCAAGGTCTCGGAGGTGATGACCCGTTCACCAGTGACCATCACCGAGGATACGGCGCTCGCCGAGATCGTCGACCTCATGGAACGGAACAACGTGAAGCGTCTGCCGGTGATCCGCGGCGACACGATCGTCGGCATCGTGTCGCGCGCGAACCTGCTCCAGGCGGTGGCGGACCTCGCCCGAGACGTCCCCGACCCGACCGCGGACGACGATCACATTCGCAGCCGCATCATCGATACCATGGAGAAGAACGACTGGTGCCCGTTCGGGCTGAACGTCATCGTCCGCGACGGAATCGTTCATCTCAGCGGCGTCATCACCGAGGAGCGCGTGCGACAGGCCGCGGTCGTCGCAGCGGAGAACGTCAACGGCGTGAAGAAGGTGCATGACCATCTCTGCTGGGTCGACACCATGTCAGGAATATATCTGAACTCACCCGAGGACGATGACCTCGCCAAGGCAAGCTGACCAAGGCAAGCTGACCAAGGCAAGCTGAGCGCGCACCGATCGCAGTTCAGCGCGGAATGACGGCGGTGGCTTCGATTTCGACGCGCGCCGCCTTCTCGACGAGGCGGACGACCTGAACCAGCGCCATCGCCGGATAGTGCGCGCCGAAGATGGTGCGGTAGGCCTTGCCGAGCTCTTTCAGGTTCGCCAGGTACTCGTCCATGTCGACGACGTACCAGGTCAGGCGCACCAGATGCTCGGGCCGCGCACCGGCCTCCGCGAGGATCGCGGCGATGTTGCTCAGGGTTTGGCGCACCTGCGCGACAAAACCCTCCGCGAGACGCTCCTCGGCATCCCAGCCGATGACGCCGCCAGTGACGACGATGCGTCCCTCGGCGGCCATGCCGTTGGCATAGCCTTTCGGCACCGGCCAACCGGACGGCTGGAGCACCTGCGCCCTGGCGCGGGCTTCGTCCTCGGCTGCTGTCGGCAGCACCGCGAGCTGCGGGCCTTTCGGCGTCGTCACGGACAATTCTCTATCCCTCTCTCATTCCGCCGCGACGCCGGAGGACGTCACCGCGGTCTGCGCCAGTTGCCGCAGGGCAAAGCGCTTTAGTTTGCCGGTCTCGGTCTTCGGCAGTTGCGTCACGAACTCGATCGCGCGCGGATATTTGTATGGCGCGATCTCGCGTTTGACATGCTCCTGCAACGCAGCCACGAGCTCGGCGTCCGGCGTAACGCCCGGCGCGGCAACGACATAGGCCTTCACGATCATGCCGCGCGCTTCGTCCGGCGCGCCGACCACCCCGCACTCGAGGACGGAGGGATGCGTAAGCAGCGCCGCCTCGACGTCCGTGCCAGCGATGTTGTAGCCGGCCGACACGATCATGTCGTCTGAGCGCGATTGGTACCAGAAATAGCCGTCGCTATCCATCAGATAGGTGTCGCCGGTGATGTTCCAGCCGTTCTGGACGTATTTGCGCTGCCGCTCGTCGGCGAGATAGCGGCATCCGGTCGGCCCGCGTACCGCGAGCCTTCCCATCGCGCCCGGCGGAACGTCGTTGCCCGAATCATCGACGATCTTCGCCTCATACCCAGGCACCGGCTTGCCCGTCGCACCCGGGCGGATTTCGTCCTCGGTCGCGCTGATGAAGATGTGCAGCAGCTCGGTCGAGCCGATGCCGTCCATCAGCTTGATGCCGGTCGCCTTCAGCCAGGCATCGAATGTCGGCTTGGGCAGCGTCTCGCCGGCGGACACGCATTTGCGGAGCGACGAAATATCGCGGCCCGGAAGCTTGCCAATCATCGCCCGGTACGCGGTCGGGGCGGTGAAACAGACCGTGGTCTTGTACTGCTCGATCGCATTCAGAATGTCGTTGGGCGCCGTCTTCTCCAGAACGACGAACGAGGCGCCGATGTGCATCGGAAACAGCACGCCGCCGAAGCCAAACGTGAAGGCGAGCGGTGCCGAGCCGACGAAGCGATCCTTCTGCTCCGCGCGCAGGATGTTGCGCGCATAGCCATCGCACACCGCCAGCATGTCACGGTGGAAATGCATGGTGCCCTTGGGGTCGCCGGTCGTGCCCGACGTGAAAGCGATCAGGCAGACGTCGTCGGAGGCGGTATCGACAGCTTTGAACTCCGGACTTGCATCCCCCATCAGGGCCTCGAGCGAGTCGTCGGCGCCGTTACCCCAATAGACTACGCGCTTGAGGTCGGGGGCTGCGGCTTTCGCCTTCTCCATTTCGTCGGCGAGCTTGCCATCGCAGAGCGCGAGTGCGATCTCCGCCTTCTGGATCGGATAGGACAGCTCCTTGGCGCGCAAGAGCGGCATCGTCGCCACGACAATGCCGCCGGCCTTGATCACCGCCAGATAGGTCGCGACCATCATCGGATTGTTGGCCGAGCGTAGCAGCACGCGTCCGCCGGTGACGAGACCAAGCTTGCCGACCAGCACATTGGCGATGCGGTTCACGACCGTTTGCAGCTCACGATAGGTGTAGCTGACGGCGGGGCTGATCACACAGGGAGCGTCGCCATGTCCCTGCTCCACCCAGCGGTCGAGGAAATAGCTGACGCAGTTGAGGCGGGGCGGATATTGCAGTTCCGGTCGCGTGAAGATGAATTCCGGCCAGAGCTCGGCTGGCGGAAGATGCTGCCGCGCGAATGTATCGACATGGGCTGTCGCAGCGTTGTCATCACGCGAGCCCGAGACCTTGGCGGCGTTGGCCATCGCACGCTCCTTTCAGCATGGAAAGCACCCGGCAGCACTAACTCGGAAACATTTTAGGCTTAAAGCAATTTCGCGCAATAGCGGATTGTGGGCATCCCGTGCTTTTTCCGGTGGCAAACGGGATGGGCGGGTGCCTCGGCCGCGGACCTAGCCCCGGCGGCGAGCGGCCGATTTCTGCGCCGATGCCTTGGTCTTGGCGAGCAGCCGCATCAATTCGCGCACATCCTTCGGGGTCAGATCAGCGAAGAGATCGGCGATCCAGGTTTCGTGTTCCGCGGCCATTCTGCGAAACTCGGCGCGACCGAGTTTAGTCAGCCGGATCACCTGGACGCGGCGGTCCGTCTCCGACGTGCGGCGGTCGAGATGACCGGATTCCACGAGGCGCTCGACGAGGCCGGTGACGTTGCCGTTCGACACCATCATGCGCTTGGAGACGTCGGACAGCGTCATGCCGTCGGGTGCCTTGTCGAGCTGCGCCATCAGGTCGAAACGGGGCAATGTGACGTCGAAGCGCTGCCGCAACCGGCCACGGACCTCGCCCTCGATCAGGGTCGTGCAGGTCAGGAGGCGCAGCCACAGCCGAAGCTCTTCGGCGTGGTCCTCCGGAGTTTCGACGGCCTTGGTCTCGGAATCGAGCATGTTGATGCAGTCACTCACGGCCGACATTGGCGCCCGGCAGGGATTCCCAACGTTTTGAGCTTCAAATAAATCGACGCCGGCTGCAAGCCTAAAGCCGCAACAATCGACCGCATGCCGATTTCTTTAGGCTTCAAATAATTGGCGCGCCGCTTGCATGCACCGCTGCCCGCAGGATGACGAGTTGAGCTTAGCTTGCCGCGGCAGCAATCATCGGCATAAACTTGGATTGGAGTAGCGGCTTGCAACGCAAGACCGTCGTCACGGGGGACCGATCATGAAGACGCAAATGACGTTGGCCGCAGCCGCCTTGCTGCTTGGCACCGCGGTGAGCCCTTCCCTCGCCCAGGAAAAAATCAAGCTGGGTGTGATCGTGACCCTCTCGGGACCCGCCGCCGCGCTCGGCCAACAGGTTCGCGACGGCTTTGCGCTCGGGGTCAAGGATCTCGGTGGCAAGATGGGCGGCCGCGATGTCGAGGTCGTCGTGGTCGACGACGAGTTGAAGCCGGACGCAGCGATCACCAAGGTCAAGGGCCTTCTGGAGCGCGACAAGGTCGACTTCGTGGTCGGTCCGATCTTCTCCAACATCCTCCAGGCGATCCACCGGCCGGTGACGGAATCGAAAACCTTCCTTATCAGCCCCAATGCCGGCCCATCGACGTTTGCCGGCAAGGACTGCAATCCGTTCTTCTATGTGACCTCGTACCAGAACGACCAGGTGCACGAGATCCTCGGCAAGGTCGCGCAGGATCGCGGCTACAAACGCATGTATCTGATGGTGCCGAACTATCAGGCCGGCAAGGACTCGGTCGCGGGCTTCAAGCTCGACTACAAGGGTGAGATCGTCGAAGAATCCTACATGCCGCTCAACACGCTGGATTTCCAGCCGGAGCTTTCCAAGATTTCGTCGCAGAAGCCCGATGCGCTCTTCACGTTCATGCCCGGCGGCCTCGGCGTCAATCTCGTCAAGCAATACAAGCAGGCCGGCCTCGCCGACAGCATTCCGGTGCTCTCGGCTTTCACCGTGGATGAATCGACCTTGCCGGCGCAGCAGGACGCCGCAGTCGGCATGTTCGGCGGCGCGAACTGGGCGCCCAATCTCGACAATCCCCAGAACAAGAAGTTCGTCGCCGCCTACGAGGCCGCCTATAATATCGTGCCGGGCACCTACGCCTTCCAGGCGTATGATGCCGCGATGCTGATCGACAGCGCCGTCAAGGCCGTGAAGGGCGATCTCTCGAACAAGGATGCGGTCGCGGCCGCTCTGAAAAAGGCGGACTTCACCTCGCTGCGCGGCGCCTTCAAGTTCAACACCAACGGTTATCCGATCCAGGATTTCTACCTGACCAAGGTCGCCAAGCGCGCGGACGGCAAGTTCCAGACCGAGATCGTCCAAAAAGTCTTCGAGAATTACGGCGACCGCTACGCCAAGGACTGCAAGGCGGCGAACTAAGCCGCACGTCGCATTGAGGGAGGATCACAATGAAGAGCGAAATCACCGGCATCACGCGCGCCAATGAGGGAATCCAGGGCATCTCCTGGAACATCCTCGGCCAGACCTATGTGCCGAAGAGCAACACGGAGCACAGCTTCTCCTGGCATGCGACGCTGCCGCCGGGCACGTTCGTGCCGCCGCACATCCATCCCGACCAGGATGAATATCTCTATATGCTGGAGGGCAAGCTCGATTTCATGCTCGGCAATTCCGAGTCGCAGGCGACTGCGGGCGACCTGATCCGGCTCGGCATGGGCGTGCCGCACGGCATCTTCAACAAGTCGGAGCAGACCGCGAAAGTGCTGTTCTGGGTGTCACCGACCCGCAAGCTGTTCGACCTGTTCTGGGGCCTTCACAACATGAAGGAACAGAAGCCGGAGGACGTGGTGGCGATGGCCGCCGAGTTCAACATCCACTTCCTGCCGCCGCCTCCCGGCGGCTAGCTTCAGGCGCGCACCGCCGCAAGTCCCGGCACTGCGGCGAAGCCGGCCTTGGTAGCATAGCCGCGCACGATCGCCTCGCGCTGGGAATAGCTCAGCACGTTGTCGACATTGTCGAAACCATCAGGCGCGAGCTGCTCGACGGCGTCGATGACGCCCTCGGGACCGCCGCGCCGGTTGGAGCGGACGATGTCCGCGGTCATGGGCAGGCGCTTCTTCTCGTATTCAAGCAACGCCTGGCGCGGATGCTCGGCGCGCACCAGCGCGTCTGCGAGGCAGCGCGCATCGAGGATGGCCTGCGAGGCGCCATTGGAGCCAACCGGATACATCGGATGCGCGGCGTCACCGAGCAGCGTGACTCGGCCGGACGACCAATAGGGCAATGGATCGCGGTCGCAGGTCGGATATTCGTAGAACTCGGGCGTGGCGGAGATCAGGCTCTTCACGTCGACATAGGGCACCGAGAAGCGCGCGACATGCGGCATCAACTCCTCGCGCCGGCCCGGCCGCGACCAGTCTTCCTTGCGCGGCGGCGGGGCATTGCCCTCGCCGACCCTCACCAGCACCGCCCAGTTGGTGAGACGGCTCGCCGGGCTCGATCCCTCCGCGATGGGATAGATCACAACCTTGGCGTTGAGCCCGCCGGCCACAATCATCGACTTGCCGGTGAGGAATAGCGGCCAATCCCGCGCACCGCGCCACAGCATCAGGCCGTTCCAGCATGGCGGCCCCTCGCTCGGGAACAGCGTGTCACGGACCCGCGAATGGATGCCGTCGGCACCAATCAGGATGTCGCCGCGCGCGGTATGGACGTGCGCGCCTGAGCGGTCGAAGAAGTAAGCGGTGACGCCGCTCTCGTCCTGCGTGAAGGCGCCGAGGCGGCAGCCGGTGTGGATGGCCTCCGGCCCGAGCCGCTCCTCGACGGCGCGATGGATGACGCCCTGAAGGCGGCCGCGGTGGATCGAGAATTGCGGCACATCGTGGCCGGCGTCGATGCCGCGAGCCTCGCGCCAGACTTCCTGGCCGTGACGGTTGAGGTAATAGAGCTGGTCGGTGCGGATCGCGACATCGTCAAGCCGCTGGAGCAGACCGAGGCCTGCCAGCTCGCGCATGGCGTGGGGCAGCGTATTGATGCCGACGCCAAGCTCGCGGATGGTGTCGGACTGCTCGAAAATCTCGCAAGCGAGGCCCCGCGAGCGCAGCATCAATGCGGTGGTGAGACCACCGATACCGCCACCGACGATAATCGCCTTCATCGCCCTCACTCCACTCGGTACACACCAGGCAATACGGCCAAATTCGCACGGGCGGTCACTCCGCTGCAAGCGGCTTTGTCGCCTCCGCCTTGAGCTCGGCCCGGGTCTTGGGCTTAGCCTTAATTCTCAGCTCCTCGAGATCCTGCCGGTCGCGCACGCTGTTGCGGAAAATCTGATCTTTTCCGGGAAGGTATTGCGGCGGACAGAACGCGTCGTCCGCCCCGTACCAGGCTGCCGCCCGCATGGTGAAGAACGGATCGACCAGATGCGGCCGCCCGAGCGCGACGAGGTCAGCCCGGCCGGCAGCGAGGATGGTGTTGGCCTGGTCGGCCGTCGTGATGTTGCCGACGCACATCGTGGCCACGCGCGCCTCATTGCGGACCTGGTCGGAGAACGGCGTCTGGAACATGCGCCCATAGATCGGCTGCGCATCGCGCACAGTCTGCCCGGTCGAGACGTCGACGAGATCGACGCCGGCTTCGGCAAAAGCGCGCGCGATCGCCACCGCATCGTCGCCGCCGATGCCACCGTCGGCCCAGTCGGTCGCGGAAATGCGCACCGACATCGGCTTGTGCGACGGCCATACGGCCCGCAACGCCCCGAAGATCTCGAGCGGGAAGCGCAGGCGATTGGCCAGCGAGCCGCCATACTCATCCGTGCGGGTGTTCGTCAGCGGCGAGATGAAGCTCGCAAGCAGATAGCCGTGAGCGCAGTGCAATTCGAGCATGTCGAAGCCGCAGCGTTCGCCGCGCTCGGCCGCCGCCACGAAAGCGTCTCTCACGGCATTCATGCCGGCGCGATCGAGCTCGCGCGGAACCTGGCTGTCGGGGAAATAGGGCAGCGGAGACGCCGAAAACACCTCCCAGCCGCCCTCCTCGAGCGGACGATCCATGCCGTCCCACATCAGCTTGGTCGCACCCTTACGCCCGGCGTGCCCCAGTTGCAGGCAAATTTTCGCGGCTGAATTGGCATGGACGAAATCAACGATGCGCCGCCAGGACGCCTCCTGCTCGTCATTCCACAGTCCTGTGCAGCCGGGCGTGATGCGGGCGTGGCGGGCAACGCAGGTCATCTCCGTGAAGATCAGGCCGGCACCGCCTATCGCGCGCGATCCATAATGCACCAGGTGGAAATCGGTCGGCACGCCCTCCTTCGCCGAATACATGCACATCGGCGACACCACGGCGCGATTGGCGATCTCCATCTCGCGCAGCCGGAAGGGCTGGAACAGCGGCACCATTGGCTTCTCGGTGTCGACGTCGAAGCCGCTGTCACGAACACGCTTGGCAAACGATCTTTCGACCTCCGCCACGAAGTCAGGGGCGCGAAGCTTCAGATTGTCATAGGTGATCGCCTTCGAGCGCGTCATCACTCCGAAGGCGAACTGCACCGGATCGAAATCCCAGAATCGGTCGACATGCTCGAACCAGACCAGCGAGACGTCAGCGGCGTGCTGCGTCTTCTCGACCTCCTCACGCCGTCCGTGCTCATAGACGTCCAGCGCCGCCTTGATGCCGGGCGCCTTCTCCATGGCGTCAGCCAGCGCGATCGCGTCTTCCATCGCGAGCTTGGTGCCCGAGCCGATCGAGAAATGCGCGCTCGCCTTGGCGTCGCCGAGCAGGACCACGTTGTCCTTGACCCAGCGCTTGCTGCGGATCATCGGGAAATTGCGCCACGTCGAGCGGTTGGTGAGCAATTGGTGCCCATCGAGGAACCAGCCGAAGATCTCGGCCATCCGCGCAGCCGACTGGGCCTCGTTCAGCCCTGTCAGCCCGGCACGTTCGAACGTCTCCGGATCGGTCTCGAAAATCCAGGTCGAGTGTCCGGCTTCATATTGATAGGCATGGGCGATGAACGGGCCCCACTCTGTCTCCTGGAAGATGAAGGTGAAGGCATCCAGCGGCCTGGTCGAGCCCATCCAGGCGAACTTGTTGGTACGGAGGTCGACTTCCGGCTCGAAATGATCGACGTATTTGTCGCGGAAGCGGCTGTTGATGCCGTCCGCGACCAGGATCAGATCGGCGTCGGCGAAGCGGGATTCGTCCTCGACGTCCGCTTCGAAATTCAGGGCGACGCCCAGTTCGCGCGCGCGCGCCTGCAGGATCAGGAGCAGCTTCTGCCGCGAACAGCCACAAAAGCCGTTGCCGCCGACCCGATGGACCGTTCCGCGGAAGTGCACGGCGATGTCATCCCAGTAGGCGAATTCCTGGGTGATGCGGCGATAGCTCGGAAGGTCATGCTTCTCGAAATTATCGAGCGTGGCGTCCGAGAACACCACGCCGAAGCCGAAGGTGTCGTCGGCGCGGTTGCGCTCGTAGACCGCGATCTCTGCGCTCGGTCGCTGCTTCTTCAGCAGGATTGCAGCGTAGAGACCAGCAGGTCCGCCACCGATGATCGCGACTTTCATGGGAGCCTCGCCAATTCAACCCGGCGAAACTATTTTAAGCCTAAAATAATTTCGCGCAAGTCCCCATTGCGGCAGGCCGACGGCAAAGCCCGGCTTAATCGCCCCTGAAGACCGGCTTGACCTTGTTGGCAAAGGCCTCGAAGGCCCGTTCGAAATCGGCGGTCGTCATGCACAGCGCTTGAGCAACGGCTTCCGCCTCGATCGCCTCCTCCACCGACATCGCCCATTCCATGGCCAGCATCCGCTTGGTCATGGTGTTGGCAAACGTCGGTCCCTCCGCGATTTGCTTGGCCAGCACTTGTGCCTGGGGCAGCGCCTGCTCCGACGTGAGGATACGGCTGAAGAAGCCCCAGCGCTCACCCTCCTCTGCGGTCATGAACCGGCCGGTGTAGAGCAACTCGGAGGCGCGGGACTGTCCGATGATCCGCGGCAGGATCGCGCAGGCGCCCATGTCACAACCGGCAAGGCCCACCTTGTTGAAGAGGAATGCAACCTTGGCTCCGCTCGCCGCAAGCCGCATGTCCGACGCCATGGCGATGATCGCGCCCGCCCCGGCGCAAATGCCTTCGACCGCGGCAACGATCGGCTGCGGACAGGCCCGCATCGCCTTGACGAGGTCGCCAGTCATCCGTGTAAACGCCGTCAGCCCCTTGGTGTCCATCTTCACGAGCGGACCGATGATCTCGAACACATCGCCGCCGGACGAGAAATTGGCACCAGCGCCGGTCACGACGATGGACTTGACCGCATCGTCGAAGGCGCAGGCGCGAAAGAAATCGGTGAGTTCGCGATAGCTCTCGAAGGTTAGTGGATTCTTCCGTTCCGGACGATTGAGCGTGACGGTTGCAATACCATCGACGACGGCCAGCAGGAAGTGCTGCGGCGAATAGTCCGCAAGCGGTAAGGTCACGGGATTGGCTGGTCTGCTCATACGATCTCCTTGGCTTCCTTGCTCCGCGCCTTGGCCATGCGCGCTAAATCTCACCACCGGCAATAGCGATTGCCTGCCCGGTGATTGCGCCGGCGCCCTCGCCGCACAGCCAGAGCACGGCATCCGCGACCTGCTGCGGCGAGATCAATCTCCCCTGCGGATTATGTTTCGCGAGCTCGGCGATGGCCTGCTCGCGGCTGCGTCCCGTCTTTTTCATGATGTTCTCGATACTGCCGGCGACCAGATCCGTGTCGGTGAAACCGGGACACACTGCATTGATGGTCACGTTGCTGGCAGCCATCTCTAGTGCAAGGGACCGCACGAGACCGACCACAGCGTGCTTGGCCGCGGTGTACGCGCTGACATAGGCATATCCCTTGAGCCCCGCCGTCGACGCGATGGCGACGATCCGGCCATAGGGACGATCCTTCATCCCTGGCAGCACAGCGCTGACAGCATGGACCACGCCCATGAAATTGACGTCCATCATGCGCGCGAACAGGGCGCTGTCGGATTTGGAGAACGGCGCGGACTCGGCGCTTCCCGCATTGGCGATCAGAATATCGATCGGCTGCCGCGCACTCGCTTCAGCGATGGCGACTTTCATCGAGGTTTCGTCGGAGACGTCGGCGACGGCTGCAAAATGCGCTGCCCCTGCGCTGACAGCCTCTTCAAGCGTCGCAGCGTTCCGCCCGAGGACGGTCACCGTCGCACCGGCCTCGACGAGCGCTGCTGAGATGGCGCGACCGATGCCGCGACCGCCACCGGTCACCAGCGCGTGCGGCGAATGCGGTAATCCGGACATGCGCTGGCTTCCTTGCATTCTGCTGATCGCTCCCTCGATATATTTTAACCTTCAAACTTTTGCAAACGAAGCGCGACGCGGCCCCGCGAACGGCCGCACGCCGAAGACCGGCCCGAAAATTGCTTTAAGTATAAAATTATCTCTTCCCATCCCTCACAGGCCTGTTAGCATCGAAGAGCCAAGCAAAAGGATGTCGCGTGTCGCAGCCTGCGCCAAGGATAACAAAGGACGGCCGCTTCGCCTATGAAGCAGCGGGCGATCCGGGCGGGACACCTCTGATTTTCCTGCATGGCATCGGCGGTGCGGCACGGGCCTGGCGGCAGCAGCTTGCCACATTCGGCGACCGCTTCCACGCGATTGCATGGGACATGCCGGGCTATGGCGGCTCGGCGCCGCTCGCCAGCGTCAGCATCGCTGCCCTGGCGGATGCGCTCCAGCAATTCATCGAGCAGCTTGGTGCGAGCAGGCCGATTCTGGTCGGCCATTCCATCGGCGGCATGATCGTCCAGAAATGGCTGGTGCAATCCCCAAAACTGGCGCGCGCGGTCGTGCTGGCGCAGACCAGCCCGGCCTTCGGCAAGGCCGACGGCGATTGGCAGAAATCGTTTATCGCCGCACGGCTCGGGCCGCTCGATCGCGGCGAAACGATGAAGTCGCTGGCGCCCTCTCTGGTGAAGGAACTGGTGGGCGACGATCCTGATCCCAGGGGAATGGAGCTTGCGCGCGAGTGCATGGCAAGCGTGCCCGAGGCGAGCTATCGCGCCATGATGCTGGCCTTGATCGGCTTCGACCAACGCAGCACCCTCAAGGATATTTCCATCCCGACGCTGCTGCTGTCCGGCTCCAAGGACAACAACGCGCCAGCGCCAATGATGGCGAAGACGGCGAGCTACATTCCCTCGGCGGAATATGTCGAGCTCGGGGCTGTGGGCCATCTCGCCAACCTGGAACGCCCCGATGCCTTTAACGAGGCCCTCGGCCTCTTCCTGAATTCCGTCGCGATCAAAACTTAAGGTGACTGCGCAATGACCATGCAAGTCAGCAAGACCATCGGCGCAACTGACAAGGTCGCGCTGGATGCACCGATCTTCGATCCCGTCGCATTCCGACTGAGCGACGAGCAGGCCGGCATCATCGCGCGGGCGCGCGAGATTGGCCAGAGCGTGTTCGCCGGCCGCGCCGCGACTTACGACCGCGAAGCGATCTTCCCGTCGGAGAACTATCGCGACCTGCATCGCGTCGGCCTACTCGGTATTGCCGTCCCCAAGAAACATGGCGGGCTCGGGGCCAATTATCAAACTTACGCGCTAGCGGCAGCCGAAATCGGCCGCTATTGCGGCGCGACTGCGCTCACCTGGAACATGCATGTCTGCTCGACGCTGTGGTCGGGCCCGCTCGCCGACGATCTCGACATGGATGCAGAGACCCGCGCTGAGCACGAGGGGCGACGTGCAGTCCACTACAAGCGGATCGTCGAGGACGGCGCGATTTATTCGCAGCCGTTCTCGGAGGGCGGTGCGGCAGCGGCAGGCGGCGTCGCTTTCGGCACGGAAGCAAGGCCGGTCGAGGGCGGCTGGATCGTCAACGGCAAGAAGATCTTTGCATCACTCTCCGGCCATGCGGACTATTACGGCGTTCTCTGCACCGAGATCGAGGAAGGTGAGAAGGCTTCGCGCCGCAATACGCTTTACCTCGCGATCCCTGCGAAATCGGAAGGCGTCTCGGTCGTCGGCGACTGGGACCCGCTCGGCATGCGCGGAACGGTCTCGCGCACGCTGCTGTTCAAGGACGTGTTCGTGCCGGCAGATTCGGCGCTGATGCCGCGGGGCGTCTATTTCCAGGCCGCGATGCGCTGGCCGCACATGTTCCTCACGCTGTCGCCAACCTATATGGGCCTTGCTCAAGCCGCCTATGACTTTACAGTGCGATATCTGCGCGGCGAAGTACCGGGCATGCCGCCGGTCAAGCGCAGGATGTATCCGACCAAGCAAATTTCGGTCGCGCAGATGCAGATCAAGCTCGAGCAGATCAAGGCGATCTGGTTCCAGGCAGTCACCGAAGCGCGCGCCAATCCGAGCAAGGAGCAGGTGCTTCGCGCTTATGCCGCGCAATATTCGGTAATGGAGGGTGCCAATGAGCTCGCCGCGCTCGCGATCCGTACCTGCGGCGGTCAGGCCATGCTGCGCTCGCTGCCGCTCGAGCGGATCTATCGCGACAGCCGCTGCGGCTCGCTGATGTTGCCCTGGACAGCCGAGCTCTGCCTCGACCGGATCGGGCGCGAGGCGCTGTACGAGGCCGGCGAAACGGACGACTGACGGTGGATCTCTGCAGTCTGATCGATCGCAACGCGGCGTTCGCGCCAGACAAGACGGCCATTGCCTTCGAGGGCGAACGGTTGAGCTATGCGGCATTCGCTGCACGCATCGAGCGGACGGCGGCGACGTTGAAGCAGGAGCTCGGCGTAGGCCGGGGCGACCGCGTTGCGATCCTCAGCCTGAACCGGCCGGACTATCTGGTTCTGCTCTATGCCTGCGCGCGGCTCGGCGCGATGCTGGTGCCCCTGAACTGGCGGCTCGCTGTCGCCGAGCAGCTTTTCATCCTCAACGATGCCGGCGCCAAGGTCCTGATGCTCGAGCAAGCATTTGAGGGGGTACTTGCCGAGCTTGAGGGAACCGCAATCGTCGGGCTCGATTTCGAGCCGCCCCGCGGCACGACGTTCGAAAACCTGTTGGCTCGAAGCCGGGGCACCGGCCGCAACCCGCACACCGATCTCTCCTGTCCGCTTCTCATTGTCTACACATCAGGAACGACCGGACGGCCCAAAGGCGCGGTTCTGCGCCAGGAGGCATTGTTCTGGAACGGCGTCATGAGCCAGCACATGCACAACATGACGTCCGATGACCACGTGCTGACGCTGCTGCCGTTCTTCCACGTCGGCGGCCTCAACATCCAGACTACGGCGGCGCTCCATCTTGGCGCGACGGTCACGGTTCACGCACGCTTCACGCCGGACACCGCGCTTGCGGCCATCGAACGGGAGCGGCCGACCTTAACCGTGATGGTGCCGGCGATCATCCAGGCCGTAAGCGAGCATCCCGCCTGGACCACGACCGACCTTTCGTCACTCAAAGCCGTCGCGACCGGCTCGACTATCGTGCCGCCGCATCTGATCGACCGCTTCGTGGCGCGCGGCGTCCCGGTGCTTCAGGTCTACGGCTCGACGGAAACTTGCCCGATTGCTGTCTACACCCGGCTTGGTGGCGATCTCTCGCGCGCGGGATCGACCGGACTTGCCGGCCTGTGCTGCGAAGCGAAAGTGATTGATCAGGCCGGCAACGAAGTGCCGGCGGGCGCGCCGGGCGAGATCGCGGTGCGCGGCCCCAACGTGTTCTTCGAATATTGGGGCAATGCGGACGCCACGCGCGATGCGCTCCACGACGGCTGGTATCGTACCGGCGATATCGGCCTGTGCGACGCGGACGGCTATTTCTGGGTGCGTGACCGCAAGAAGAACATGATCATTTCCGGCGGCGAGAACGTCTATCCGGCGGAGGTCGAACGCGTCCTGCTCGAACATCCCGATGTCAGCGAATGCGCCGTGATCGGCCGGCCCGATCCACGCTGGGACGAGGTGCCTATCGCCTACGTGATCCCGCGATCCGGCCGTCGACTGGAAGCAGACGCGTTGAAAGTGCATCTCCAGGCCCAACTCGCCCGCTACAAGGTTCCGCGCGACATCATTTTCGTCACGGACCTGCCGCGCACCGCGTTGGGCAAGGTCCAGCATTTCCTGCTGAAGCAGCTTGATGCGCAGTCGCGCGCGCAAGGAGAAGCATCTTGAAGATTGCGGTTCTGGGTGGGGGAAACGGCTCTTTCGCGGCCGTAGGCGATTTTGCGCTGTCGGGACATGAGGTCCGGCTCTGGCGCCGCGACGCAGATCAGGTCGCAGCACATCGCGCCGCCGGCTCGCGCATCCTGGTGAAGGATCATAACGGCCGTCACGACGTGAAACTGGCGCTGGTGACGACCGACATCGCCGAGGCGGTCAACGGCGCAGAGCTGATCCTGTGCCCCGCCCCCGCCTTCGCGCAGACGGATATCGCGCGCCTGCTCGCTCCACATCTGCGGGATGGACAGGTCGTGTTTCTGCCGCCGGCGACATTCGGCTCGATGATCTTCGCCCAGGCTGCGCGGGATGCCGGCAACCGCGCCAAGGCGTGCTTTGCCGAAACCGGGACCTTGCCTTGGCTAACCCGCAAGCACGGCCCGTTCGAGGTCGCGATTACCATCCGCGCCAAGCGACTGCCGGTCGGCATTTTCCCGCTCGATCAGGCGCCGCGCGCACTTGAAGTGATTGGACAGGCTTTCCCCGGCGCAATCGAGCCGTGCGGCGATGCTCTCTCCGGCGCACTGATGAACGCAGGCCCGATTATCCATCCGCCGCTGATCGTGATGAATGCAGGCCCGATCGAGCATTTCGAGAAGTGGGACATTCATAAGGAAGGAACGCAAGCCGCGATTCGCCGTGTCACCGACGCGCTCGATGCCGAACGGATTGCCGTGCGTGAGGCGCTCGGATATGGCGCACCGCATTTTCCGCTCGCCCATCACTATGCCAAGGAAGGCGAGATCTGGATGTACGGCCGCGGCTCGCATGACCGGCTGACCGATTCCGGCGACTGGCGCGAACGGATCGTGCTGACCGAGCACCGCTATATGAGAGAAGATTTGCGGGTTGGGCTATCGCTGCTGGTCTCCGTCGCCGGCTTGGCGGGCGTGGCTACGCCGCTGGCCAAGGCGTTCCTGGCCATTGGCGGCGCAGTTTGCGGTGAGGATTTCGCGCAAGGCGGCCGAACCCTCGAGACGCTGGGGCTCGGCAATCTCGATAAGGCCGCTTTGCAGACGCTTCTTCGCAGGGGATTTTGACCGATGACCAGCCGAGCCATCATCGCCTGTCTCGGGGCCGGCCGCATGGGGCGCGGCATCGCCGTCGCGTTTGCCTATGCCGGGCATACGGTCACGATGATCGACGTCAAGGCCCGTTCAGTGGAAGATTTCGCCAGGCTGCAGGCAGATGCGCTCGGCGAAGTCAGGAAGACCTTTGCCAGCCTGGCGAAGCTGGGGCTACTGACCGAGGCGGATGTCGATCCGCTGATCGCGCGGGTCTCGGTGGTGCCGGCCAGCCGGAGCGAGGCGGCACTGTCCGATGCGGGAATTGTTTTTGAAGGAGTCCCCGAAGTCGTCGAGCTCAAGCGGGATGTGCTGGGGGCGGCCTCACAACAAGTCGGCCCCAATACGATCATCGCATCGACCACATCGACCATCCTTGTCGACGACCTCTCGGGCGCGATCGTGAATCCTCGCCGCTTCCTCAATGTGCACTGGCTCAATCCGGCCTATCTGATTCCGCTGGTCGAGGTTTCGCCCGGTAAGGCCACCGATCCAGGCATCATCGAGGAGGTCAAGGCGCTACTCGAAGGCATCGGCAAAGTGCCGGTGGTCTGCGCAGCGACACCAGGCTTCATAGTTCCGCGCATCCAGGCGCTGGCGATGAACGAGGCCGCGCGCATGGTCGAGGAAGGCGTCGCCAGCGCCGAGGAGATCGACAAGGCGATCCGCTACGGCTTCGGCTTCCGCTACGCCGTGCTTGGGCTGCTCGAGTTCATCGACTGGGGTGGTGGCGACATCCTCTACTACGCCAGTCGTTATCTCGAGGGCGCACTCGGCAGCGACCGCTATCGTGCACCGGAGGTCATATCGCGGAACATGCACGAGGGCCGGATCGGCCTGCGCACAGGTGCAGGCTTTCTCGATTATTCAGGCATGGACGTCGACGCTTATCGGGCAAAACGGCTTCAGGCCATGGTCGACCTGCTCCGTCACTTTGACCTGGCGCGGCCGCCGGTGCTCGATCGCGGCTAGCCGAAGACGTCCTGCAGCACCCCGTCACGCACGACCGCGGCGCCATCGAGCTCGATCGTCGTCCCCATCACCGGTAGATCGAAATGGCCCGCCGTGTAGCGGCCGGCGAATTCGTTGGCACCGGTCGAGAACAGGAAGTTGCCGGAAACGGCACGAATTTCCGTGCCGTTGGTGTCGCGCTGATCATACATCGACAGCGCCTCGTAGCGCGCGCCGGGATTCATGCCGAAGCCGACATGCGACACCGCATAGGCTTCCCGATCGCCCCAGGCGGCAAGGTAGGCGCGCATCATTGCGGCATCGGTGCCCTCGCCTTCCAGCTCGACGACATAATCGTCCTTCAGCGTCATCTTCACCGGCGACGTCAGGTAACGCTTGAAGGTCAGGTTGATGTCGCCGGGCGCCATCACCAGCGTGCCATTGATCGTTCCGCTCTTGGGGAAGCTGACGACGATGCCGCCGGGCCAATGCGCCAGCGTCCCGGGCTTGTCGGTCCAGCCCCACACGCCGACCGTGGAAGCGCCGACCATATCGACGTCGAGCGCCGTGCCGGCTTTTGACGTCACCCGCATCCGCTTGGTCCCGCGCAGCATCTTTGCCGCTGCGCGAACGCGCTTCTCGAGCGCGGGATCCGGCACCATCCGCTCCAGCGCCTCGGGATGCTCGTTGGAGATCACCAGGATACGCGCGCCGGCTTTGAGGATCTCGGGCGTTTCCACCGCATGCATCAGGCCCTCGATGGTGCAATCCACCACGAAGCCGGCTTGTTGAAGCGCGGTGATCACCGGGCCGAGCCGCTGGATCGCCTCGCTTGCCCCTGTCGAGCGAACCGGAACGATATTCCGGTTACGCGGGGTCGGCATGACCACGTGAAACGGTCGCGCGCCCATCCGCAGCAGCGCGAGCTCCGCCAGGTGAACATTCAACGCACGTGACTGGGTTTCCGAGAGGATCGCCGCGGTATCGCCGGCCTTGACGGCGCATCGCTCAAAAATCTCGCAAAATGCGTCGATCCATTTTGCCTCGATGCGGTCAGCCAGCATGGTCTACTCCCGGTCTTCCTGTTTCTTCTTCGTCAGTTCATGCTTCGGGGAAACCCCGCAGCAGATACGCGCGCACTGCCCCCAGCAGGCCATTGAGGATCAGGCCCAGCAGCGAGATCGTGATCAGCGGCACGAACATATCGACGGCCTGAAAGGTCCGAGCCGCCGTGACGAGGACATGTCCGAGCCCGTCGCTCGACGTGATCATCTCGGCCAGAAACACCACGATGCATGAAATGACAAGGCCGATCCGGCAACCGGTCAGGATCGACGGCATCGCGGCAGGCAGCACCACCTTGAACAGGATCTCATAGCGCGGCGTTCCCGCCGCCATGGCCGACCAGATCAGCTTCTGCTCCACCGTCGACGCGCCGTAATAGGTAGACAAGAGAATGGGAAAGAGCGCATCCGCCGCCACCAGCGTGATCTTCGATCCGTGACCGAAGCCGAGCAGCAGCAGCAATGCTGGATAGAGCGCGACCTTGGGCAAAGGCGCGAGCACACGCACAATCGGCCGAACCACGGCGTTGATAGCCGGACTGGCAGCGGCGGCGATGCCGATGCTGACACCGAGCACGACCGCGATCGCGAAGCCGGCAAACAGCCGGAGCAGGGTCGCCGCGATCTCCTGCTGGAACGTCCACGTGACGAGTTGCTGAAGCAGCCTGCTGAAGACATATCCCGGCGGCGGCAGCAAGACCGCAGGCGCAAAGCCAAATGACACAAGGCCTTGCCACAGCGCGATCACCAGCACGATCGGCGCGAGCCCAAGAATAATTCTAGTGGAGCGAAGCTGCGGGATCATGAGAAGCTCAGCGGCATGTCGAACTGCGGTTCGGACCAGCGCACCAGCCTTGCGCGGACCCGCTCGAACATCGCATCGAGGCAAATTCCCATCGCGCCGACGATGATGATCATCGCAAAAACGGTATCGTATTGGCCCATGTCGAGGGCATTGAACAGGATATTGCCGGCGCCGGACTGACGGGCGATCATCTCGCTGGTAATCATCGTGATCAGCGCCAGCACGAGTCCGGTGCGGCAACCGGTCAGAATTTCTGGAAGCGCCGCCGGCAGTACGATCCGGACCAGCCGCTGCGCAGGCGAAAGCCCCATCGCGGCGCCCGACCACAGCATCTTCTCTTCCACCGCCTTGGCGCCCTCGAAGCTGTGATAGATCACGGGCAGGCTGACGCCGAGAAAGATCACCAGCGTCTTCGTGATGTCACCGACGCCCAGCCACAGCATGATGATCGGCATCAAGGCGGCCTTCGGCACCGGGTAGATCACCATCAGGAGCGGATTGAAGAACGCCGCGACGGCCCGGCTGCGGCCCATCAACAGGCCGAGTGGGATCGAAACCGATACCGCTATGCCAAACCCGACCGCCATGCGGCGGAGCGAGGCCAGGATGTTGATCAGAGCTTCCTTGTCTCCGAGGATGTCCGGGATTGCACGGATCGCCTCGATCGCCGTCGGGAAGCTGTCGTTCTTGAGCGCGAGTGACGCAACCTGCCATGCCGCCAGAAGCCCGATACAGGCAAACACCGGAGCGGCACGCTTGCCCAAGGCCGCCAGCGACGTCACGACCGCGATCCCGTCTCGTCGACCTCGTCGAACATGCGCTCGATATCGACAACGTATTTCTGGTACCGTGGATCGAGCAGCAGCTCGCTGCGGCGGCGCGGCCGCGGCAGATCGATGTCGATGACCTCGCGGATGCGGCCGGGCGATTTCGACATCATCACGACCTTGTCCGAGAGGAAAACCGCTTCGTCGACCGAATGCGTGACGAACAGCACCGTTTTGCGATCACGCTCCCAGATGTTCAACAGATCGTTCTGCAGCCGCGTTCGCGTGTGAGCATCGAGCGCGCCAAACGGCTCGTCCATCAACAGAACCTCAGGATGGTAAGCCAGCGTTCGAGCCAATGCCACACGCTGCTTCATGCCGCCGGACAGCTCCTTGGGATAGAAGTCCTCATAGCCCTTGAGCCCGACCATTTCGATCAGGGCCCGGCTCTGTGCTTCCGCCTCGGTGGTGCGCACGCCCTGCTGGCGAGGGCCGTACATCACATTGCCCAGCACGGTCTTCCACGGAAACAACGCGAATTCCTGGAACACCGGACCGCGATCCGGCCCTGGTCCCGTGATCGTCCGTCCCCTGATCTTCGCTGAGCCGCTGGTCGGGCTGACGAAGCCGCCGACGACGTAAAGCAATGTCGACTTGCCGCAGCCCGACGGACCAAGGATGGAGACGAAGGCTCCCTCCTCGATCGCCAGAGAGATGTCCGATAGCGCCACATGGTCCTTGCGCGCTGAGGTCTGAAATACCTGCGAGACGCTCTCGATCTCGATGATTGCAGAAGCCGGTTTTTGCGGCGTCACCGGTCTCACCCATCCGCTCGATCTCGAAGGCACTACCTTCATCCCGTCTCACTTCGTTCGCGCGCGAACCCTGCGCAACAGACACGCTGAATGTCCTCCGTCAGCGGCACCAGCTTAGCAAGAAACTTGCCAGACACGCGCTGTTTTCGGGCAAGTGCGCCGCGTCATCCAAACCAGGGCCATTCTGCGGGCCCCTCATGCGTCACGGCCCCGCCCGGTGCCTGGCCAACCAATCGGGCATATTTCGCCAGCGCACCGGCACGGTGACGAGGCGGACGCGGCTTCCAATCGTGTCGGCGAGCCGTGAGTTCCTGCTCGTCGACCAGCATATCCATCCGCCGATTTGCCGCATCAATCCGGATCCTGTCGCCATCGCGAACCAATGCCAGCGGACCGCCGACGAAGGCCTCGGGAGACACATAGCCGATGCACATTCCGCGGGTGGCGCCGGAGAAGCGTCCATCCGTGATCAGGGCCACCTTCTCGCCCATGCCCTGGCCGTAGATCAGCGCGGTGACGCCGAGCATCTCGCGCATGCCGGGGCCGCCCACCGGCCCTTCATTGCGGATCACAAGCACATCGCCCGCCCTGTAGCTGCGGTCGCGAACCGCTGCGACACAAGCTTCTTCGTCTTCGAAGATGCGCGCTACGCCTTCGAACAACTGGCTCTTCAGCCCGGCGACCTTGATCACCGCACCATCAGGGCAGAGGTTTCCCTTCAGCACTGCCACACCGCCGTCTGGCATGATCGGCGCGCGAGCCGCGTAAACGACCTCTCCGTCAGGAGCATTGGCGGCGCTATATTCTTCGGCAAGTGTACGGCCCGTGATCGACAGGCAACTGCCATCAATATGCCCGCTCTGGATCAGCTCCCGGATCACCACGGCAGCGCCGCCGATATCGTAGACATCCTTTGCCGTATATTTGCCTCCAGGCCGCAGGTTTCCGATCAGCGGCGTCCTGGCGAAAACCTCGCCGACATCATCGATCGTGAATGCGATCCCGGCCTCGTTCGCGATCGCCGGCAGATGCAGCGCAGCATTGGTCGAACCGCCCGTAGCAGCCACGATCGCCGCACCATTTTCCAGGGATTTCCGCGTCACGACGTCGCGCGGCAACGGCCCGCCGCGCTCCAGCATCTCCATGATGAGGCGCCCGGCCCGCCTGGATATCTGCGCGCGCTCGGCATAGACACCTGGCACCATCGACACGTTGGGAATGGTGAGGCCCATCGCCTCCGACACCATGCCCATGGTGTTGGCAGTGAATTGGCCGGCGCACGCGCCGATGGTCGGCAGGCAGGCCCGCTCAATCCGCTCGAGCGTGGCACCGTCGATCTCTCCGGTCATGAAGCTGCCGACAGCCTCATAGGAGTCGAGCACGGTGAGGGTCCGCCCGTCTACGCGGCCCGGCAGCGCGCTGCCGCCATAGATGAAAATGGACGGGACGTTGCACCGGACCATGCCCATTATCACGCCGGGAAGCGTCTTGTCGCATCCGCCGTAACCGATCAACGCATCGTAAGCGAGACCATGGACGACGGCTTCGATCGAATCGGCAATCAGCTCCCGCGAAAACAGGGAGAACTTCATCCCCTCGTGATTCATGCTGATACCGTCGGAAACCGACACGGTCGAAAACTCGCGCGGCGTACCGCCGGCCTCCTCGATTCCCGTCTTGGCCGCCGCGACCTGAAAGTCGTGCGTCATGTTGCAGGGTGTCTGTTCGCCCTTCATGCTGACGACGCCGACCATCGGCTTGGCAATCGCAGCGTCGTCGAGCCCCATGGCGCGCATGAACGCGCGGTGCGGAGCCCGGTCGAGGCCATCCGTCGTGATCCGAGATCGGAGCTTCTTCATACGTGCATCTTCTTCATGCAACGTCCCGGATCATCCTGGACGCCGCGACCTTCTCGCTCGGTTCAGTCGCCCGATCGCCTATTGCAGCGGAGCGACGATCGTCGAGTGCTTGAATTGCGCGACATCCAACTTTGGCAGCATCCCTGTCTCCGCGTAGATATCCAGCATCTTCTGGATCGCGGGGAAATTCGGTGCCGCGCCCGGATCGCGGCCGAAATCATTGTCCTTGAGCAGATAGGTCTCGAGAACCGGAATAGGTGCCTTCAGGACTTCGTTGACAACCTTCAACGTCTCTTCGCGGTTCGCCAGCGCTTTCTTCATGCCAGAGGTAATGTCACGCACGTAAGCCTTGACCAGTTCCGGGTTCTTGTCGACGAAATCGGCACGGCAGGCTTCCAGGATGTGCACGATGTTCGGCATCGCCTGCGACAGCGAGAACAGTTTGCGCGTGCCGCCCTTCGCCTCCGCGCGCGCGGCAAACGGCTGGTTCATGTTGACCGCATCGACGCGGCCCTGCCGCAACGCATCTTCGGAGACGGCAAAGCCGACCTCGACCAGCTTAATGTCCTTGGCCGGATCAATGCCATTCTGCTTCAGCAACAGATTGAACGGGCCCTGGGTGCCGCCGCCGATCACGGAGATTCCGACCGTCTTGCCTTTGAGATCGGCGATCGTCTTGATCCGGGAGTCGTCCATGACAGCCCAGTAGACCGAGAAACCACCGGCCTTCTCGAAGACATGCTGCGCCACGATGTAGGCCTTGAGGTTGCCGCCAACCACGCCGTTGGCGAGCGACAGCGGCGCCTGGGTCGCGCAATCCAGCGCGCCGGCCGCCAAGGCCTGCGTCATCGGAGCGGTGCCCTGAAACTGGGTCCATTCGATGTTGTAGGCCTTGCCGATGTTGGGAAACTCAGCCGGGCGGCGCATCATCCAGTATTTGGATTCCTCGGCCGGAATCGTCCAGCCGACGCGAATTGTCTGCTGCGCCCATGACGGGCCCGCGCTCGCGCTCACGGCCGCTGCCGCCCCCAAAGCCAGGATCCACTTCGAAACGGTTCGCATCGTGCCCACTCCGCTGCCCAGGCGCCGACCGGCGCCATCCAACCCGACCGCGGCAAATGTTTCATGGTTCAAACAATCAAGCAAGCCATGCAGGCCGCGCGGTTTCGTCGTGAGTTGCGCGATATGTGGTAATGCAGCGTCGCGAACCGACAGATGGAGGCAACCTATGGCTGAAGCGAGCAAGACAAACCCGCAAGGCGTCGAGCGGCTCGGCTATCTCGGCCTTGGACTGATGGGGACGCCAATGAGCCGGCGACTGCTCAACGCCGGCCATCAGGTCACTGTCTGGAACCGTTCGGAAGGGAAGATGGCCGCACTCGTCGAGGCCGGTGCCACGCGCGCAGCCACCCCCCGTAACTTGATGGAGAGCTCGGACATCGTCTTCATGTGCGTGACGGATGCGGCTGCCGTGGAAGAGGTGATCTTCGGGGCCGAGGGCATCTCAACTGCGCCCGGCGCGGGTAAGCTCGTGGTCGACTTCTCCTCGATCCATCCTGACGCCGCACGGGACCTTGCAACGCGATTGTTAGCTGCGAACGGCGCGGGCTGGATCGATGCGCCCGTGTCCGGTGGTACCAAGGGCGCCGAGGAAGGCACGCTTGCCATCATGGCCGGCGGAAAAGCCGGCGACATCGAGCGGGTCCGCCCCTACGCGCTGGCCATGGCACGCAGGTTCACCCATATGGGCCCGACCGGCGCGGGGCAGACCACAAAGCTGTGCAACCAGGTGATCGTCGGATGCGCGATGGCTGTTCTTGCGGAGGCAACACGCCTTGCCGTGAACGCCGGAATCAATGCCAACCGGTTGCCCGAAGCACTCGCCGGCGGCTTCGCGGACTCCATTCCGTTGCAGCTGTTCGTGCCGCGGATGGCCCAGGGCATTCACTCACCGCCGCTTGGTCACATTGCGACAATGCTCAAGGACCTCGATACCGTCGCCGACGTCGCTCAGACGACGTCGACGCCGGTGCCCATGGCCTCGCTCGCCGGACAACTTTTCAGGCTCGCCAAGGCCGCGCGAGGCGCGGACGCGGATGCGCTCGAAATCTACAAACTTTCGGCAGGGCGCGCCGAACCATCCAGCGCGAACTGAAGCACGCTTGCTGGGACTGCTTGCGCTAGCCGTCGGCGAGAAATCGGCCGAACTCGCCGCGCGCAAAGAGCAGCGGCTCCTTCGTATTGTACGTATAGGCCTCGACTGCACCGAGAAAGATCACGTGGTCGCCGCCGTAATAGCGATTGACTGAGCGGCATTGAAAATTGGCGACGCTCTCGGCGAGCACCGGCGCGTTGCCGAGGCCCGGCGTCCACTCGACACCGGTGAACTTGTCATCAGACGATTTGGCGAATTTGCTCGCCAGCGCCTGTTGCGAAACGCCAAGAACGTTGACCGTGAAATGACTGGCGTTCTGGAAGATGGTCAGACTAGAGGAATAGACGACCAGGCTCCAAAGAACCAACGGCGGATTCAGCGAGACCGAGGCAAACGAATTGCAGGTCAGGCCATAGGGCTTGCCGTCAGGCGCCGCGGCCGTGATGATCGTCACCCCCGTGGCGTAGGTGCCGAGCGCGCTGCGAAAATCGCGGGGATCGATCGGCGAGCTGTCGCTCGCGAGTTCGTTGGCCGGATCGGGAACGGCCGGCTGCTTCGGCAGATCATTCATCGGCCGGCCTCACAGCGTGAGATTCTCGGACGGCAGCCCCAGCGCCACGCGTCCATAATTGGTCCCGGCTGCATCGAAATTGAACGCGAGATGCGAATTGATCGCGTGCGCATCGCGGAACTGCCGCTGCAACGCGCCCGTCGTAAACAGGCCCCGTGCTCCGCTCGCGGCAAACAGCATCGACACCGCATCCGTGCAGAAGTTTACTGAAAAAGCGCCGTCGCGCCGATATCTGGTCTTGGTCGCCATATCGGGGATATGACCCCGCCTTGCATCCGCCATGGCATTCAGACAGGCCGAGCGCATGATCAGGCGTGCGGCGTCGATCTTCGCCGAGGCCTCGGCGATCTTGATCTGGGTGCTTTGAAAGTCGCTCAGCCTGGCGTGGTTGTAGGTGGAAATGCGATGACGGACGACCTCCGCATAATCGTCGAGGCATGCCTGCGCGTTTCCCAGCGCGACGCCGGACAGGACGTAGGGAAACAGCGAGAATACCGGGAGCGCATACAGCGGGTTGGGATTGAGCTTGCTTCCCGGAGTCGGCCCACCGTCAAGATCGCCGACCGCGACCGTCATATCGTCGGGCACGTAAGCGTCCCTGACCTCCACGTCGCAAGACCCTGTCCCGCGCAGTCCCGCGACATTCCAGGTGTCGAGGACCTTGTAGTCGGCTTTCGGCAGCAGAAATATCCGATACTCGATGCCGTCCGCCTCATCGTCGGAGTAGACCACGCTTGCAAGCATGTTCCATGCACAGGAGGCAACGCCCGAGGAGAACGGCCAGCTGCCATGGAGCCGGTATCCGCCCTCGACTCTCGTGGCACGTCCGGCCGGAAAAATGAACGAGGACGCGATCAGTGCGTCCGGATCACGGGCCCAGACCAGATCCTGCGCCGTCGGCTCGAACATGCCGAGCATCCAGTGATGGCTCGCCAGATTGGCCAGATTCCAGGCCACCGAGGCGTCTGCTTGTCCGAGCAGGTCCGCGCAATCGATCAAGGCGACATAATCGAGTTCTGCGCCGCCAATGCGCTTCGGCTGAAGCATCCGGAACAGGCCGGCCTCGTGCAGATCCTGCTCAGTTTCCGGCGGCAAATGCCGCAACTCCTCCGTCCGCGCCGCCCGCTCTCGCAGCCGTGGGACGAGCGCCCGGGCCTTCGCGATCATTGCCGCATGGGCAGGTTCATCGGATTGCACCGCCGCGGGCCGGCCCACGCTCGGCTCTTGACCAGGCGCCATTCGTATCCCTCGCTTTCATGCATTTATGCGGCTGGAACATCGCCAAATCAAGCGGATGCAGCGCTAGGGCGCGATTTGCACGTTCCAAGGGAACGCCCTGCTTGGGTTCAAACCTGCTCCGATGGCTTGCCCGATCCAAAAGCCCCCTTTTGATTGAACTCCGAGATCCGAAGATTGTCGTATCCGAGCGTATCACGCAGGACGTCGTTAGTATGTTCGCCCAACAAGGGGGCAGCCACGGGATCGATCGCTCCCGTCAAGCTCATACTGATCGGCGGCTCGATGTTCGGGATCCACTCTGCCGTACGATGTGGAATCCGGTTCAAGCGATGGCGCTCTCGCGCCTCCGGTGCATTGAACCCCTCCTCGACCGTCCGCAGATAGCCGACCGGTATATTGGCCAGCTTCATCTTGGTCATCCAGTTTTCGAGAGTATCGCTCGCGAAGACCTCCGCGATGGCTGCCCGCAGAAGCTCCTTGTTCTCGGAACGCGCCTTGCGCGAGGCAAACTGCGGATCGGTGATCAGATCCGGCCGGTTCAGCACCTCAACAACCAGCCGACGATAGAGCCGGTCGTTCGCGCAGGCCATGTAAAGCGGTCCATCGGAGGCCTCGTACACGCCGACGGTAGGAGAGCCACTCGGCGAATTGCCAAACCGGCCGGGATTTTCGCCGTTGATCAGATAGGCCATGCCATAGAAGCCGGTCATGCCCATAGCGACGTCGAACAGGGCGACCTCGACATGCTGGCCGCGACCGAGCCGATCCCGCGCCAACAGCGCCATCAGGATGGCGTTGCAGGCAGACATCCCCGTCGCCATGTCTACGATCGGCGGGCCGGTGCGAACCGCCGGGCCATCAGCAAATCCGTTGAGCGACATGAAGCCGCTTTCCGCCTGCGTGATCGGATCAAAGCCGGGACGCGAGGCAAACGGTCCGGTGCGCCCGTAGGCGGAGATCGAGCAATAGACTAGCCGCGGATTGAGCGGCGCAACACTTTCATAGTCCAGCCCAAATTTCTTCATGATCCCGCTGGAGAAGTTCTCGACGACCACGTCGGCCTTGCGAATCAAATCCAGCGCGATCTCACGAGCCTCCGGCACGGTAAGGTCAAGCGCGATGCCACGCTTGTTGCGATTGAGGCTCAGATAGGCAGCACTCTCCCCACCGATCTCGGCGTGTTCATACGCACGCGTGTCATCGCCCCCGTCTGGATTCTCGATCTTGATGACGTGCGCGCCGAAATCAGCAAGCGTCTGCGTACAAGCCGGGCCGGCAACCACACGCGTGAAATCGACGACCAGCAGACCATCGAGCGCGGTAGGCGCGCCCGTCGCCCGCGACGAACGTTCCGGCAATTGAGGCTTGGTGGGCATCGACGGCGCTCCCTTACATC
The DNA here is from genome assembly GCF_040547695.1 of Bradyrhizobium sp. JR4.3. Taxonomy (NCBI): domain Bacteria; kingdom Pseudomonadati; phylum Pseudomonadota; class Alphaproteobacteria; order Hyphomicrobiales; family Nitrobacteraceae; genus Bradyrhizobium; species Bradyrhizobium sp. JR4.3. The sequence continues at coordinate 28,734 of NZ_JBEPQF010000012.1, read as the reverse complement.
GGCTTATGGTTGCCGAATTTCCCGCAGGAGCAAACTTAAAGCCCGGCACCGCCGACTTCGCAAGTCCTTCGCCCGCATCGCTTCAATACGCAATAAGGGCCCGGCAGCTGTCAAGCTGCCGGGCCCTTGAACGTTCCGTGTTGCGCTTCATCTCGGGCGAACCATTTTTACGTTGCGTGAATCTCGTTCCGCACCACGGGAAACCTGGCTCCATTCGTTCAGCGAAGCCGCTTTCGCCAGTAAAGCGTATGCGGCCAAGCCCAGGGCACATGGGGTTCGAAGAGCCGATAGCCCCCCGGATGAAGTTATTGGCAGACACCGGATTGTCCGTCGTATCCGAGACGATGCTGTCCCATCCAATACGCCGTGCCCTTGCCTCGATCACCCGCATCAGCCTGCATTGGAGGTCACGTCCCCCGGTGCCGCTGCAACACACCGACCCTGGAGAAATAACCGCCATTTCGGATGTGCGTTGACGGCACGACACCGGCGAAGGCTACCGGCTCATCGCCGTGATAGGCAAGCCACCACGCCCCTAACTTGAATTGTGGCAAGGGAGCCGCATCGAAGAACGTCAACCGATGAAGGTCGGCCAATGTATCGGCGATGTCGTCGTCGGATGCATCGACAATGCGAATTTTGTACATGAGACGGTCCGTTGGCGAAGGATGACGCGAGTGGAATGCAGCAATGTCGTCGCGGCTGAAGCTCACTTGCCGAGCACGAACTTGACGCTTAGCCCAACCACGCCCATCAGGCCGGTGGCGATCACCGTAATCACGGCCTTGAGCGTGTAGCTCTGCGCCTGCTCCACGCTCCTTCGCCATCGGCGAAGGTGCTGAAAATCCGCCCTTAGCTCTTTTCGATCGTCATCGTCTATTCCGAAAGACGCCAGCACCGATGCTACTGTCCGCAATACGATGGCATCGATGTTCGCCTGCTGAAGCCTGTGTTGCTCGGCCAGCGTCTCGGCAACGATCGCCCTGACTTCGTCATCTGCCATCTTCACCGCTTGATGATCCTCTCAATGTTCTCGAAGCCGCGCTTGGCGAAGTAGGAGACAACCAGATTAGCTCCGGAGACCGCAGCGGCGCGAGCACTGGCCCAGCGCCGCGGCCCGGCACGTTCGCGCGTGCGCGGCCAGCGATGGTACGGCCGGCGGCGCACCAGGTTTGGCGAGTGCGTAGCCGCAACGCGCCGCCACCGTCCGATCTTGATCGAGACGAAAAAAAACCGCGGCGGAAGATTTCCGCGCGGGTGAACCAAACTCGTTTCGATGATGCCATTCCGCCAGTGTTTTCGCAGACGTGTCAAACGAACGAATTCGCTTAAGCCGCGTTAGGCGATCAGGAGGGCCGGCAGATGACACTCAAGACGACCTCACAAAACACGTCGCCAAATCTTCCTGGACGAAAGCCGCGCAGCGACAAGGAGCGGGACACGCAAGAAGCCGTCGTTGAGGACGCCGGCGACATGCAGGACAAGGACTGCGATCTCGTGAATGGCGAGGGCGGCCCTATCGACCTTCCCACCAAACCCGGCGATTTGTCGAAGGACGATTAGGCCGCTCCGCAGACGGGGCGCATCTCGACGTTGCCGTTCTGCGGCGCCTTGCGCGAGGTGTGAAACATCGCTCGTTCGACCAGGCCGTGCCGGAACTTACGCCACGGCGGGCGCGTTTATTCCTTCAGAAGGAACGTTGTGCGATGAGCCATACCGTACTCGTTGTCGACGACGATCCCAGCGTGCTCGATGTCATCGTTGACATGCTGGAAGATCTCGGCTGCGAAGTCATCAGCGCCCGGAGCGGCCACGATGCGCTCGACCGGCTCAAGCAGAACCAGGATATCTCCATCCTCATCACCGACATCAACATGCCTGGCATGGACGGTCATGAACTGGCCGAGCGGGCCAGGCGAGACCGCCCGGAACTGAAGATCCTGCAATTGTCCGGGCGTGAACCCTGGCGCGACGGCCTTCCCATGATCAGAAAGCCGTTTTCGTTCGAGGAACTCGCCAGCACCATGCAGCGGACTACCGGCATCTGCTGAAGGTCGCAAGCCCAGAAAACCCAAAACAAAACCCGCAGCGGATAGCGTCCGCGCGGGTTGAACCAAACTCTTTTTCGATGATGGCATTATGCCGGTGTTTTGCCCGACGTGTCAACGCGGCGAACGCGGACAAGGGATTAACCTCTCCCCCACCCAGATATGTGGTGTGCAACGGGCTTGCTTCAAGCCCCCGATCCTGCCGTAGAACCCTCGACCCGAACACCATACACACGCGAGGGGTCATCACATGCCTGTACTGCTTCCGACGTCCCGGACGCGCGGCCACGCCAAAGGGGCCGGCGCCCGCCACACGCAACACCAAGTGAAAGACCACGCGGTGGTGATCGCCGGCGGTGGCCCGACCGGCTTGATGCTGGCCGCGGAGCTCGCGCTCGCAAATGTCGATGTCGCCGTCGTCGAACGGCGCGCCGATCAGGAACTGGTCGGCACGCGCGCCGGCGGCTTGCACGCGCGCAGCATCGAGATCCTCGACCAGCGCAGCGTCGCGGATCGCTTCCTGCGCGAAGGACAGATCAGCCAGCTCGCGGGCTTCGCCTGGACCAGGCTCGACATCAGCGATCTCCCCACCCGGCACGCTTACGGGCTCGCCCTGCGGCAGAGCCACATCGAGCGCATCCTGGCTGACTGGGTCAGCGAGCTCGCGGTGCCGATCTATCGAAACCTCGAGGTGACGGGTTTTGCGCAGGACGAGACCGGCATCGACGTGACGCTCTCCGGCGGCGAGACCTTGCGCGCAAACTATCTGGTCGGCTGTGACGGCGGCCGTAGCCTGGTGCGCAAGGCCGCCGGCATCGACTTCGCGGGCACAGATCCGACGCTGAGCAACCTCATGGCCGAAGTCGAGATGCGAGACGAGCCGGAATGGGGCCTGCGCCACGACGCGCTCGGCTTTCACGGCCTCAGCAAGACCGAGAGCGGGCGCGTGCTGGTCGTCGTGACGGAAGCGACGCTCGATCGCACCGGCGCGCCCGGCTCCCGCGATCTGAGCGAAGCCCTCGTCGCCGTATACGGCACCGACTTCGGACTCCACAACCCGTCCTGGATCTCCCGCTTCACCGATGCGGCACGGCAGGCCGTGTCCTATCGCAAGCGTCGCGTGCTGCTTGCCGGCGATGCCGCGCATATCCATCACTCCGTCGGCGGTCAGGGCCTCAACGCCGGCGTGCAGGACGCCGTCAATCTCGGCTGGAAGCTCGCGCAAGTGGTCAAGGGCCTGTCGCCCGACAGCCTGCTCGATACCTACCACGCCGAGCGTCATCCCGTCGGCGCGCGGACCTTGCGCAACACCATGGCGCAAATCGCCCTGCTCCGCCGCGGCGAGGACGGCCTCAAGGCCGCGCGCGAGGTCGTCGCGGAGCTGCTCGCGATGGACGCGCCGCGCCAACGTTTTGGCGCGATGATGAGCGGGCTCGACGTGCACTATGATCTCGGCCAAGGACACGCGCTGCTCGGGCGCCGCATGCCCGATCTCGATTTGACGGTCGACGGGCGGCCGCTGCGACTGTTCACGCTGCTGCACGGCGCGCGCGGCTTGCTGCTCAGTTTCAGCAAGACAGGCGGCCTCGACACCGCGCCCTGGGCAGATCGCGTCGATCGCATCGACGCCGAGTGCGAGGGCCCGTGGCAGCTTCCGGCGATCGGACAAGTCGCAGCACCCGGCGCCGTGCTGGTGCGGCCCGACGGGCACGTGGCCTGGGTGGGAGATGAGAGCCAACATGGACTTGCGGACGCGATCACGAGATGGTTCGGACCGGCTTCAGACTAGTTTCCGGTCGGGCGCGAAGGAACGCGGCTCAAGATTCGAATATTCGCGCGTTCACCGTGCGCAGGCTCATCGACGCTGCCGGCTTGCTGCGGTGGCGTGGGGACCGGCTGATGAGATAGCGCGTCGCGCATCCATCGGGGTAAACCGATCGGAGCCGCGTTCTCTTGCTGTGGATGCATATCTTTAGACTCCAGTGGAGTCGATGGCGACCGTTTGTTCATTACAATTCCTCGCCTGGAGACAAGACGATGCGAAGCTTACGAAGCCTCGGGTTCGCCGGTCTCATTGTTGACTATCGATGAATGATCCGGATGTACGATGATGCGTTCAATCCGTTGCAGCAATTCGCGCGGCCGTGCGTCCGTAGCCAAGGGCTGCACCGGCTTGCCCTACCCACGATCGGGAATAGCGTTTGCGGCGGCCACCCGCGCAAAAGCATTCGCTGTCTCTCTAAACATGATGGCAGCAAGCACGTTGAGTGCGGCTTCGGTCTTGGCGCGTGCCAGGGTTTCGATATCGGCCAGCGTTGGTGCCCCGAAACCTTCACTGGGCACATGCTGAGCAACAGGAAGATGCGGCTCGGTCCTTCTCCTAAATTTGGGCATTTGAAATCCGTTTGTTAAGTAACGAGTCTCCGCAAATACAAAGCCCGCGGCGGATTGCTCCGCGCGGGCTGATCTTCAATGATGCTATTCTGCCAGTGTTTTGCCCGACGATTCAGGCGCGGCAGCCGCACTCCTTCAAGGCAGCTAGCTACAGCAGCACCTGCCGGTCTCTTGAACCGGCGGACAGCGAACGGTACCGAAGGAACAGAACACGCAGCAGTCGCCAGAGAGCGGCTTCAGGCGCTCGCCGCAGCCTTTGCAGTCATAGAAGAACTGGCAGGCGTCGGTCGGCATGACCTCGGTAGCAGCGTGACCGCACTTCGGGCACGTGATGGTAGAGTTTAAGATCATCCGAGATGTTACCGTGCGCGGTGCTCTGGACCAAGGAACGTCCGCTCCCTCCAACTTGTGGCGCAGCTTCCTGATCAATTCGCGGAGGTCCGCGGCATAATTTTCGATGATGCGCCACCGGGCCTCGTCGCTCTCGCGGGGCATCACTTCTGGCTTTTCCGGCGGCTTATCACTCACGGCATCATACGAACCGCCCCCGCGCCATGCGACTTTGACCTAGATCAAAAATCTTCGGTCCTTGGAGCCTCATCCACCTCCTTCAAGCGCGCGGGGGGCACCGAGAAGGAGCTGCCGGCGAGCCTTCTTCAGATCGGTCGCCAGTTTTATCTTCTCTCTCAAAACGAGAATTTCGGAATATTCCTTTTGGATCTCTGGGTGGATGCGAAGTGCTTCGAGCTGCTGGGTGGCTAGTTTGAAGATTGCGGCAATATGCGTACCTTGGATGGAGTGCATGGTGATCAAATCCGCTGTGGGAAAAACGGGACGGGACCATACAGCGAACTGCGTTGCGGTGTCGCTCGAAATAAACAGCCAACCATGCTGTCGTTTTTTGCAGCGCGTCATTGCCGGTGTCGGTGCTTGGCCGAACAGGCGTTCACTGGCGCGGTCTCAATGAACAGCGGCGTGCACAATCTCAAAGCGGAGCACCACCCTAAGCACAGGTCCGCAGCCGTCCCGCACCTCGATTGAGAGGGTACGAACTACCGAGCCCGGCAGCACGTCCTTGGCGAAGTCTGCCATTGCCTCGGAGGCCGCACGCTTCACATTCGCTAAGGTGGCGATTTCGACCCCGATCTCGTCAGGAACGAACCTGTCGTTGTCGCGCGTGTCGAAGTAGTAGTGGGGCATGGTGGTCAAGGCGCGGTTGCGCTTGATGTTCCTACCAAAATTAGAACACCCCCAAGAAAACGACTATGACGGCCCAGCTACGGCGCTCGGGATGGATCGAGACGGTTCTCGCGCTGGTCGTCGGCGTATTCTTGTGCCACCCGGGGAGCTTGCTGACGGTGGCGCTGGTCCCTCTCGGTGGCAGTGAGAATTTGCTGCGCTCGCCTGGCTATCGCTTCATAGTTCTTGGCAACCTGGCGAAGCGTGGCTCTCGCCTCCACGTGTTCGCAGTTGTCGGCCTTGGTGTGAAACTCCTCAGCCCGTATGAGCCAATACTTCGGGGAGTGCATTCGCTCGATGCCCATGGCCAAATCCCCTAAATCGGACCATCCAGGTTATTAATGGACGTTCAGGCCAGCTGGTTCCCGGCTGCACTCAAATAGCGAAGAGCAAAACACGGAGCGCAAGAAAACCGGCCGCTCACGCGACCGGCTCGCCACAAACCTATGGGCTAACGCAAAACTATCAGCGCCCCAGCTTACGCTCCACCTTCTTCCGGCTGCTACCCACCTTCTTGACCGCCTTCTTGACGGCAGAAGCCGAGCGGCCGGTCTTCTTTGCCTCGTACCCAACTTCGTATTTCTGCCCACCCGCAACGCGCGCGCGGTCCTGCTTGCGACCGCGAGTTGTCTGCTTCTTCGCTTTAGCCATGTTGCTCTCCTTGCATCTCTGAAACGCAAGGATTCAATCGGTTCCCCACGCCCTACAAGGTCGCGCCCGTCGTCGGAACGAATCCGGCCAGAAAGATTCGAATCAACGTGTTCGTTGCGTGGAGTTTGTCAGTGGCGTTGCAGCGTCAGCGTAAGCCGGGGGCGCTCGGGGTGAAAGCGCCCTTCCCCGGCTTCATCGAACCGGCCTTGGCATCGACGGTGGACCGCGTACCAACCGGAGAGAGGTGGATTCACGAAATCAAATTCGACGGCTATCGGGTGCAGCTTCATTTGGCCAACGAGGCCGTCACCGTCTACACCCGTCGCGGTCACGACTGGACCAAACGCTTCAAGAAAGTCGCCGACGACGCCTGGCACATCAAGGCGGGATCGGCGGTCATCGACGGCGAGGTCGTCGTCCCTGCTGCCGATGGCAACACCGATTTTTCCGTCCTTCAAAACGAGCTGAAGGGCACATCGCCCAAGATCGTGCTCGTCGCATTCGACCTGCTTTATCTGAATGGGCGAGACCTTCGCGGTCTGCCGCTGTTTCAGCGCAAGGCCGAGCTGAAGAAGATCATCGCCGGCACCGACGTGCAGTTCAGCGAGAGCTTCGAGATCGAAGGACGCGAGATGTTCGCGCATGCCTGCAAGGTCGGGCTGGAAGGCGTGGTCTCTAAGGTTCGCGACAGCACCTACAGCAGCGGCAGGGGTAACAATTGGGTCAAGACAACTTGCGCGCAGCGAGAGACGCTAACCATCGCCGGCTTCGCACTCGACGAAGGCAAATGGGGCGGCATCTATCTCGGGCGCCAAAAGGGAGATGATCTCATTTATGCGGGCAAGGTCGACCACGGATTCGACAAGACATCTGCCGCAGAACTGCAAAAACGATTGAAGCCGCTCATTCGCAAGACGCAACCTTACGCCAAGCGCATCGGGCACAAGGGCATCTGGGTTGAGCCGAAGCTGCTCGCGGAAATCGAGTATCGCGCCAAGTCGGCGGTGGGGAAAGTCCGGCATCCATTCTTCAAAGGGTTGAGGGAGGACCTGTAATGGAAGCGTTGGACCGAAGGGCGAGATCGTTCCGAGGTGAATGCAGCGTTAAGAGAGGCGGAAGCCCGCTATGAGACCTAAATTCCGCACAGAGGGTTGGCAGCCCAGGAGCGAGGAAGATCACTTCATGACTTGCCCGACCTGCGGCGAACGCTTCGACTGCCGTGACCTCGGCGAAGCGCTTGAGCACCAACACGGCGAACCGGTCGAGGAAGAGCCGACGCAGCACTGAGGCCGCCGGAGGTTTTCCACAGCCACGATAGGCAGTGGTTCGTCCAGCTTTTCGCCTACTACCCATCGATAATTTGCCAGCTTGGCCGGCACATGGCTTTGATCGCCCATGACCACCAAGCCGCGCCAAGATATCGGCCGAACGCGCCAAGGAGGCGCGCAAGGAGGCCGACAAGCTTGCTTGCGCGGCGTGGAACTATCGGATGCTTGGCTATAAGGGCCCCGCGCAGCCATCGCCGACGGCGGACCGACTTTGAAATGCCGAGTACCGACGAGTGCACTCAAGTTGCGTGTATTTATGCAGGCTCCCAAAAGTTGCAGAAACGTGAAATGTATCTAGGCGAGTTGTCAATTCCGTCCGCTCGTCCTACGCGAGACTGCATTATGGCAAAAGTCGCTCCGTTTCAAAAAAGCCGAATACTAAGAACGTTTATCACGACAACGACAAGTGCACAGAAGGCAACAACATCGAAAGGCAATACCTCGCCTCTGGCACCGGTGGCCGGCCAAAGTGCGAGCACTGTCAACGCTTGAGTTAGTTCATTCTCGGACCGTGGTGCGGAGCACGATCCCTCACCACGATCTCTCGCCGGCGTGCATGCGTGTTCGCCGCCGCGCATCGTTTTCGCGCTCGACCTGTCGGGGCCGAACGCTGAAGGAGGTGAACGACGGCAGAGCCGAGGTGAAATCGATGCGCAGCCATCCCGAACATCTACGCCGCGGCTCTGCGGCTCAAAGCGCATCATGGCAGATGGCCGAGCGCACAGACATCGTCGCTTCTGTCCAAAAGTGAACATTGCCTCAAGTTGAGTAACCCGCTCAAGCCACTGAACCTGCTCACGCAATTTAATCCGGCGACCTATCATATGATATGTCGCCGCCTCAGACGAGGGGCGTAAGCTTTATCCATCACCGCAAGGCAATTGGCATCTGCCGGTGATGAGAACGCCCAACCAGCGCTCCCGCCCCGGACGAACGAGGGAGACGTGCATGCCGACACGCCGACGCTTCAAGCAGACCACGACACTCACCGAACGACTCGCCGCGGAGGCCGCGCGGCTTCGCGAGGAGGCGCGTACGATCGCGCCGGGGCGCCGCCGCGAGATGCTGCTGCGCCGGGCGCGGCAGGACGAGACCGCCATGCACATTTCCGCCTGGCTGCATTCACCCGGGCTGAGGCCGCCGACATGACCCAGCAATATCGCGCTTATCTCGTCGGCGACAACGGCGTCTTCCGCTCCGCCGAAGCGTTCGAGGCCGCGTCGGATGCGATCGCCCTCACCTTCGCGCAGCAGTTCACGCGGCACGGCAAGGTCGAGGTCTGGCAGCTCGGCCGCAAGATCGCCGTGCTCGAGGCCGAGTCATCCCCGCCGGGAGTTCTCACGCGTCAATGATCGCCTGATGTCGAGGGCGTCCTGAAGGTCTCGATCGCGAACGAGAAATTGACCTGCATCACGGGACCCCTGGCATCGCGAACGTCGATCGCCATCGACTGCCTAGCGCCCGCGGCAGGCGCGGAAACGATGGCGTCGCGCGCCATGTCCGCGACCGACTTGGCGGCCTCTGCCTGAACGGCGCGCGAGCTGGCCAGCTCAAGCCCTTCCTCGTCGAGCGCTACACCGGTGTCGTCGCGCAGGTCGAAATAATATCGGGGCATTGCAGCATCCTTTGCCCGTAATAGGTCCGAAGCGGACAAAGGGTTTCCGGGGCAGCGAAAAAATCTGTTGGAATCAATAGGTTCCGGGAACTCCGACGTCCCTCTGCCAGCGGCGCGGGAGCAGCTTGCCGCGCTCGCGCCCGGTTTTTCGTCAGGGAGCGAAGCGACAGGGCGAAACGACGCGGCCCCCTCACTCCTCCGCAAGCTTGCCGACGATATAGGCATCCACCGTTTCGGCGAACGAGCGCTGCACGCCGACCGCAGTGCCATGCTGGTCGAGCGCGTCGCGCTGGAGCACGCGCAGGCCGCGGCCGCGCATGCAGACCGGCGCCGTGTTCAGGTATTGGTCGATCGCGCCTGTCGCGAGCGGGATGGCCTTCGGATCGCCCCTTGCGATCAGAAGCCGCAAGAGGCTCTGGCATTCGGCCAAACCTGGCATGGGATCAGCGCCTCACGCCTGCCGCGATTTCGCCGGCCGCTTCACCGGCTGGGTGTGGGTGCCGAACAGCGCCAGCAAAAACGCGACTTCTTCCTTCGAACCGACCTGGATACCGACGTGGATACCGACTTGGATCATGATGATCTCCTTTTCGCTTGGTTGGTCGGACGCAGCCGGCGGGGCGTTCGAGACAATCTGGTTTCAGCACTGTTTCAGGCGTGTTTCGTCGCGGCGCGCCATGTCCATGGTCGCCTGAATAGGAACAGCTTTTGGGATCAAAAAGTTATTCGCGCGTCGGTCCGGATGCACGACCGGCGCCCCCCACGGCCTCAGCTCGCCCCCCGGGCTGGGGCCGTTTCTTTTCGACGCCTCAGTTTCGGTTTTGGTTTTGGTTTTGGTTTCGCCTGGGCGTCTCCCAGGACAGCTTGTTGCACCGGGAGCACCGGAAGATGGCGATCGCGCCATCCGGTGAAGCCACCGCGTCGATGAATGTCATGGGTCTGTTGCACGCAGCACAAATCGGCCGCTGCCTGGTGTCTTGATCCGTCATGCGCGCAAACGCGGGACAGAGCAGGAGGTTTCTATCGCTCTGGAGGTTCAGGGTGCCAGATCTTCGGAACGTTTTGCTGAAGCAGTGAGATCGATGCCGCAATCTGCTCCCGCGAACGGCGCAGCAATTGTCGTGTCGTTTGCCTTGCATCGAGCTGGTGCAATTTCTGCCGGTCGAGATCCGCCTCGAATTCCTCGCGGGTGAGCATGACAAGCTCCCGTGTTGCTGCCCATTCGCAGAGTACGTCGAGATACGATTGAGGACCGCTCAGAAGTGAACACACGGCGGGATGCCCGCCTGCGGGCTTTCGACCCAGCCGGTCTTCAGGGTCCGCGCTTCTGCGTGGCGAGGCGCAACGCGATGCCGTGCTGCCAGGCGCGCACTCTCACGGCGGCTTCGCTGCGACCGAGTTCGCCGGCGATCTCGTCCGGCCGCGAGCCGGCGTCGGCCAACGCCTTCAGCCGCTCGTGCTCTTCCGCTGTCCACTCTTCAACAACGGGTAGCGTGATTGCATGGTCGTAAGCTGTCTCGCCTGCGTGGTCGATGCAGGCGACAAGCGAGCGAAACAGGCGAAGTTCCTATGCGACCTTGCTCTGAGATCTGCGACGGGGCGTCCCGCAGATGGACCGACGACGGCGCTCGCTCAGATCCAGACGTCCTCGCGGCACGCGTCGCACCGATAGATCAGGATCGAGCAATCGCGCCTCACATCGAAGATCGAAGTCAGGCAGCGCGTATCCCTCTCGCATTTGGGGCAAGCCGGCCTCGGCTTGTAATGATCCGGCCTCGTTGCCGGGCCTGCTTGCTGTTCACTGCTCATCTCATTCCTCGGTGGAGGACTGAGTTCCTAAGTACCAAAGTGGACATTCGTTCCAATCACGCGGGCGGCGCTTCTCATGGAAGCGAGGGCCTAGACGCCCCATGATCGCGCGCGCTGATCATCGGCTTCGTCCTGAACCATCAAGCGGGTTTGTCCTGAACGATCAAACCGGCTTGGTGTTGGCGGGTCCCCCCCCGCAGTTCGTCCAGGCTCTCGAGCGTGCAGATGCGCGCGGCGCGGCGCGCCAGCTCGTCGTAATTTTGCGCCACCTTGCGCAGCACGTCCCGCGTCTCGGGATATTCGCAATTGTCCGCCTTGGTGCGGAATTCTTCCGCCCGCATCCGCCAGTACCGCGGAGGGTGCATCCGCTCGGCTCCCATGGGCCACTCCCCTCAGTTGGTCCAACTGTTCCTGCTCATTAATCAAGAGCGCGTCCAGGAGTTCCCGCGCAGATGTTCCGGTTCCGATCACACGTCCCGATTGCGCAGGGATCGCAGCTGACGACAGCATCTCGCGGGAAAGATCGACTTTAGTTCAAATGCGGCAGGGCGGATTCGGCAGGACGCAACGGGTTGGCGCCATGGTGGGACACGTCCCTTGCGACAAACGCAACGGGGATAGCTCGGAGAGATCGTCGATGTATGTCGTCGCCGCCGCGTTGCTGGTGCTGTCGGGACTGTTCTACTCCGCGAGCCATCACGAGATCGGCTCGTTCGGCGTCACCATGTGCACGTATGGCGGCGCGTTCTGCGACAATCCGCTGATCGTCTTTTCCGGCGCCGCGCTGGCCGGCGCCTGGGGCATGTTCGTCAGCGTCAAATAGTCCCGACCGCACGCGCTCAGGGGACAAACGTCTCGCCGGTGTCCGTGCGCGGACTGCGCGACGGCCGGCCATGGCGGGCCGGCGCGCGCCCGGGACGCGCGCAAAGGCTGCACTGGGTATTCTTCGATGATGCACTTATACAGGTGTTTTGCCCGACGAGTCAAATGGAGATTCGCTTTATCAGAAATTGGCGAGGAGCCCGTTACGCGAAGCCCGGGAACCTTGTTCCCTCCTTGGCATTTGTGAAGGACGCGCCCCGACCGAGACCCCTCCTGCCATGACCGACAATGCTCTCGCCCCCACGAAATCCGCGCCGTCGCTGTTGCAGAGGTTGGGGCCGGGTCTCGTCACCGGGGCGGCGGACGACGATCCGTCCGGCATCGCCACCTATTCGCAGGCCGGCGCGCAATTCGGTTACGGACTGCTCTGGACGGTATTTCTGACCACGCCGTTCATGATCGCCATCCAGCTCGTCAGCGCCCGGATCGGCCGCGTCACCGGCAAGGGGCTGGCCGCCAACGTCATGCAGATCGCGCCGCGCTGGGCGGTGCTGTCGCTCGTCGCCATGCTCGTCGCCGCCAACACCTTCAACATCGCCGCCGACATCGCCGCGATGGCGGAGGCGCTCTCGCTCGTGATCGGCGGCCTCAACCACGAGCACGCGCTGATCTTCGCGGCGGGCTCGACCCTGCTGCAGGTGTTCCTGCCCTATCGGCGCTATTCGCCGGTGCTGAAATTTCTCACCTTGGCGCTGTTCGCCTATGTCGCGACCGCCTTCACCGTCAAGATCCCGTGGAGCACGGCGCTGCTCGCGGCGGTGTGGCCGAAGACGAATGTCAGCGCCGATTATTTCATGATGGTCGTCGCCGTGCTCGGCACCACGATCAGCCCGTATCTGTTCTTCTGGCAGGCCTCGCAGGAGATCGAGGAGATGAACCAGGGCAGGCGCGACAAGCCGCTGCGCGAGCTGAAGCACGGCGGCAGTCCGGAGCTGGCGCGCATCCGGGCCGACACCATCTCCGGCATGCTGCTCTCCAACGGCATCGCCTTCTTCATCATCCTCACCACCGCGTCGGTGCTGCACGCGAATGGTGTCACCAACATCAATTCGGCGACGGAGGCCGCCGAAGCGCTGCGGCCGCTCGCCGGCGACTTCACCTTCGCCCTGTTCGCGATCGGCATCATCGGCACCGGCCTGCTCGCAATTCCGGTGCTGGCGGGCTCGGCCGCTTACGGCGTGGCGGAGATCTTCGGCTGGCGCGCGACGCTGGAGGCGAAGCCCGACGAGGCGGTCGGCTTCTACACCATCATCGCCGCCGCCACCATCATCGGCTTCGGTCTAGGGTTCACCGGCATCGACTCGATCCACATGCTGGTCTGGAGCGCCGTGCTCAACGGCGTCGTCGCCGTTCCGATCATGGCCATGATGATGCTGATCGTCTCGAGCAAGACGATCATGGGTCGCTTCAAAGGCCGATCATGGCTCGTCGCGCTGGGCTGGCTCGGCACCGCGCTGATGGCGCTGGCCGTGCTCGCCCTGCTCGGCTCGTCATTGATCGGCTGACTAACCTTGCGACAAGGCTGCCGATATCTGCGAGGCGATGATGAAGGCCGCGAACACCGCCGGCACGCCGATGAAGCGCAGGAATTGGTCTATCGAAAGCATCGCTGTCTCCCGCAAGACAAAAAATGTTTGCGCCCGCTGCGCTATTCCACCCCGTGCGCAGCGTGCTGATCGGCCGTCAGAAACTGATCGGAAATGGCGGCTCCACTCATCGTGAGCAGCGCCAGGATCGAAATCACAGCCAGAAATTTCATGGCCGGAGGGTCGATCCCGATTGTGGCCAAAAACGTCAAAGCATGGTCCCTTTTCAGGACAACCCCGGGAAAGATCATGGCTGTCCCCACCGGATTTTCCCTTAGAATGGCGGGAAGGGCCTTCCAGGCGCCCCTCGCCGGGCTTCACTGCGCAGGACCGTTCGCCTAACAATCCTGGCTGGAGCCGGGCTTGCGAGCCGGCCAAAGAAAAAAAGCGCCGCCGGGCGACAGGGAGCGACATGACCAGATCGTCGAAAGCAACAAGCCTCGAAATCCTCGCCTGCGATGCCGGCTGGAGAAACTACCATTTCGTCAAGCTGACGACCGAAGACGGCGTCGTCGGCTGGAGCGAGTTCGACGAGGGTTTTGGCTCACCCGGCGTCGGTGCTGCGATCCAGCGCCTGTCCGCCCGCGTCGTCGGGCAGAACGTTTTCCGGCACGAGCGCATCTACGCCGAGCTGTTCGCGGCCACACGTCCCGCCGCCGGCGGCGTGGTGGCGCAGGCGCTCGGCGCGATCGAGAATGCGCTGCTCGATGCCAAGGCGAAATGTCTCGGCGTGCCCTGCTACGAGCTGCTCGGCGGCAAGATCCGCGACCGTGTCAGGGTCTATTGGTCGCATTGCGCAACGTGGCGGATCAATCACCCGTCCTGGTACAAGCCGCCGATCGAGAACCTCGACGGCGTCATGGTAATGGGACGCGAGGTGCGCGAGAAGAAGTTCACCGCGCTCAAGACCAACATCTTCTCCTACGACGACGGCAAGCCAACCGGTTGGCGACCGGGCTTCGGCTCGCCCTTCGCCCCCGAGATCAACGTCGATCGCAAAATCCTGCGCGACCTGCGCATGCATCTGGAGGCGATCCGCGACGGTGCAGGCCCCGACGTCGACATCCTGCTTGATTGCAACTTCAACGCCAAGACCGAGGGCTATCTGGAGATCCTGCGCACCATCGCGGACCTCGACATGTTCTGGATCGAGATCGACAGCTTCAATCCGGAAGCACTCGGTTACATCCGCAGGCAAAGCCCGCATCCGATCTCGTCCTGCGAGACGCTATTGGGCCTGCGCGAATTCCTGCCCTATTTCCGCGAGCAGGCCATGGACGTCGCGATCATCGACACGCCCTGGAACGGCGTCTGGCAGTCGATGAAGATTGCAGCCGCTGCGGACGCGTTCGAAATCAACGTTGCCCCGCATAATTTCTACGGCCATCTCTGTTCGATGATGAACGCGCATTTCTGCGCCGCCGTGCCGAACCTGCGCATCATGGAGATCGACATCGATCGCCTGGCGTGGGACCGCGAGCTGTTCACGCATGAGCCGGATATTCAGAACGGCCATCTGGTCATTCCGGACCGACCCGGCTGGGGCACCGATCCGAACGAGGAAGCCCTTCGCGCGCATCCGCCGAAGACCAGCGGCGGATTGCTCAACTACGGTCGCAAGAACTAGACGTCTTACGGCGTCACTGGATTGACGGTCGGGGACGTCTTTGGCCCCGGCCGCGCCGGCTCGATCGGTGATTTCGGTTCGGTCGGGAGAATTTTGGCACCTGCGGCGCGTACGGCCTCGCCAGTGGTCGCATACATCGCGACGTGAGCAGGCTGCGTCTTGGCCCGATTCCATGGTCCGTGATCGACGATGAGCATCGCAGCAATCGTCACCGCGGCCACAATCAACGCGATCACGCCGGGATGGCGAAGCGCCGAGGACATGGAATTTGCGAAGCGATCCGTTGCCATCGTGGAATCCATAGGTTTTTCCTCTCGCAGGTTAATGCAATTGCGTCCTGCGAGTTCCGCCCTTGCCGAGCCAAGTTCCAAGCCAATGCGGGAACCTGACGCCACAAGGCGCTCAGTGTTTCACATCCGGCCGCGTATCGCCGACGAACCGGTCGCGATTCGGCATCTTGACCGCCGCGAGCGATTTGGCATCGAGCGTCGCGTCCGCTCCGACCAGTCCATTCAGGTTCAGGATGTACGCGGACACCGCATAAACCTCCTCATCGCTCAGCGATTGCGGTGCGTTCTGCGGCATCGCACGGCGGATGTAGTCGAACAGCGTCGGCGCATACGGCCAATAGCTGCCGACCGTGCGGATCGGCTTTGGTGTTGCGATCGTGCCCTGCCCACCGACGAGCCGGTCACCCAGCCCGCCCTCGCCCTTGTCGCCATGGCATGATGCACATTGCTGGGCGAACACCTCGCGACCACGACTGACCGAGCCACTTCCCTTCGGCAGATTGCTGCCGTCGCGTCCGACGTCGATATTCCAGCCAGCAATCTCCGCAGCCGTCGCGGGACGTCCGAGGCCGTACAGAGTCTGTGCCTGCGCCCCGCTCGCGAACGCACACAGCACGATGACAACAGCAATGCCGCAAGTCTCACGCCAGCGCATTGGTCACCTCGCCGTCGGCCGCGATGCGCCAGGGCCAGATCGCGTTGTTGTGGTAGAAATAGTTCTCGCCGCGCACCGCGAGCAACTCGGCCAGAGTCGGCTGCACATAGCCGGTTTCGTCGATGGCACGGCTCTGGATCACGGCAGGCTTGCCGTCCCACTGCCAGGGCAGGCGAAAGCGTGTCAACGCACGCGTCAGCACCGGCTCCTGCAATTGCGCGCTTTGCCAACTCTTTCCCTCGTCGACGGACAGTTCGACGCGCGCGATCTTGCCATGCCCGCTCCACGCGATGCCGGTGATCTCGTGGAAGCCGGGCGCGCCCAGGCGTTGGCCGCCGGAGGGCCTCGTGATGATCGACTTCGCCTCCATGTAGAACGAAAATTCACGCGCGGTGCCGTCTGGCAGCAGGTCGGTGTATTTCGAGGTCTCCTCGCGCGAATAAACCGGCTCAGCCGTCACATGCAGGCGCCGCAGCCACTTCACGCTCATATTGCCCTCGAAGCCCGGCAGGAACAGCCGCAGCGGATAGCCCTGCTGCGGGCGCAGCCGCTCCCCGTTCTGGCTGTAGACCAGCATGGCGTCCTCGAGGCATTTCTCGATCGGGATGCTGCGGGTCAGCGCAGCCGCGTCGGCACCTTCGGCGACGATCCATTTGGCATCCGGCTTCAATCCGGCCTCCTGGAGCACCAGCTTGAGGCTGACGCCGGTCCATTCTGCACAACTCACCAGACCTACAAGGTCCGACGCGGTCTTGCCGTAAGGCTTGCTGTAGCCGGGATTGCCGGAGCATTCGAGAAAGTGGACGCGCGATTCCGACGGGAAACGCCTGAGATCGTCCATTGTGAAGATCAGCGGACGCTCGACCAGCCCGTGCAGCATCAACCGGTGCTGGGCCGGATCGATGGTCGGAACGCCGCCATGATGACGCTCGTAAAACAGTCCGTTCGGCGTGATGATGCCATCGAGCTCCTGCAATGGCGTCCGGCTGGAGGCCGAGATGTACTGCTTGAGCGTCTTCGAGATGTTCTTGACGACGCCCTTCTCGAACGGCGATGGCGCGCCATAGAGCTGGCCTCCCGTCGGCTCGCCCGGCGCCTTCATCCATTCGGGAATGTTGGGTGGAAGGTTGTCGGTCGCGGCGGCAACCGATGCGCCGGCGCCCAGGACAGTGCCACCCGCAGCCGCCGCGCCGGCGCGCAGAAAGCGACGGCGAGTCGTCCCCGCAGGTTTGTCGTCGGCGTCGCTCGTGCTGCTCATTTGCGGATCCTCGGCTGAAGCGCGACCCGCATGAAACATTCTGCGACGAGCATTTGCAATTCGTACCTGTTTCAAAAACAGGCGATTTCGACCTCGACTGATCTAAATCTGGCGGGCGCGACGGCAATTCTCTTCTTCGCAATGCACAAACGGCTCATCCATCACTCGCCCGGCGCGATCGCATTGCTGGGGGTTGGCCGGTCGGCGATCTGCTGGCCGAACAGGCTGCCGATCAGTTCGACCGCGGTGCGCGCGGTGCGGCCACGCTCGTCGAGGAACGGATTGAGCTCGACGATGTCGACTGAACCGACTACGCCGGAATCGTGCAGGAGCTCCATGATCAGATGCGCCTCACGATAGGTCGCTCCGCCCGGCACCGTCGTGCCCACGCCGGGTGCGACGCAGGGGTCGAGAAAATCGACGTCGAAGCTGACATGCAGTACGCCGTTGCTGGCCCTGACGCGCTCGATGACGCGACGGATCAGCACGGCGACGCCGAATTCGTCGATCTGGCGCATATCGACAACCCTGATCCGGCGCGTGCGCATCAATTCCTTTTCGAGCTTGTCGATTGAGCGCGCGCCGAACAGGTCGAGCCTGTCGGGATCGATCGGGGCGCGCGGATCATCGCCGAGCAAGCCGTCGAGGCCGGGTTCGCCGCAAAGGAATGCCGCCGACATGCCGTGCATGTTGGCGGTGATCGTCGTCTCAGGCGTGTTGTAATCGGCATGCGCATCGAGCCAGAGCACGAACAGCTCGCGTCCGCGCTCCTGCCAGTGACGGGCCATGGCATTCACCGATCCCATCGACAATGTGTGATCGCCACCGAGGAAAATCGGCAGCGCGCCGGTTTTCGCGATCTCGTAGCCTCTGCGGCTCAGCACGCGCGTCCAGCGCTGGATTTCGCGGTAGTGATTGGCTTTGTCGGGGGGCCTGTCTGCGAGGTCCCGGAGCTCGCCCACGGAGAGATCGCCGTAATCGACGACCTCGAAATCCAGGCTCTCTAGCAGTGTCGCAAGGCCGGCGGTGCGGAGCGCCGCAGGGCCCATCAGAGTACCGCGCTGCGAAGCCCCCATGTCGATGGGAGCGCCGAGCAGGGCGATGCGCCGGGCTCGATCCGTCGTGGTCCGGTCAGTCACAGCTGTCTCCTGAGATCAGCAAGATTGAGCCAGCCTAACAGAGATTCGCACCCGTCGTTTCACGGGGAAGGTCCACGCAGGGGCGCATCGTCCCGGAACAAAAGCCCGCGCGCCGAATTGCTCATCCAAGGCCGGTACCCGCCGTAAAAACCACGGCGCCTGTCGCGGATAGCCAAAGGTCATGCGACCCGCTGTTCAGAACGAGCGCTCGCGCGGATAGCCAAAGGTACCGGCCTCCGCCGCACATGATCAGCCTGGAGGTTGCGCACTTGAGCACGGAGATCCCGCAGTCCACTTCACATCCCGGCATGGCCGAGCGCGCCGTCGATGCCGCGACGGACGTATCCCGCACCATCGGTGAAGTCGCAGGTGGCCTGCATGCAGCTGTCGACCGCATGACCTCCGCAATCGACGATGCGCGAAAGCCGGGCCGGCCCCTCGCGACCGTCGCTGCGATCACGCGCGAAGCGCCGCTTGCCAGCCTGTTCGTTGCTTTCCTGTTCGGCGTCGCGGTCGCGCGTCGGCGCTAAATCGTAACAGGTGTTCAGGCGGCGCTGACGACCGCGCACTCGGACGCGAGGAATTGTCGCTCGAATGCCTCCGCCGGCATCGGACGGCCAAAGAAATAGCCCTGGCCTTCCTCGCATCCCATGCTCACCAGGAAGTCGGCCGTCGCGCGATTCTCGATGCCTTCGGCCACGACCGTGAGACCGAGCTGCTTGCTGAGACCGATGGTCGACCCGACAATCGCGGCATCGTCGGAGTTCGCGAGCAGACCGAGCACGAACGACCGGTCGATCTTGAGCCCATCGAGCGGGAACTTCTTCAAATAGCTCAGGCTCGCATAGCCAGTGCCGAAATCGTCGAACAGGACGCGGACGCCGAGCTGCTGGATGCGTTTGAACATATCGAGCACCCGGGCTTCGTCGTGAAGCAGGATGTCCTCGGTGACCTCGAGTTCGAGCAGCGACGGCGTGAGCCCCGTCGCTTCGAGCATCCCCGCAACCGAATGCGCGAGGTCGCCGGAGTGGATCTGCGAGGGCGACAAATTGATCGCGACGCGCACACTGTCGCCGGACAATTCCCAGGCGCGTGCCTGCCGGCAGGCAGTTTCCATCACCCAGTTTCCGATCCGCTCCGACAGGGCTGAGCTATTGACCACCGGCATGAACTCTCCTGGCGAAACGTAGCCGCGCACGGGATGCCGCCAGCGGATCAGCGCTTCGGCCCCGACCAGGCTGGCGTCGATCAGGCGAACCTGAGGCTGGTAGAACAGCTCGAACTCGCCGCGATCGGCGGCAAGCGCCAATTCACTCTCCAGCGTCAGCCGGTTCTCCAGCTCCTGCCGGATCGCGCTCTCGAAGACCACATAACCGCCGCGCCGCGTCAGTTTTGCCTTGGTCAACGCAAGATGGCCGTTGCTCAGGAGATCGTCGGTGTTGTGTCCGCCTTCTGGATGGACGGCGACGCCGATGCTGATCCTGACGCGATGCTGCCGCGTGCCGGTCGCAAGCGGCGCTTCGAACGCGCGCGCGATGCGCTCGGCGAACTCTGCGATCGGCTCGTCGCCATCTGCGCCTTTGCGCGCAATGGCGAATTCGTCTCCGCTGAGCCGGGCAACGACAGCGTCGTCGCCCGCTTCAGCTTTCAGGCGACCAGCGACCGCCTGCAGCACGAGATCTCCGGCGGAATGACCCAGCATGTCATTGATGCTCTGGAAGCCGTCGAGCCCGATCACGAGCAGCGCGACCTTGCAGGGGCGCTGCCCCGCATCCCCGATCATGCCGACCAGTCCGGCATGCAGCGTGTTGCGGTTGACCAGACCGGTCAGCGCGTCGTACTCGGCGAGATATCTGACGCGTTCGGCCTCGCGCTTGCGGACCGAAATGTCGCGCAGGATGGCTCCGTATTGGAAGCCGTCCGTTCCCTGCCAGCCCGAGAAGCTCGCCTCGACCGGGAAAGTTTCACCGTTCTTGCGCCGCCCTTCGAACTCGACGACGACCGCCCCACCGGGGACCAGGAGTGCCTGGCGCGCGGCGTCGCGCATGGACGGCCTCGCGTCACCGTCCACTGATACGGCGCACAGCGTTTCGAACGGGCGGCCGATGATCTCGGCGGGCATATAGCCGAAGATCGCACTGGCGCCGGGATTCCACACGGCGATCAGCTGACCTTCGTCGGTGCAGACGAGGCCATCGCCGAGCGACATCGCGATACGATGAAAGCGGCTTTCGGCGATGCGCCCCAGGAGACCGCGGAAATCGATTTCGTCGAGTGCGATCGCCGTCAGATAAGCGACAATCGCGATGTGGAACAGCGATGTGTCGATGATGAAGGGCCATCTTGCCTGCACGAGGACCGCAACCAGCTCGAAGACCGCCCCGGCCGAGATCAGGATTGCAACGCGAATTCCCGGTCCGAAGCGGCGCCACGAATACACCATCAACAGGCAGACCACAGCGAGACTCAGGATCATGCCGATATCGGAGGTCCAGCGCAGCATCCGGTTCTGCAGGATCGATTCCGCTGCCAGCGCCTGGAGCATGGGTCCGGAGATGATGCGGCCATTTGGAACGCTGAAGCGGTCCCCGAGTTCGAGCGCCGTCGCACCAATGATGACCTTCTTGTCTCTCAGCTTGTCGAGCGCGGCGGTTTCACCGCGGAGCACGTCGACATAGGAGACACTCGGAACCGAGCCCGCCCGAATACTAAAATCGATCAGGAACGGCGACCGCCGATTTGCGTCCTGCCCGGCCAATACGACTGCCATCGACGGCATCAAGGCATCGCCGAGCTTCTCGCCGAATGGATATCGGCGAACGAGCCCGTCGGATTCGATCGCGACATTGACCAGCGCCGGCCACGACTGGTTGCTGAACGGCTTCAGGGGGCGATTGATGTGAGCTGCGCCACCATTCGGCGTCGGCTGCTTGAAGGAGGGCAGGATGGTCGAGCCGCCGGCCTCACGCAGTGCGTTCACGAAGGCCTCGTCGGAGGCTGGATCGGATGGCGAGCTGAAATCGACGTCGAAGGCGACGTCCTGCGCCCCCGCGGCCTCTAACCTGTGCAACAATTCCGCGTGCAGCCGGCGCGGCCAGGGCCACACCCCGATCTGCTCGATCGAGGGCGCGTCGATGGCGACCACGACGACGTTGCCACTCGCTGCACGCGATTGCCAAGCGAACCGCAGGTCGGTCAGCGCGTTGCGAAGCGCACCATGCCACCCCGTGGACAGCACGATCGCCAGCGCGATCACGACCAGAATATGCGGACGATAGCGCTTCACTCCGATCCTCCCGCGCACCCGCTTCTGCGGTTGCGCCCCCTCATCCCCTAAGAAATCGCCTCAGTGCCTGTTGTGGCCAAAGGCATTGCCGTGGCCATCGCTGCCGTTGCCGCCGCCATTGCCGTTGCCGTTACCGTTGTTGCCCCTCCCGTTACCGGTGGCGCCGTTGTTGCCGTTACCGTCGCCGGAATTCCCATTGCCAGAATTGCCATTACCGGAGTCGCCCCTGCCGGGGTTGGACTTGCCGCTGGCATTTCCGCTGCCGCCGCCAGAGCCGTCGCTGGACGCGCCGGCCGTCGTCGCGGCTATTGTCGTGCTCGCAGCCGAGGAGCTGGTGCTGCCAGCCGTCACGCCGCTGCTCGTGGTAACCGCAGTCTGGACGGCGCTGTTGGACGCCGTCGTGCTCGCTTTCGAGTCGCTCCAGACCGTCTCGGTGCTGGCGTGCGCATTGCGCACCTGTCCGGGAGCACCGCCGCCGTGGGCGAGCCCGTGCGTGACCTTGTGGACGTTCAGCTTGACCTCGCCGAGCGAATTCGAAATGCGCACGACGCCGGGCTTGGCAGCACCGCCCTTGGAGGTGTGAGCTCCGGCCGCCTGTTGCGATTGCTTGAGTGCGCCGGCCGCCTTGGTGCCCTTGTCGATCGGACCGAGCGCATGGATCGAATGGCCGTTCGCCGCGTTGCGCGGGGCCGACAGGCCCGATTTCGGCACGAGGACGCGCTCGATGCTCGAGGCGCGCGGCTTGCCGTGCTCGATCGGATTGAAGGTCCCGGACCCGCTTAGAGAGAGGCCGGGCTTGCCATGCTCGAAGACGGTGGCGGCCTGCCCCGGCAGGACCTGGGCGATCTGTCCCGTCTTGAAGTCGGAGACCTCGACCTGGCCGCGAAGCACGCCGACCTTGGTGCTCCCCGCATTCACGGTGACGCTGAATTGCGTTCCCTTGACCACGGCGGCGAGATAGGGCGTCTCCACCTCGAAATGCTTGACGTTGCGCTTCTCGACCTCGAGCAGGATCGAACCTGCCTGCTGGATGATGGTCGTGGAAAGGCCCTCCTTGCTCTCAGCCGGCAAGCCGATCACCGAGTTGGGAGAGATCAGGATCGTTTCCTCACCGCGGACGAGCAGCACACGGCCATTACGCCCGGTGCGAATGGTGTCGCCGGGCTTGAGTGCCTCCTGCTGATTCAACGAAACCTGCTGCGCGCCGCTGGTGGCGACCCAGACCTCGCCGGTGGCCTTGCCGACCGACCAGATGCCATCGTCCGCGGCGGATGCGGCGGAAGCCGTTCCCAGGATCAGCGCAGCCGCGAAGGCGCACCGCATTCCAATTTTGCTCAGCATGACGATCCTCAGTCCGCGTTACAGCCAGCCTGAGGGGTATCCGAAATCACTCAACATAGGATTAGCGGGAAGCGGCCAGTGGAGCGCTCACGTTAACCGTTCATTGACCATAAAAAACTATGAAAAATCATGTGGCTAACGAACCCTCACCGCATCAGGGGCACATCTCCGTCGAACTACGGGGACGGGCGCGTCGCGCGCGCCGGGAAGCGGCATCTCATTACCACAATGGCGCTGTTGGCGCCGTTCTTCGCGGGAGTTCCTCAGGCTTTCGCGCAGCAGGCGAGCCAGCCTGGCTTCGATCCGCGCCAACCTGAGAAATATTTTGAAAACCAAACCGAGCGGGAATCGCTGAGCCGTCCTCCGGTCAGGCTACCAACAGTCGACCAGCCCAGCACCGGCGGCGATACCAAGCCTCAGTTCGTGCTGCGCGGCATCCACGTCAGCGGAGCCCGGGCCGTTTCCCCCGATCGCATCGCCGCGGTCTATCAGCCCTATGTCGGCAAGAAGGTTTCGCAGGCGGATCTCGCCGTGATCGCCGGCGCGATCAGCGATCTCTACCGTGCCGATGGTCTTCACTTGAGCCGTGCGATCGTGCCGCCGCAGGATATCGCCGATGGCCTGCTCCGGATCCAGGTGATCGAAGGCGCCATCGTCCAGGCCGAGCTGAAAGGCGATGGCGCCGAACAGTTCGGCGTGAGACCGATGCTTGGGCCGGTTCTGGCCGAGCAACCGTCGCGCCTGACGACGCTGGAACGCCAGCTCTTTCTCATTAACGGCAGACCTGGCGTCCGGATCACCGATACCGCACTGGAGGAGATCGGCGGGGCAACCGGCCGCTTCCGCCTCGTCGTCTATTTGAAGACCTGGCACGTCTTCTCGTCGTTCGGTCTGGACAATCTCGGCTCATCATCAGTCGGTCCGTGGCAGACCTACGCGACCGGCGCGTTCAACTCCTATCTCACGCCCGGCGACATGCTGGCGGTCAACCTGTCGACCATCGCCAACGACCCCCGTCAGCTTGGCTTCGCACGGCTGTCCTACGATGCACCCGTCGACGTCGACGGCGTGCGTCTCGGCGGGTCCGTCCTATACAGCGCGGTCAGGCCGGGCGATGCGCGCCGCCTCGACAGCGACATCACCACGACCGAGGCGTTCGAGCTGCGTGCCAGCATCGTCCCACTGCAGTCGCGATTGTCCTCGCTGACCCTGACTGCGGCGACGACCTTCAGCAACGTGTCCGAGCATGACCTTTACGGCGCCTGGTACAACGACCACATCAGGACAGCGAGCCTGATCGCCGACTACCGGCTTCAGGATCATTTCGGCGGCACCAATTTCGCGACGCTGACCTACCGCCAGGGCCTCGACATCTTCGGTGCCTCGCATTTCGACGACGATCTGTTGTCGCGCGATGGCGCGTCATCGAACTTCTCGGTGCTAAACCTCTGGTTCACGCGCTACCAGACGCTCAACGACGTCTGGTCGCTCAAGCTTTCCGCTGCGAGCCAGACGGCGTCACGGCCGCTGTTCACCTCGCAGCAATTCTATCTCGGCGGCGCTGCCTTCGGGCGCGGCTATGGCGCAGCAGAGATCAGTGGGGACAACGGTCTTGCCGGCTCACTCGAACTGCGCTTCGACCAGAAGCTCAATTTCCGCTACTGGACCGGCTATCAGCTCTATGCCTTCGGTGACGCCGGCGCAGTCTGGAACAACGGTTACCGCCTGAGCGACGGCCTGTCGCTGACCTCGGCCGGAGCTGGCGTGCGGTTCTTCCTGCCGGCCGATTTCCAGGCTGATCTCGGCGTGGCTGTCCCCCTGAGCTACCGGGCGCCCGACAACGAGCGCCGCAGCCCGCGCCTCCTTTTTACTTTGTCTAGCGCGTTGCGGCTCTGCTCCGAACGCGGCAAGGGCGGTTGTCTGTAAATCCCTTGCCCTTCGCGCTGTGCCTCCGACATGCGGCCCTTTTTGGGGCGCGGCGCACAGGCTTGCCTAAATTTAATCCCGTAGCCTGCTCACGATCGCTCGATCCGGGAGTTCCCAATACCCATGTTCAGTCAAAAGTGATTTGAGACGGAACCATGAAAAGGGTGTTTGCAGTTCTGGCGTTTCTCTGCGTCCTCGGCGTCGGCCAATATTTCGTGGTCAGCCGGTTCGCGATCCGCCATGAGGTTTTGACCCTGTTCGACGCCGCGCGCCAGCGGCCGATCGCGGTCGAAATCGCTGTACGGCGCGATTACGAGACCAAGGCCAATCTCGGCCTCTGGAAGCTCCCGCTCGCCATCATCAGCAACGGCAATACCGTCAAGGCCACCGAATATTCCTTCCTCGCCAACGTGCTCGCCGCACGCGGTTATCTCGTCGCCAGCATCCAGCAGGATCTGCCGAGCGATCCGCCCCTGATGACCAAGGCCGGCCAGCAATATGTCGGCCGGCGCGAGGTCTATATCCGCTGCGAGGCCAACATCCTCTTCACCTTGCGCGAATTGAAGCGGCGGCAGGAGAACGCCGACTACGACCACATCACGCTCGTCGGCCATTCCAACGGCGGCGACGTTTCGATGTATGTCGCTCATCAGCACCCGGAGCTGGTGTCGAAAGTGATCACGCTGGACAATCTGCGGGTGCCTTTCGTGCTTAGCGACCACATGAAGATCCTGTCGTTCCGCTCGAAGGATCCGCATTTTGTAACCGATCCCGGCGTGCTGCCGACGCCGGAAGAGGCCAAGGCGCGCGGCATTGATATTATCCACACTGGCGCACAGCATACCGAGATGAGCGATCGCGGCCCCGATGCAGTCAAGGAGAAGATCCAGGCGACACTCGACCGCTTCCTGCGCGACAGTGCCAGCAGCGCGCTCGCGCCGGCCGATACAGGAAGCCCGATGATCATGAACCCCGGCGACTATTAGTCCGGCCCCTTTGCGGCAGATCAAGGCTGCCGCGAGCCGACCACGATAGAAAGAGCCTCGCCATCTCGGAGAGGCACGTGTCGCACTCCATCGAAAGCCTTGATACGAAAAGACTCGATACAACAAGCTTTGCCCTGCCTGCGGCAAGGACGCCGAGATTCGCCCGGCATCTCTATCGTTCGGCTCGCAAGCTGCTGCGGTCGATCATTGCCCGCATCGACCTCTCGCAGTATCCGGGTTCGTGCTGCGGATGAGGACGGCGTCGCGAGCCAACAACACACAGGGTTGCTCTATGCACCGGCATTTGAGACGAATTTGCCTGCTGGTTGCCGTGGCCTCGAGCGTGGGCACGTCGTCCGCTCTCGCCGCCGATGCAGATCACGGCGCCGACCTTGCGAGGCGCTGGTGCGCCAGCTGCCATGTCGTGGCGAACGGCCAAACACAGGCGAGTGCCGACGTCCCCTCTTTCGTGTCCGTTGCGCGCAGGCCTGACTTCAGTTCGGAAAGGCTCGCCTTTTTCCTGCTAGACCCGCACCCGAAAATGCCGAATTTCCCCTTGAGCCGGATCGAAGCCGGCGATATCGCAGCCTACATCGCATCGCTGCGTTAGCAGAGCGACCGATTGGTCAAAACACCTGCGACAGATGCAAATCCCTGCCTGAGAACCGACAAGGATTAGCGGAAAGGATGATGGGCGGCGAATGAGGTCCATTCGACAGCCCATCATGGACCGGCACCAGTATCGATGTGCAAATATTCACGCCGCGTAAGTCCAATCTGTGGACGCGCCGTGAACACACCGAGAATCAGGACTTGCCCTTCCCCGGCTGCATGAGACTGCCGGTCATCTGGCGCATGTGGTCTCCGGCACTGGTGAACTGGCTGCGCAGGAAATCCGATTGGATTCGCATCGCCTCCTGAAGGTCGGTGGCATGGACGAGCTTGCGAGCATGCTCGAACGCCGACTTCATGTTCTGCTCGGTGAAAGCGAGCGCTTGCTTCGACACGTCCGCCCCCGCGCCCGGAACGGTCGTCATCGATTTGGTGGCGGCTTCGAAAAACATGCCGAATGCCTTTTCCGCCTGGTCAATCGTCTTCTCGGCCAGGTCGCGCAGTTCGGCCGGAACTTCGAGCTTCGGTTCGATCATGGTCGCACTCCTCCCGTTTTCAGAACTGAATACCACACTTGCCGGATCGCCTGCCAGCGTCCAGCCGGAGGAAGACGTCGCCCGGCGGCCGGCTCTGGCAGGAAAACGAAGGGCAAGGCGTAAGGCCGGCGCGCAGGCAGGCTCAGGACAGGGGGTGTTCGGGGAGGGTTTCTTCGGTGGCGAGGTCTTCGACGAGCTTGATGACCTCGAAGCGCTGCCGCGGCGCGAGCTTCAGAAACGCGCGGAGCAGGCGCAGGCTTTCGACGGTGCCGCTTGCAGGCGCGCCGAGCTTGAGGTGCAGCTCAGCTGCGAAATTGAGGTTCTTCATCTCGCACCTATGACAAGCATCGGACTTCGTGATCCCACATCGAGATCCCAACTAAGAACCAAACGCCACACCCGGATGCCACAACCGGATGCAATGGCGACAGCTCGCTTTCGGCCGGAGGAGCCGGGTGTGTTCGCACGCCGAGCCACATGTGCAAGCAAGCACACCTAAGCAGGTTGCAACTATGTCAAGAAACAACCCCTCCGGCAAGCCTAACAGTTGGCGCAGCGATGCTCCGTCTGCATCGCACCACGGCAATTCCGGATAACAGGAATATGGCCCGCCGTCACCCACCTGCGTCAAGAAGCGTCATCGATCAGCATCCAGCCTCGATCGCCGTCAATCGACGCTGCAATTCGTGTTGTTTCGGATGTGAATGGATGTTGGTGGACGCGAATTAGTGCTTCTTCAGCGTATACACGTAATTGTTGAGTCCGGCATCGGCGGTTGTATCGTCGACGAAATAAACGCGATCTCGCGCCATGGATCGGCAGCCACAGCGCGGGCTTCTGGACCAATAGACAGACTATGGCGTTTGGATTTCATCCAAACCCGCACTCTCGAGCTCTTGGACTTGGACTCGCCGCTTCGCATCAGAATTCATCGGGTCGCATTTGTCTCCGGTCTGAACCGTTTTCGAGGAACAAACGACAAAGCGGTGGCGGAACAGTCACGCAGATCACGGGCGCCGTGGCCGATGCATTGATCGATTCTGGCGCCCCAGCACCAAAGGACGACGGCATGCTTTCTCGCTGCGATCTCATCAAGGGCGCCGCAGTCGCGCTTCTCACCTTCTCGATACCAAGCGCGTGGGCGCAGGAGACCAGGATGAACCTGTTCAAGATCGTCACCATCAAGGACGAAATCGTCGTCGGATTGTCGACGGAGGAGCTTCAGGCCCTCGGCGGCAATGATGCCAGCGCCGTTGCACACGCCTTGGCGCAGAAGGGCGATCTCGCCGTCTGGCAATACAACGTGCATCGCGGTCCGAACGGCGAATTGCAGCAAGCGCCGACGGCCAGAATCGGGCTTTTGGCCAACGCCTCACTGCGGGTCGAGCCCTATGCCACGACCTACCAGATCCTACCGCATCCCTAAGCAGGCGCGGGGGGGCGCGCGGGGGGGGGGGGGGGGGGGGGGGGGGGGTTGTGGTGTGGAGCCGGGTCCAGCGGGGCGGGGGGATGATAAGAAGATATTG
>NZ_JBEPQF010000011.1:0-251651 GCF_040547695.1 Bradyrhizobium sp. JR4.3 | reverse complement strand
CGAACGTGACGACCACAAGATCGCCCCTCAAGGATGAGCCGGGATGAGCGACACATACGTCAAAACCGAATTTCGGTAAAGTGGAATATTTTTGCGGAGAGGGGTTGACGCGGTGGCGGGTGTTTTGCCCGACGGGTCAAGGCCCGACACTCCTTCCGTTACATGAGCGGGCTTGGGACCCGACTTCAACGCGTCGGCGGCATCAGCGCACGCAGGATACCTGGCTTCCAGGCCTGACGCGCGCTGTCGAAGGCGGCAAAGTCGTGATCGAACTGCCAGTAGGCCCATGACCAGCCGAGCCTATCGGCGCTTCTCGCCACGAATGACAAATATCGCTGCCGGCTGTCGGATGGCGCACGCTCGTACACTCCGAACTCGCCGACATAAACCGGGCGCTGCTCTTTCTCCGCCCAGAGGCTCATCTTCCTGAAGTCCGCGGCAGCCTTCGCTTCATCCTCCGGGCTGCCCCAGTCCAGGGGCCCGATCCGCGAAAACGTCGGAGACCACGGCGCGCCCTGATGGGTGAACCGTATCGGCGCGTAATAATGAAACGTGACGATGAGATGCCTGTCCTCTGGCGGCAGAACCAGCGCGTCGACAGGGATCTCGTCGGTGTTGAGAACGGCGGCGATGACCAGCCGTTCGGGATTGGTGCGGCGGATAATGCCGAGACATTCATTGAGGAGCGAATTCCAGCCGGCGGACGTCATTTCCCCACCAGGCTCGTTCAACACCTCGAAGACGAGTGCCGGATATTTTCCGGCATAGCGCTCGGCGATCTGCCGCCAGAACGCCTTGAGCTTCTCGGCGCATTCGGAAACGTCGCGCTGGCAAAGATGAGTATCGTGCTCGTCGACGATGGGAACGAGCTTCCTCGCGAGAACCTCCTCGATGACGGCGTCGAGCCGCCTCAGGACGATTTCGTCCATGACATTCCCCGGCCCCATGAACTTGAAGCCGAAGAAATTGATCCTGACATGCGCGAACCCGGCTTTCTTGATGGCGGTCAGATTGTCCAGGCGAAATGGCGCGTTTTGGCCGCCTTCCCAGATACCATCGTAGCCGAGAATGTTGATACCGCGACCCAGTTTTGGCATGTCACGGGCGGCGGTCTGCTCGGCCCCGTGGGCGTGGAAGAACAGCGATGCAAGGAAGAACGCCGCTACCGCGAGATTGAAGCTTCTCGACCAGCGAGCGCGCGTGGCGGTCATACCGCTTCCATTCCTAGAGCCTGGAATTCCGTCGGTCGCACCGGCCTGCACGTCGCGAAGAAAAATCCCACCAGGAGCACCGATGTGAACATCGTCGAGCGAAGGAACGTCGTCTCCGTAAAATTGGTCTGAAAGCTGAGGACGACAAATCCGATGATGAGGGCACAATGCGATCGGTCGATCGTGCGAGCGGAAATCAGATGAAGGATCTTGTGCGAAAACAGGAGGACGCTCGCAGCAAAGAGCATGTACCCCAGGAAGCCGGTTTCCATCAGGATCGCGATGTAGCCGCTGTGATAATTGTCGAGCACCCAGCCGTGATTCTGTTCGAAATAATCGTAGATCGACGGGATGGTCCAGAAGCCGTTGATGCCGAAGCCGAGCAGCGGCGCATCGTTGAAATGGCTTATCGCGTAATGCCAGATGAAGGTTCGTTCGGTGAAATCGATACTGGCATCGCCGATATGGATCGCGTCGTATCCCGTCACGTAGAAATACAGGATCAGAAGTCCGGCCAGAACGCACATGACCGACGGCAGGAGCGCATAGAGCCTCATGCAGCCGACCGACCACATCGAGGTCACGAGCATGGCGCAGGCGGCCAGGGCGACAGCGCCGGCGCCGCGCGATTCCGACGCGAGCACACATGTCGACGCCAACAGGAACACGGCGAGGAAGGCCAGCCACCCCTGCCCCGTCATCTTTTGATAGCAGGCCAAGAACATCAGATACGCGCCGACGAAGCCGAGCGTCTGCTTGGATTCGTAGACGCCCTGCCATTGACCGTTGTGCATCCAGCTGTGGTCGATCCCGATGTCGGGCACGGCCAACGCACAGACAGCCGACGCGGCGACCAATATGAAGAGCCCAAGGGCCGTGGCTCTCACGATGTCGTCCACGTCGACGCGCGTGACGAGGCAAAATGCGCCGAACGTCGTCATCGCAAGCGCCGCGCTCTTCATGATCGCCGCGACGCTCAGGCTGGACCAGAACACCGAGAGAATAGCGAAGGCATAGAATGCGACCAGCGCCACCAGATCGGGATTGACCTGCAACCGCAGGCGCGGCTGCACGAATGCACTTGCGTAGATCAGGATAGCCCACATCAGAAGGGCTATGGCCTGTTGCAGAAAGCTCAGCTCCGTCGGCACTAGCGCAGCGTTGAAGATGCCCATCGATGCGACCACGTTGATGGTGATCGAACAGCTGATCGCGATCCTGGCTATCCTCTCGACGCCAACGCTGCGCGTCGTCCAGATCGCGCGCCCGGGTGCCCCGGAATCCACCTCGGTCTGCAGGCTGGCCATGAGATGACCTTCCTTAAGCGCGGTTAATAATTCGCTAGCGCAGGTCGAGCTTCACGCCGCGAGGCGGCGCCGTTGCGAGAAATTAACGGTTTGGTAACGATACGAGCCCTGCTTGAAGCATTAGCGCAAATCACACGCCGCCGGTGTCTCGCCTGTAATGACCCTGCTATAAAGCGCAGATCCGGTTCGATCGACGGTCCCGAGCTATCCGGCTTCCCTGGTTATCATGAACAGACCTAGCAACACATTCGACATCGCCATCGAGCAGGGATTCGACTTCCTGTCGCCTGATTACGCGGAGCTGTTCGACAACTCGGCCGCCACCGCGTTCCAGCATCCGCTCTGGCTCGACACCCTCTATACCAGGCTCGCGTCTCATGCAGGCGCAACGCCTCTGGTTGTCGTGGTCCGCCACCGCGCGACGGGCGCCCTTGCGATGGTGCTGCCCTTGCTGCGGATCCGGCGCGGCCCGATACGGACCGTCGAATTCGCCGACCTTCGCGTCTCCGACTATCTGGCTCCGGTGTGCAGTCCGCAGGTCTTTTCCGAGCTGCTCAAGGACGAGAGCGCGTGCGCAGAAATCAGGTACCTTGTCCGCCCGTTCGATCTGCTCCGAATGACCAAGCTCCCGGATGGACGGCTTCCGATCGAGAACCTCCTGGCTACGCCCCGCCGCGCCGCGATGGACTCCAACGCCTACGCGACCGTTCTCGTCGCGCCGTTCGAGCAATGGCGCGCCAGCGCGATGGACCGTTCCTACCAGAAGGAGCTCGCAAAAAAATCCCGGCAGCTCCAGAAGAAGGGCGATCTGAGTTTTTCATGCTGCGGCGACAGCGCCTCCGTGATCGAGGCGCTGGACGTGATGCGAAAATTCCGCGGTCCGCGCTTTCAGGCGCAAGGCGACGGAGATCTGCTCCAGCGCTCCGAATATTACGGCTTCTATTCCGAGATGGCGCAGCGCGGCCTCGGCTCCTTTGTCCGGCTCTATGCCATGAAGATGGATGGCGAGGTGATTGCCGCCGTGCTCGGGCTCTGCCATCGAGGCAGCTTCCTCGTTATCATGAGCGCCTTCGACATTGCCGGATACAAGAGCCAGTCCCTGGGCGCGCTGATGTTCGAGCAAGTCGCGAAGGACTGCATTGAGCGCGGGGATCAGATGCTCGATTTCACCATCGGTGACGAGCCCTACAAGAAGCAGTTCGGCGCACAGCCCGCGCCGATGTGGGTGGTCACGCAGGCCGGCAGCACCGTGGGCGCCATTTCCTTGTTCGCACTGAAGCAGGCGCCCTGGCTCAAACTGGCCGCCAAGCGAATGTCGGAGTTCCGGCTCCTGCCGACCCGGACCTCAACGCCCACGCGCTGACCGGCGCGAGGCCCCGATGAGTGCGGCTCTCAGGCGCGTAGCGCGCCTCGAACATGCGCGAGCCAGCCCGGCCGCATTTGATCGACCCGGTGGGTGATCCTGCGTCGCAGGAAGTGCAGGCGCCGTCGCACGTCCCAGCCGATATCGTTGCGGGACGTCAGCGCCTGCCGGAAGTGCGCCATCTTCAGCGACTGCTGGTCCGCCGCGACCTTGTCGACATCGGAATAGAATTCCGAAATCTTGTCCTGGCTCATGCCTTCGGTCACGAGCCAACGCGGCGCATATTCGGTGCAGAGGCGGTCGACATCGACCAGCAGGCGGGCAACGCCGGTGCCGGCGGCAGGGCAATTGGTCTGGAACGCATCGCCGATGAGCACGACGCCGGGCTGCAGATGTCCTTCCACGACGGACAGGTCCATCACCCAATTCTGCACCCGGTCGATCACGTGGAAATCGCCGAGGTAAGGCCGCAAACCCGGCAGCAGGCGCAACACCGTCGCTTCCGGTTCGCGGCGCAGCTCGCGCATGATCGGATCGGCCGCGTCGCGGAACATGAAGAGATTTGCCCGCATGCCGGCACGCACGGGAAACAGGCTGAGATAATCGATGCCGTCCGCCGTGCGCTCGCCGTAACAGGTCAGCGCCTCGAAATCGAACGGCGCATCGTCTCGGCGCGCGATCGTGAATCCGAACGTGACCGAATGACGCTCGGCCAGCACCCGCCGCTTGATACCGAGCTTGTAACCGAGAACGCCCGCCATGCCCGTGGCCAACACGACGAGGCGCGCTGTCATGCGTCTCCCGGACGCGAGCTCGATATGCTGGATATCGTCGCTACAGTTGACGGCAGTGACCTCGTCGACGATCAGGCTGGACGGATCAGGCAGTTGACTGCGCGCCATGGCGACGAGATCGGCATACGGAAGTCCGTAAGCCCGGCCGACGCTGATATCGACCACCTTGCCTTCCCTGATATTGAGCACCTGATCATATCGGCAGGCGACGCTGTCGAGCGCGTCGAGGAAGCCCAGCTTGCGCAACATCTCCAGCTGATGGCCGCCAATTTTCTCGACCCGGAACTCGTCCGGATAGACCGCGCGCTTGTCGACGAGCGCGACACGATGCCCTGACCGCGCGAGCACGGCCGCCGCGAGCGAGCCCGCGAGGCCGCCGCCAACGATCGCAATGTCGGCGACGATCGTCGAAGGGCCGGCTGCGGCAATCGGCTCGGGCGCGTTGCTATCCGCCGTCATGGTCCAGGCTCCCACGGTCAACGATGATTGCCCGTGCAATTCTCTCGCCTGATGTCGCATCGCAGGACCAAACGCGATCATTTCTCGATATCTCGGTTAATGCAGCGGAGACCGGCCCGGCCCGACGAGATCCGGCACGCGGCTTGCTCGGGATGACCAATCCCGGCGAGCCGGTCCGCATTCCAGCGGCTCATCTCGCCTCATTGGCCGTCGATGCGGCGCTATGCCGCCACGCGATCAGGCCGCACTTTGCTCTATCTGGGACAATGGGATCAGCAATGTTCCATAGTGAAGCAACAGGCATGCCGCGACATCGCCGCGGTCGGCAGGATCATGGAGGCCGTCCATTAACACTCGCGGTTTTTCGGCATGCTAGGCTTTTGCAGGTAATCTGAAATGTCTCTTCAGGGGAAGTTGCCCCTTAAATCTCCATGATCGAATCCATCGTCCAATTCATGCGGCGCGACGTGACGCGCGGTGTTGCCGGAACCATCCTTCTCAAGGTTGGTAGCGGCGCGCTTGCGTTCGCGTTGTTCTCGCTTGCGGCACGAACGATGTCGCCCGATGGGTTTGGTATCTTTGCGACCTGGCTTTCGGTCGCCCAGATGGCAGCGGTCGTCGGACTGGTGGGCCAGGAATCGCTGCTGGTGCGATTTCTGAACGAGTATCGGGTGGGAAATCAGCCCGATCTCACCAAAGGCGTGCTGCTATCGAGCCTCAAAATTTCCTCCGTCGCGATGCTGATCGCGATCGGCACAATGGCGATCGGCGCGAACATCAAAGGCGCCTCGTGGCTGCTGGTTCTCGCGGTGTCGGCCTACACGGCCGTGAATGCGGGACTGATGCTTGGCAGCCAGATCGCACGCTCCCTGGTCAGCATTCTCATGGGAGAAGGAAACAGGGAGTTCTTCTGGCGCGTCAGCGTCGTGCTGTTCCTGCTCGCAATCATGTTCGGCCATCGCCAGCTCGATCCCGCCGAATTGATCGCCGTGATGACGATTGCCATGTCGGTCGGACTGATTGCACAGATCATCGCGATTGCGCGAACCCTGCCGGATTTCCGCGGCACGGCGGTGGGGTCCGAGACGTCGCGCTGGAGATCGAGCGCGCTTCATTTCTGGGTCGCATCCATCCTCGAAGCCGCGAACCAGTATTTCGACGTCATTCTGGTCTATTGGATGCTGGACCCCACAACCGCCGGAATTTACTTTGCCGCTTCGCGGCTGGCCAACATCTTCGCCATGCTGTCGGCCGCACTGTACAGTTTTGGCGCACGTCGGCTCCCCTCGCTGTACTTCAGCAAGAACCATCAGGAATTCGAGCGAACGTTGCGGCTCATGGCGGAAGTAACCGCGGTGTGCGTGGTCAGCGGACTTCTCCTGATCTGGGTTGGAGGTCCCCATCTGCTCAACCTGTTCGGGCCGCATTTTGCTGCGCAGCACTGGGTCCTGATCGTGCTCGCGATCGGAACAGCGTTCCAGGCGGCGGGCGGTCCTTCTGCGGCGATCTTGCAGCTGACCGGCTATGAGCGCGAGTACGTCCCCGTGATCGCCGGGAACGTAGCGCTGCGGCTAGTCGGATTTCTCGTCCTCATTCCCTGGCTCGGCGTTCTTGGTGCAGCGATCTCGGCCACTGTGTCGCTGGCGCTGGCGACCATTGCGCTCAACATCCTCTGTCGCCGGCGAACCGGGGTCGATCCTTCGATTTTGGGGCTTTTGCGCTTCTCGGCATCGAAGCCCAGCGCCTACGCGGTCCGTGGCGCGGACTCCGGCGAATAGACCTCTGGTCAGCCGAGGCAATGGCACGGCTCGGCTCGGCAATCCGTTGCCGGTGGCGTCAACCAGCCAGCCCCAGCACTTCGCCGCGACGCGACGCCGACGGGCCGGCCGGCACACGATTGACGACGATGCCCGTCGGCACGCCGGCAAACCGGGAGAGCGCAGCGATCGCCCTGCGCATTGCGGCCGAGTCGACTGCGTCTTCGCGCGCGACCAGCATGACAAGATCGGCGTGAGCAGCCAGCGCCGCCGCCTCCGGCTGCAAGGCCAGGGAGGTGGCGTGGACGACAATCAGATCGAACTCCGAACGAATATCGTCCGCGGGCTGTGGCTGGGGCTTCTTGCTGGCGCTCAGGAGCTCATCGACGCTGCGAAAGTCCGCAATGATCATGCCGTCGGCTTGGCCCTTGGTGAGCCCTGCCCCGGCACCGCCGAGGTCCGGCTCGACCCGGATCAACACGCTCAGCTTCCCCGTGTTCAACGCCCATCGATTCAGCGACCGCGCGACGGTGTTGCCGCCGGCGCGCTTCCCGACCGACATCACGAGGACGACCTTGCCACGAGGTCCCGGCACCTTCTCCAGCCGCTCCAGCAGCGGACGCAGGTGGAGACCGAGATCGAGTTCGGTCGTCGCGGACACCGGAGCTTGCCAGATGTTTCTGGGGGCTTCGCCTGGCGCCAAGTCGGGAATGCGGGCCCAAATGGGCGGACGCGACCACGTCGCGGGCTGGCGCGGAGCCGGTTCGGGGTCGCGGACATCGGGAGCGGATTTGTCCGATCCGCGTCCCGTGGCGGCAACGACCGCCGTCGATGTCAGCAGCGAACCGATCGCGAGAGCGGCGAGCAGCAAGGACAGCGGTGGAAGGGTCGAGCGCAGCGGCGGAATGGCGGACGACGCAATCTTGGTCTGGGAGCTCTGCAAGAGGCGCTGCTCGTTCGTCGTCTTGGAGCGCGAGAGGAACTGCTCGTAGATGTTTCTGTTGGCCTCGGCGTCGCGCTGCAGCTCCTGGAGCCGGACCAGTGCCTGACCATCGACCAGAAGCTGCGATTCCGCCGCCTTCATCTGGCCTTCCAGCGCCTTCTGCTGTTCGCGCTGGGCCTCGTATTCCGATTTTGCGGTGTCGATGCCCTTCGTCCGCTCAACCTCGATCTGCCTGTTGAGATCGGTCAACTGGCTGTACGACATGACGAGGTCGGGATGGCGATCGCCGAACACCGCCCGCTTCTGCGCAATCTGGTCATTGAGCGCCGACCGCTGCGCGCGCAGGGCGCTCAGCAGATCCTGCTTGACGGGACTGTCGACATTCGCCTTCACGTCGCGCTGTGCCTGCTCGTGGCGGGCCTTCGCCTCTTCGGTCCTGGCGCGCGCAGCGGCAACCTGCTGCGACAGTTCGGTGACCCGCAATTGCTGGGTGGTGGAATCCTTGCCCGCGTTGACGATCCTGTGCTCGAGCTTGAACGTGGCCACGGCGTCCTCTGACGCCTTCAACCGTTCGCTCAATGATTTGAGCCGGCCACTGAGCCAGTCGGCGGCCTCGTCGGTCGCATCGGTGCGGCTGCGGCCCTGGCTGGCGACGAACGCCTCGGCGATGGCATTGGCGTAGTAAGCGGCCCGCTCCGGCCGGTTCGACGTGAAGCGGATGGCGATGACATAGGTCAGCCCGCGCCGGGAAATGTCGAGGCGGTTGCGGAATCTCTCGAGCAGGCGCGCGGGGTCGGTATGTCCCCCGGAAATGTCCTCGTCGTCCCGAATCTTGAGCTGCTCGATCAGCGGCTTGAGAAAGCCGTCGGACTTCGCCACTTCGACCAGGCTTTGCAGCGCAGCGCTATCCTGCCCGATGCCCGGCAGAACGTCCTGCTCCGAGGTCACGCGTTGCTCGCGTGGATCGACCACCACCAGCGCGGTCGCCGCAAATCGCACCGGGATCACCAAGAGAACGATGACGCCAAGGGAAAAAATCGCCAGAGCAAGCGTCAGGATGCGGCGAGCGTTGTTCCGCATGAAAGAGAGCGCACCCGCGGCCGTGAGCGCACCGCCCAAGCGCGCGGCGGATTCGCGCGACTCGCCGTTTGACGCATGTCGCGTCTGCCACGACGCGGCGGCAGCGGTCGATCCGGAACTTGTCGGGTCTGCGCGGCGACCGAACGTCATGGATTTTACTCGGATTCAACTGGCGAACACTGTTCAGTGCCTGCTCCAACGTAAATATCTATGGTTAATCCGCGGTTACCCGCGCCTGGCGCGGCCGTGACCAATTGGTTAACGCGCGCGCTTCATTTCGTCGGGAACCAGCGGAATTCCCTCGCGAACGATGCCCTTGCGACAGGGCGCGCATTAACTCCGTTTATTGCTAGTCGGTGTCCGCGCGAGGCCTCCATGGTAAGCACGGGGTTAAGAATGTGAAAAATTCGTTTCTCTAGTGGGTCGGGATCCGTGCTCCATTACCAGCCAAACAAGGCGTTGGGCGAGACGACTGCGACAGCACTCCCGCCGCCCAACGGTGGCGGACGAAAGCCGCACGTGCTTCTCGTACAGACCCAGGCCGAGAACGCGGGCGCGCAGGAGATCTCGCGCCTGCTTGGCGCCAGGCTGACCGCCCGCGGCTATCGGGTCACCAATCTGTTCTTCTTCCGCAAGTCGGATTCGTTCGATGAGCCCCCCGACACGATCTATTGCGCGTCGAGCCGGCCGGGAAATCCGCTGGCGCTGCTGCAAATGCTGTGGACGCTCGGCGGCCATATCAGGGCCACCAGGCCCGACGCCGTTCTGACGTTTCAGCACTTCGGCAATGTCATCGGCGCCGGCGTGGCGCGCCTCATCTGCCGCGCGCCTGTCATCGCCAATCAGGTTTCATCCGCGCTGTCGATGAGCTGGCCGGTCCGTATGGCCGACATCGCCATGGGAAGCCTCGGCTTCTTCGACCGCATCACGCTCAACTCGCTGGACATGCAACGCGAGTATTCGCGCTACCCCAAGGCTTATCGCGCGCGCATGGTGCATGTCCCGCACGGCTTCGACGACAAGGCGCTCACCCTGACGAAGCAAGCTGCGCGACAGAAGTTCAATCTGCCGCCGGATCGCACCCTGCTCGGCTGCGCAGCAAGATTGCACCCGCACAAGCGGCTCGACGCGGCGATACGTCTGTTGCCGGATCAACCATCCTGGCACCTCGCGCTGGCCGGCCAGGGAGCCGACGAGGCCCGGCTGCGGCAGTTGGCGGATGAGCTGAGAGTATCGGACAGGCTGCATCTGCTCGGCGAAATCACCCCGCGCCAGATGGCGGAGTTTCTCGCCGCTCTCGACGTATTCGTATTTCCGACGCAGGCGGAGACCTTCGGCTTGGCCGCTGTGGAGGCCGCAAACGCCGGCGTTCCCTCGGTCGTCACCGATCTCCCGGTCTTGCGCGAGGTGCTGTCCGTCGAAGGAAAACCGACAGCGCTGTTCGTCGATGCCTCCGATCATACCAAGCTGTCGGCCGCCGTCTCCAGGCTCCTGACGGACCAAAAACTGAGCGACGAACTGCGACAAAACGCCAAAGGCCTGAAGCTGCGCTATTCAGTGGACGCCATGGTGGAGGAATACGTTCGAATTCTCGGCCAGGTCATTTGATCGGGGCGCATTTAAACGGATCGACTCGGAAACGGATCGGCTCGACATGATCATCGAGTTTCGCTGTGAAATTGAGCATGCGCGGCGATGGATGGGCCGCGAGACGCTGCCGATCGATGACCGGGATGTACCGGTCCAGATTGCATGGACGGCAACGGCGGAGCCGCGGCCGACGGGTCTCGACATGCTGTTCGAGCTCGAACGTTTGGTGTTGCACAAGGGCAAACACAGCGGCGCCGACAGGCTGAAGATCAGTCCCGAACGGATGCAGGCTCGCACCGGCACAGCGGACGTCATTGTCGATTTCACCGGTGCCGCGCGGGATCCGAACTGCTCCGCCCGGCAGTATCTCCGTCCGCTGTTCAATGGAGCCGCAGGCGAAAACGCAGCCCTTGCCGCCATT
The DNA here is from genome assembly GCF_040547695.1 of Bradyrhizobium sp. JR4.3. NCBI lineage: Bacteria > Pseudomonadati > Pseudomonadota > Alphaproteobacteria > Hyphomicrobiales > Nitrobacteraceae > Bradyrhizobium > Bradyrhizobium sp. JR4.3. Next base: position 240,726 of record NZ_JBEPQF010000011.1, on the reverse strand, counting down.
CTCGCCGGCGATCTGCCGGTGATCGAAATCGTCGACGAGGTCGACGGTGCAGTCCTCGATCGCGGCCACCCCTCTGCCGAAATCGCGGCCGGTCTGAGCGGCGGACTAGAAACGGTCATGGCGCGAACCCTGACCATGGTGGCGGCCATCCTGTCGGGACGGCCGCGCATCCTGCCGCAGCTGGCGCGACCGGCCCGAATTGGTAACGGCCTGCCGGCGGCGTACGTCGCGCGCGGCCTAGCGACATCGATCGCCAAGGAGATCTATCGCCTCTGCTGCTATGCCCCGCATTGGCATGTCGGGTGGCGCTTCAATGATGGTGCCGGCGTCTGGCAGACCGGAGATCTGTCAGGGCCCCGCTGGAATGTCCTTTCCGACCCCGGAAATCACTTCTACGCCGATCCTTTCCCCATCACATGGCAGGGAAGAACATTCGTCTTCTTTGAAGATCTCGATCACCGGGTTGGGAAAGGAATCATTTCCGCGATCGAGTTCGACGATACGGGCCCGGTCCGAGCGGTCGTGCCCGTACTGGACGAGCCCTGGCACCTCTCCTATCCCTTCCTGATCGAGGACGATGGCGCGTTGTGGATGATCCCGGAGAGCTCGACCAATGGGGACGTCGCCATTTACAAATGCGTTCGGTTTCCAGACAAATGGGAGCGGCACGAGACGCTGCTTTCGGGACTTGAACTCGCCGATGTGACGATCACGCGGCACAACGGCCTGAACTATCTGTTCGGAGCTTGGCGCGACGGCACCGGCGGATATTCGGATTCGCTGGCGATCTATTACGCCGAGCACCTCATGGGCCCGTGGTTGCCGCATGCCAGCAACCCCGTCCTCATCGACCGCGCGAGCACGCGGCCTGCGGGGAATTTCGTCACCATCAATGGCAAATTGTGGCGGCCGGTCCAGGATTGTGCCGGCGGATACGGCGCAGCGCTCGCCCTGGCGGAAATCGTCGAACTGTCGCCGACGACGTTCAAGCAGATTGTCCGCCACTCTCTGCGGCCCGGATCGGCATGGCCCGGCAGGAAGTTGCACACCTTGAACCGCTACGGCCGGCTCGAGGTGATCGACGGATCGCGTGTCCAACCCAAGACCCGCGCCTTCGGAGGCAAATTTCCATCGGCCGTTTTGTCGCCGCGAACCAGTCCCTCTACCGCCAGCTAGCGCGGATGGCTGAACAAGTCCGTCGTGGCGTCGTCGACGGCGATATCGACCAGCGCGGGACCGCTCGATGCCAACGCTTCGGTCAAGATAGGATCGACGTCACTGGCATCGGTCACGCGCCGCCCCGGACAACCCATTCCCCTTGCGAGCGCCACGAAGTCGAGCCCGGGCAGGTCGATCCCGGGCGGGCGATGCGCCTGCATCAGCTGGCTGAAGGCGCGCATCGCGCCATAGCCTGAATTGTTCATGATCACGAAGGTGATCGGCAAGCGGCGTTGCACCGCGGTCCAGATCGCCTGGATGCAATACATCGCCGATCCGTCACCGATCAGGGCGACGATGCGGCGGCCGGGCCGCGCCAGCGCCACGCCGACGGAGGCCGGCAGGCTGTAACCAAGTCCGCCGCTCGCCATCGTATAGAAGCTGTCCGCACCCGGCCGCGGCAGGAATTGTTGAATGGCGGGACGATGCGACGGCGCTTCCTCGACCACGATCGCATCGCCCGGCATCAACGCCGAGAGCCGGGCGAGCGCATAGCCCGGCGGAATCGGATGTTGCGCGGCAGGAGCGGCAGGCCGCATCCGCGCGGCCGGCACTTCGCGCTCCGCGATGTCAGGCATCGCCGACAGCAGTCCAGCCAGCGCCTTCGGGAGCGTGCTGATGATGGTGTCGCCGACAGAAGCGGCTGCGGCTTCCGTCGGATCATCCGTGATCTGCCAGACCAGCGTTCCGTCGTCGAGCAATTCGCATTGTCCTTCGACATGGAAAGTAAACACCGGCGCGCCGACCACGACGATCAGATCGGCGCCGCGCAGGGCGCGGGCGAGCCCTCCTGGTGCTGCCGGAAGGAAGCCGGCAAACAGCCGATGCAATTCCGGAAAGCTTGAACGGCTCGACATCGGGCTTGCCCAAACGGCCGCGCTCGCCTGCTCGGCCACAGCGACCATCGCGTCGACGCAGCCGCTGCGATCGATCTCGGGTCCGACAACGAAGATAGGTTTTTTGGCGGCCCGGATCGCCGCGCCGAGCCGAACGATCGCCGCCGGATCGGGCGCAAACTCCGTCGCGATGTGGCGGACCGGCGGTGCGATTGCGGGCCGCGCCCAATCATCCGACGGGACCGACACGAATGTCGGACCGCGCGGATGCTGCATGGCGGTGAGGAAGGCCTGCGCGATCGCCGCTGGAACATCTTCGGCCCGCGCCGGTTCGGCGCTCCATTTCACATAGGGCTTTGGAAACTGTGCGGCGTCCTCGGCGAAGAGATAGGGTCGCATCCGCAACAGGCTGCGCGCCTGCTGCCCGGCTGTCACGACCATCGGCGTCTTGTTGCGGAACGCGGTGAAGAGATTGCCGAGCGCATGACCGAGCCCGGCCGCCGAGTGCAAATTGACGAAAGCCGGACGCCCCGTCGCCTGCGCGTAGCCGTCCGCCATGCCGACGACGCAGGCTTCCTGCAAACCGAGCACGTAGTCGATGTCATCGGGCCAGTCGCCGAGGAAGGCAAGCTCGGTCGAGCCGGGATTGCCGAAAACGCGATCGACGCCAAAGGAGCGAAGCACACCGAGGGTCGCTTCCCGAACCGTGAGAATTTTCGAATTCATGAATGGACGTCCTGGTGGCTTCGCTTGCTGCGCGATCAGAAAGGATAGTGCTGCGGCTGGGTCTCGATGGTGATCCAGCGCAGATCGGTGAACTCGGCGATCCCGGCCTGGCCGCCGAAGCGGCCGTAGCCCGATCCCTTGACGCCGCCGAACGGCATCTGCGCCTCGTCATGCACGGTCGGGCCGTTGACGTGGCAGATACCGCTTTCGATCCGCTGCGCCACCGTCAGGGCACGCGCGACGTCGCGGCCGAACACGGCGGCCGAGAGGCCGTACTCGGTATCGTTGGCGAGCCGAACGGCATCGTCCACGCCACGCGCGCGGACCACCGAGACGACGGGACCAAAGCTCTCCTCGGTGTAGATGCGCATGCCCGGCACCACGCGGTCGAGCACGGTGGCTGGGACGACCGTGCCAACCCGGTCGCCCCCCGCGAGCTTGACGGCGCCTTTCGCGATCGCGTCGTCGATCAGGGCAACGACATGCTTGGCCGGCGCCTCGTCGATCATCGAGCCGACCACCACCGGACCGCGGCGCGGGTCGCCGGCCGGAAGCGCGCCTGTCTTCTTGGCAAGCTTCGCGACGAACTGATCGGCGACGGCCTCGTCCACGATTACGCGCTCAGTAGACATGCAGACCTGGCCCTGGTTGATGAAGGCGCCGAAGGCCACGGCGGCGACGGCGGCATCGAGGTCGGCATCGTCGAGCACGACCAGAGGCGCCTTGCCGCCAAGCTCGAGCAGCACCGGCTTGAGGTGCCGCCCGGCGAGTTCGGCGATGACGCGGCCGACCCGGGTTGAGCCGGTGAAGTTGATCCGCCGCACGGCCGGATTGGCGATCAGGCGCTCGACCAGAGCAGGCGCATCGGCCGGTGCGTTGGTCAGAACATTTACGACACCGGGCGGAAAGCCTGCATCCTTGAAGACCTCGCCGATCAGCCGGTGCGTTCCCGGGCAAATCTCGGACGCCTTGAGCACGACCGTATTGCCGCAGGCAAGCGCCGTCGCCACGGCGCGAACGCCGAGAATGATCGGCGCATTCCACGGCGCGATACCGAGGCACACGCCGGCCGGCTGGCGAACGGACATCGCGAGACATCCCGGCTTGTCCGACGGGATCACCTCGCCGGCGATCTGCGTGGTGAGCGACGCCGCTTCGCGCAGCATGCCGGTCGCGAGCTTCACGTTGAAGGCGGACCAGATCTCCGTCGTGCCGATCTCGGCCATCATGATCCGGATGAAGGCATCGCGCTTCGCCTCAAGCGCATCTGCGGCCTTCAGCAACAGAGCGCGCCTCGCATTCGGGCCAAGTGCCGACCATCCTGGCAATGCGGCGGAAGCTGCCGCCACCGCGGCGTCGGCATCGAACGCCGTCGCGGCGGCCGCGCGGCTTGCCACCTCCTGCGACAGCGGATTGCGGCGCTCGAACACCTTGCCGCCGGAAGCGGCCTGGTCCTGCCCGTTGATGAGAAGACTGACGTCCATGAAAACCTCCCTGATGTTGGTGATGGCGCCTGCTCAGCCGAGCAGCCGCGACTTGCCGGTTTCATGCGCGAAGCCGAGCGCGATCATCGCTGCGAGCGCGAGCGCGACGTAGTATCCCGTGATCGCGTAGGTGGAGCCCGTTTGCGCAAACAGGCTGGTGGCGACCAGCGGCGCGATGCCGCCGCCGAGCACCGTCCCGAGCTGCTTTCCGATCGACACGCCGGTGAAGCGAATACGGGTCGGAAACAGTTCCGGGAAATAGCTCCCTTCGCTGCCGAACATCAGCGGATGGATCACCCCCGCGGCGAGGATCACCGCGCATGTCACCAGCATCGTGTCACGGCTCGCGACCACATCGTAGAATGCAAACATCGAGATGGCTGCGAGCACCACGCCGGCCAGGAACAGACGCTTTCGTCCGATGCGGTCGGACCAGGCGCCGATGAGCGGCATCGCAACGAGGCCGACGAGATTGGCGAACAGCACGGCCTGCGTGATGACGTCCTTCGGGACGCCGAGCTGACGGGTCGCGAAGGAGATGGTGAAGATCGCCGTCAAATAGAAATATGATGTCTGCGCCATTTCGGCGAAGAACACGATGAGGATCGGCCGCCAATGCTCCCGCAGCGCTTCGACCACAGGCGCTGCTTCAGTCACCTTCGCCTTTCGGAATGTCGCGCTCTCTTCGATGCGCAGGCGCATATAGACGCCGAGCGCAACCAGCACCGCGCTGATCAGGAACGGGACGCGCCAGCCCCATGACAGCAAATCCGCCTCCGGCAACCGCGAGATCGTGAGCGCCGCAAACGAGGCGAGCACGACGCCGACGGGTCCTGCGGCCTGGATCACCGCGGCCGAGAAGCCGCGGCGGTGGCCGGGCGCCGTCTCGATCGCCATAAGGATCGCCGCGGTCGACTCGCCGCCGAGCGCAAACCCCTGGACGAAGCGCAACGCCACAAGCGCGACGGTCGCGGCCACGCCTGCACTGGCGTAGGTCGGCAACAATCCGATCGACATGGTCGCAAGTCCCATCATGAGCAGCGTACACAGCAAGACGGACTTTCGGCCGAGGCGGTCGCCGAAATGACCGAACACCAGTCCGCCGAGCGGACGCGCCAAAAATCCGACAGCAAACGTCGCGAACACCGCAATGGTCGCCGTGAGCTGGTCGAACTTCGGAAAGAACAGCTGATCGAATACCAGCGGCGCGATCAGGCCGTAGATGAAGAAGTCGTACCATTCGATCGCGGTGCCGATGGTGCCGGCGATCAGGATACGCCGGCGGCTGCTCGCCGTCTGCTCGGCAGTGGCGACGGTCGCAACGTCGTAGTCCTCCAATGCTCTTATCGTCACGGCTTCCTCCTCCGATGTCATTTGTCGTTTTGTTGTCTTGTTGTTATTGGCCGCGCCGCCGCTGATCGGATGCGACGGCGAGAGTCGATCAGCTTGCCAGCCGTGCGCTGTCGCTCGCATTGTGTCCGAGTGCGCGGGCAAGGACGCGCCCAGTCCTGCCAGCCTGTGACGCGCTGCCGCGCCAGGCCACGATCTGGTCGGGGCGTATCAAGGCGAGATCGGCGTCGTAGAGATCCCGCAGCGATTTCGGCAGCGTGACGAGTTTCACATCAACCCCGATCGCGCGGATGGTCTCGGCGAATGACGCATGCGCGGACATGACCTCGCCGAACTGGAGCAGCGTCCACTCGAACCCGAACAGATCGTACAAGGAGACGCCGTCGTCCAACCACGCATGCGGGGCGCGCCCGCCGGGACAGGCGCTCGGAACGTAGACGTTCGCGGCGTCCGGCGGCGGCTGGCTACCATCGGAGACGATGATCGGCGAGCCGTCGTAACGCCCGCCGAAGGTTATGCCGGGGATGTTGAATTCGGCGCGGGCGTGCTGTTCGAGATAGACGCCAGCGATCCGCCGCGCCTCGTCGCCGGCCTCGGTGGGGTCCTCGATCTCAGGCGCGGGAGCGAACAGACCGAGCGAGTCGGCAAAGCGACGCGCATAATCGGTGTTGCGCAGCGCCACCGGACGCCGCTCGACCTCATAGCTGTCGAGCAGCCCCGCCGGGCTCACACCCTTGACGACGCTTGCGAGCTTCCAGCCGAGATTGACCGCATCCTCGATCGCCGTGTTGTAGCCAAGCCCGCCGGTTGGCGTGAACAGATGCGCCGCGTCGCCGCCAAGGAACACCCTGCCCCGCTGCATCCCATTCGCGACCAGCGCATGACCGGCGGTCCAGGTCAGGAACGACAGCACTTCGCAGTCGATCGGTGCGCCGCAAGCGCGCTGGAACGCCGCTTTGGCTTCGTCGATCGTGATCGCATTTTCGTTCTCATCGGGCCGAAGCTGCGTGTGAAACGCAAACTCGTCGCGACCGTTCACCGATGCCATGAAGGCGCGGCGGTCGCCGTTGAAGCAATTGTACATCCACGCCTTGGCGTGCGGGATGCTCGTGTAGAAGCCGGGCGAACGGAGATAGACCGCCAGCATGCGGCCGCCCATGAAATCGCGCTGCGTTCCGGTTTCGCCGCCGTAGACAATGCCGAGCGACTGCCGGACCATGGAGCGCGGCCCGTCGGCCCCGACCAGGAAGTCGGCCCGGACCTCAAAGCGGCTGTTGTCATCGAGACGTTCGATCTGGGCGACGACGCCGTCATCGCTCTCGACGTAGCTGATCAGACGATGACCGTAGCTGAGCCGTATTCCGGGAAGCCGTTCGGCATGGCGGCGCAGCACCGCCTCGACATATTTTTGCGAGACCCGATGCGGCAGCTCGGCCGCGCTCCAGGAGCCCGACATGGCCTTGACGAGCTCGCTCGCGCGTGACGATGACGGCAATTGAAATCGGGCCAGCTCGTATCCGGTGTAGCGCGTGAAATATGCAACGTCCGTCGGATAATCCGCAGGCAGTCCTTCGCGTCGGATCTCGTCGGCAAAACCCAGCCGCCGATAGTGCTCCATCGAGCGCGCTTGCGTCGCATTGGCTTGCGGATTGAATGCGGTGCCCGGCTTTTCATCGACCAGGATCGCGGACACGCCGCGCCGGCCGAGCTCGTTGGCGAGCATCAGGCCGCAGGGCCCCCCGCCCACGATGAGCACCGAGGCCTTCAGACATGTTTCCAAGACGCTTCTCCCTACCAGCATTATTCTGCATGGTAAGGTCGCCTGACGATATCGTCAAGGAGCCTGACTATCTGATGTCGTCGAGCGTGTCGAACGTCGCGCCATAGACCGCCAGCCCCTTCACGATCGCATCCATCGTGGCCTTGCCGAGCTCGGCGCGCATTTCCTGCTCGGCGACGTCGACCGCGTCGCGGAACGCATCGAGCCATTTGCGCCCGGCCGGCGTGAACATGACGATGCGCGCGCGCCGATCGGTGGGATCGGCGATGCGATCGACCAGGCCGAGATCGGCGCATTGATCGACCAGCTCGCCCATCGCCTGCTTGCTCATGGAGGCGCGGCGGGCGAGCTCCGTCAGTCTGGTCCCCTCCACGTCGAGATTGCGTGTGAGGCCGACATGCGCGATCCGCGTTTCGCCATGCCCCTTCTCGCTCATCAGTTCGAGCACACGACCTTCGAAGCGCCGCACTGCGTTGTTGAGCAGCCGACCGATGTTGGCATGCCGCCATGCGGTGCCGGATGTCCTGGCTTTCAATGGATGTGCCTTCTGCAAAGCCGCCTGAATTCGAAAATGTCGCTCACTTCGCCGCGTCGATCCAGATCCCCGGCTGCGAATGCTCGCGGATGTGGCTGACCAGGAAGTCGGAAAAGACCCTGATCTTGGCGGGCAGTCCGGCACGGTTCTGGTAGGCGATGTTCATCGTCAGCAGCGGCAGCTCCCAGTCCATCAGAACCTGGACGAGACGGCCCGCCGCGATATCGCTTTGCACGATATAGAGCGGCTGGATGAGGATGCCGAGCCCCGCCAGCGCGGCGCCGCGGATGACCTGGCCGTCATTGCTGTCGAGCGTCGGCGTGACGCGGACAGTCTGCGCGCCGTTGCCTCTGCGCAGGCGCAGCGAATAAGGATCGTTGGCGAGATTGTAGACCAGCATGTTATGGCGCGCGAGATCGACGGGCTGTTCCGGCTCGCCGCAGCTTGCGAGATATGAGGGCGCAGCCGCGAGCACACGCCTCATCTGGCCGATGCGGCGGACGATGATGTTCGAATCCGGCTCCTGCTCGCGCGTCCTGATCGCCACGTCGATGCCGGCCTCGATGAAATCGGAATACCGGTTGGCGGTGGTGATCTGCATGTTGAGCTTCGGATAGCGCGCGCGGAAGGCCGGCAGCATCGGCGCCAGATAGATCACCGCAAAGGACAGCGAGCTCGTGACCCGCAGCGTGCCCTGCGGCGACAGCGCGCGATCGCTGACGATGTCCTCGGCCTCCGCCAGTTCGCTCAAAACCCGGCTCGAGCGCTCCAGCAACTCCTGCCCCGCCTCCGTCAACCACAGCCGACGAGTGTTGCGCTCGATCAGCCGGACCGCAAGGCGCTCCTCGAGCGCGCTGAGATGGCGGCTCGCGGCCGCATTCGACATGCGCAGCGCTTCGGCAGCTTTGGACAGGCTGCCGAGCTCGGCCGTCTTGGCGAACACTTCCAATTGCAGCAGGCGGTCCATTTTTTCGCAAACAGGAAAAGAGACTTGCGATTATTGACCTTTATTTCCGTATCCCGCAAGTCAAAATGGCCCAAACACAAGCAAGATAGCAGGCGAGGAAACAGGGAAATGTCGGGCCCGATCAGGCACATCGTGATGTGGCGGCTGCGCGGGGAGACGCCCGCGGAGCGTTCCGCCGCCCGGGTCAAGGTCAAGACCCTGTTCGAGGGCTTGCGCGGACGGATCGACGGCCTCACCCATATCGAAGTCGGGCTCGATGTCAGTGATGTCGATTACGCCTGCGACGTCGTGCTGTTCTCCGAATTCACCGACCACGCTGCGCTCGCGGCCTATGCCACCCACCCGGAACATTTGCGCGTGCGCGAGGCGCTGGGCGACTTGCGGATCGGACGCTTCCAGGTCGATTATCCCATCAAAGAGACCGGCACATGATCGGTTCGTTCACCTTTGAAAACCTGCCCTGCCGCGTCGTGTTCGGCAGCGGAACGCTGGCTGGCGCCAAGGCCGAGGTCGAGCGGCTCGGCGGCAAGCGCGCGCTGGTACTGACGACGCCGCAGCAGGAGGCGCAAGGCAAAAAGCTGGGCGCGGCGCTCGGTCCGCTCTCCGCCGGCATCTTTCCCGGCGCGACCATGCACACGCCGGTCGAGGTCACGGAGCGGGCGCTCGCGGCGATGAAGGCGTGCAAGGCCGACTGCGTCATTTCCCTCGGGGGCGGATCCACGACCGGGCTCGGCAAGGCGCTCGCCTTGCGCACCGGAATCAACCAGCTCTGCATTCCCACGACGTATGCCGGCTCGGAGATGACGCCGATTGTCGGCCAGACCGAGAACGGCCTGAAGACCACGGTGCGCGATGCCGCCATCCTGCCGGAGACGGTGATCTATGATGTCGATCTCACTTTGACTCTGCCGGCGAGCCTGGCCGCGACATCAGGCATCAACGCGATTGCGCATGCGGTGGAGGCGCTCTATGCGCGCGATGCCAATCCGGTGACGTCGCTGATGGCGGAGGAAGGCATCCGCGCGCTCGCCCGCGCCCTGCCCGCGATTGCCACGAAAAGCGACGATCGCGAGGCCCGCACCGAAGCGCTCTATGGCGCCTGGCTGTGCGGCGTCTGCCTCGGCACCGTCGGCATGGCGCTGCATCACAAGCTCTGCCACACGCTCGGCGGCACCTTCGACCTGCCGCACGCCGAGACCCATACCATCGTGCTGCCGCATGCGCTGGCCTACAACGCGCCGGCCGTGCCCGACGCGATGGCGCGGATCTCACGCGCAATCGGCGCCGCCGATGCATCGCAAGGACTCTTCGAGCTCGCGAAGCGGCTGGGTGCGAAGGTCGCATTGCGCTACATCGGCATGCCCGAAGGCGGCATCGACAAGGCCGCGGACCTTGCTGTCACCAACGCCTACTGGAACCCGCGCCCGCTCGAACGCGACGCCATCCGCGACCTGATCGCGCGCGCCTGGGCCGGTGAGCCGCCCGGCGCCATCAGAGCGGCAGTTTGATTCGATGCGGCGCACGCTGATCAAATCCGCGGTCATCATCAGCATGGATGACGCGATCGGCGATTTACCCGGCGGCGATGTGCTGATCGAGGGGAACCGCATCGTTGATTTGCGTCCATCGATCGATCTCGGCAGCGGCGCGACTGAGGCCGAGATCATCGACGGCACCGGGCGCATCGTCATCCCCGGCCTGATCAACGCCCATATGCACACCTGGCAGACGGGTCTACGCGGCTATGCCGCCAACTGGACGCTGCTGGAATATTTCCGCCGCATGCATGCCGGGCTCGCAACGGTGTTCGGGCCCGAGGACATCCATATCGCGACCTTGGTGGGCGCGCTGAACCAGATCAACCAAGGTACCACCACGCTGGTCGACTGGTGCCACAACAATCCGACGCCTGATCATACCGACGCCGCCGTGCGCGGCCTGATCGAGAGCGGTATCCGCGCGGCCTTCTTCCACGGCTCGCCCAAACCTGAACCGAAACCGGGCGAGCCGCATTTCTCGGAAATCCCGCATCCACGCCGTGAGGTCGAGCGACTGCTGGCGGGGCCCCTCGCCGACCGCGACGGCCTCGTCACACTTGGGCTCGCGATCCTCGGCCCGCATTATTCGACGCTCGACGTCGCCATGCACGATTTCCGCATGGCGCGCGAGTTCAAGCTGATCGCATCCATGCATCAGGGCGGTGGTCCCGCCAAGACGCCTGGTGGCTGGGAGAAGCTGATCGGGGCCGGCCTCGTCGGCGCCGGAATCAACATCGTCCATGGCAACGACCTGCCTGACGATCTCCTGGACCGGATGGTCGACCTCGGCGTCTCCTTCTCGGTGACGCCGGAGAACGAGATGGTCCAGGGCCACGGCTTCCCGATCACCGGACGGCTGCTCAAGCGCGGCGTGCGGCCGACCATCGGCATCGATCTGGAATCCGTGCTGGCCGGCGACCTCTTCTCCGCCGCGCGCGTTGCGCTCTCGATGCAGCGGGCGCTCGACAACGCCGAGTCGCGCAAGGTCACCAGCACCATTCCAGCGACGACCACGATCCCCGTCCGCGAGGCGCTGCGCTGGATTACGACGGAAGGCGCCCGCATGCTCGGTCGCGAGCACCAGATCGGCTCACTGACGCCGGGCAAGCTCGCCGACCTCGTCATCATCGATTGCTCCGATCTCAACCTCGTCCCAGTGCACGATCCCGTTGCCACCGTGGTGATGCAAACGAGCCTCGCCAATATCGAGGCCGTGATGATCGGCGGCGTGTGGAAGAAGCGGAATGGACGGTTGCTGGCCGACGGTCTGGAGGCGAAAAAGCAATTGCTCGCGCAATCCGGCCGGCGGCTGGTGCACGACATCGAACGACAGGGACACGCCGCCTGAGGGCGTCAAGGACAACAACAATGACTGACACGCCAAAGAACGTCGCTTTCATCGGGATCGGCAAGATGGGCCTGCCGATGTCGGTGCTCGTCGCCAAGGCCGGTTATGCCGTGACCGCGTTCGACCGGAGCACGACACGGCTCGACGAGGCGCGCGCGCAAGGCATTTCGATTGCCGCTTCGCCGGCGGAGGCCGTGGGCGGCAAGGTCGCGATCATCACGTCCTTACCCGATGACGCTGCCTTGCGCGGCGCACTGCTCGGCCCAACAGGCCTCATCGCCGCGATGGCGGCTGGATCTGTCCTGGTCGAGACCAGCACTGTGAGCGTCGAGGCGTCCGCAGAGGTCGACGCCGCCGCACAGGCGCGCGGTGTCCTCTACCTGCGTGCGCCGGTCTCGGGCAATGCCAGCATCGTCCACACTGGCGCGCTGAGCTGCTTCGTCTCGGGCCCGAAGGACGCCTACGAAAACGCAAAGCCGCTGCTCGCCGCCTTCACCCGCGCCCAGACCTATCTCGGGCCCGGCGAGGAAGCGCGATATGCGAAGCTTGCGGTCAATTTGATGATCGCTGTCTCGGCCGCCATGATGGCGGAAAGCCTGGCGCTGGCGCGCAAGGGCGGCATCGGCTGGCAGGACATTCTGAAAGTTCTCGACGACAGCGCGGTGGCCTCACCGATGGTGAAGTACAAGACCGCGCCGCTGCGTAACCGCGATTTCGACTCGACCTTTTCCTGCAGGCAGATGGCCAAGGATCTCGATCTGATCCTCGGCGCCGGCCACGCGGTCGGCGTGCCGCTTCAGCTCGCCGCCCAAGTGCGGGAGACCTATGGCTCGCTGGTCGCGCAAGGCGACGGCGACGCTGACTTCATCGCGACTGTCAAACACATCGAGCGGCTGTCCGGCCTCGGCGAGCCCAAACTCTGAGTTACGGAGGCATCTATGCGCAATTTCAACGAGAACACCATCACCGACGCCGTGCTGGAGCGGATCGCGGGCGCAACCGATCCGCGCATCAAGCAGGTCAGCGAAGCGCTGGTGCGCCACCTTCATGCCTTTGTCCGCGAGGTGCGGCCGACCCAGAAGGAATGGGAATACGGCATCGACTTCCTGACCCGCACCGGCCAGATGTGCGACGACAAGCGCCAGGAGTTCATCCTGCTGTCGGACGCGCTCGGCGTCTCCATGCTGGTCGACGCCATCAACCATCCGGTGCCGGAAGGCGCGACCGAAACCACGGTGCTCGGTCCGTTCTTCGTGCAGGCCTCGCCCGAGAAAGACAACGGCGCTGACATCTCCGGCCCGATGGAGGGCGATCCGATGCTCGTCACCGGCTCGGTGTCGACTGTCGACGGACGGCCGCTCGCGGACGCGGTCGTCGACGTCTGGCATTCCGACGACGACGGCTATTACGACGTGCAGCAGCTCGACAAGATCGGCGATCTTGCGATGCGGGCGCGCTTCCACACCGACCAGAATGGCCGATTCAATTTCTGGTCGATCAAGCCGGCCGCCTATCCGATCCCGCATGACGGCACGGTCGGCGACATGCTGGCGGTCCAGAGCCGCCATCCCTGGCGCCCGGCGCATGTGCATTTCATGATCTCGGCGCCCGGCTTCGAGCAACTCGTGACCCATGTGTTCGTGGCCGGCGACCAGTATCTCGACAGCGACGTGGTGTTCGGCGTCAAGGACAGCCTGATCCGCGAATTTGTGCGGTGCCCGCCAGGTCGTGCGCCCGATGGTCGCATGGTGGACAGCGAGTATTTTCATCTCAACTATGATTTCGGCCTGAAGCAGGTCGCAAGCAGCGCAAGAGCCGCCTAAGCTGAACGACGGCGGACCAACAAGAGTCCGGCAGGGCAAGACAGGGAGCAAGGATGGGACCACGGGTCAGCACGGGCATATTGGCCGATCGCCTCACAGGCTTGATCGGCCCGCGCGCGAGCGTCGCGCGTGGCGTGCTCGATCAGCATGGGCAGAGCGAGTCACATTATCGCAGCCTGCCGCCAGACATCGTCGTATTCCCTGAAACCACGCAGGAGGTCGCGGAGATCGTCAAGCTATGCGCGGGCGCGAACATGCCCATCGTTCCGTTCGGCGCCGGGACCTCGCTCGAAGGCAATGCGGCCGCGGTCGCGGGGGGAGTCTGCTTCGACTTCGCACGCATGAACAAGGTGCTGACGGTGCACGAGAGCGACATGGACGTCGTGGTCCAGCCCGGCATCACACGAAAGCAGCTCAATGCGGCGCTGCGCGGCACCGGGCTTTTCTTTCCGATCGACCCCGGCGCCGACGCCTCGATCGGCGGCATGACGTCCACGCGGGCCTCCGGCACCATGGCGGTGCGCTACGGCACCATGAAGGACAACGTCATGGCGCTGGAGGTGGTGCTGGCCGACGGCCGCGTGATCCGAACCGCCCGGCGTGCGCGCAAGTCGGCCGCCGGTTACGACCTGACCCGCATGTTCGTCGGCGCCGAGGGCACGCTCGGTGTCATCACCGAGATCACGCTCAAGGTGCATCCCGTGCCGCAGGCGATCTCGGCCGCGGTCTGCAGCTTCGACACCCTGCAGGACGCCGTGGACACCGCGATCTCCGTGATCCAGTCCGCGATCCCCGTGGCGCGCATCGAGCTGCTCGACGACGTCATGATGCGCGGCATCAACGCCTATGCGAAGCTCGGCTATCGCGAAGCCCCGACCCTGTTCTTCGAATTCCATGGTTCTGAGACTTCCGTCGCCGAGCAGGCCGAGGCCGCACAGGCCATTGCCGCCGACCATGGCGGCCATGGCTTTGCCTGGGCGAAGGCACCGGAGGATCGCAGCCGTCTCTGGCACGCCCGCGACAACACGCTCTATGCCGGCCTGGGCCTCCGCCCCGGCGCGCGTGCCGTGATCACCGATGTCTGCGTGCCGATCTCGCGACTGGCGGAATGCCTCACGGAGACCCGGCGCGACGCGGACGGGCGCGGGTTCATCGCGCCGATCGTCGGCCACGTCGGCGACGGCAATTTCCACATGCTGATCCTGATTGACCCGGCAAGGCCGGAGGAAGTCGAAGGCGCCAAGGCGCTCCAGGCTCGCATGGTCGCCCGCGCGATTGCCATGGACGGCACCTGCACCGGCGAGCACGGCATCGGGCTCGGCAAGATCGATTATCTCGCTGATGAACTCGGCGAGGCCGTCGATGTGATGCGATCGATCAAGACCGCGCTCGACCCCAAGGGCCTGATGAATCCCGGAAAGATCTTTGCAAGCGGAGCGCAGGCATGAGCACCGCCGCATTGGCCGTCGAGCCCTCCTCGCCTGTCCCGCTCCTCGAGCTGCGCGGCATCAGCAAGGAGTTTCCTGGCGTCAAGGCGCTGGATGACGTGTCCTTTGCCGTCTTCCCCGGCGAAGTCCATATGCTGCTGGGCGAGAACGGCGCCGGCAAGTCGAGCCTGATGAAGGTGCTGTGCGGGGCCTATCGCGCCGATGCCGGCGAGTTCTACTTCAAGGGCGAGCCGGTCGCGATCAACTCGGCCGCAGACGCGCAGAAGCTCGGCATCGCCGTGATCTTCCAGGAATTCTCGCTGGTCCCCCATCTCGATATCGCCCAGAACATTTTTCTCGGCCGCGAGCCGAAGGGCCGCATCCCCGGCACCATCGACCGCCGCAAGATTTTGGCCGACGCCGCGCGCGTGCTTGGCACGATCGGCTTTGACATCGACCCGTCAACCATCGTCGACAAGTTAGGGGTGGCGCAGCAGCAGATGGTCGAGATCGCCAAAGCGATCAGCCAGAACGCCCGCATCCTCGTGATGGACGAACCGACCGCAGCACTGTCCGATCGCGAGACCGAGCTGCTGTTCGCGCTAATCGCGCGGCTGAAGGCCGACGGCGTCTCCATCGTCTACATCTCGCACCGCATGGCGGAGGTGTTCGCGCTCGGAGACCGCATCACCGTGCTGCGCGACGGTCGTCGCATCGACGGCGTTCGCCCGGCCGACGTCACGCCGGACCAGCTCGTCCGCATGATGGTCGGCCGCAATGTCGACATGACCTACCCGCGCAATTTTGCCGACGAACCCGGCGAAGTGCTGCTCGAGGTCAAGGGCCTGAGCGCCTCCACCGGAATCTCGGACATCAACATCGAGGTGCGGCGGGGCGAGATCGTCGGCCTGTGTGGCCTGGTCGGCTCCGGTCGTAGCGAGGTCGCGCGCGCGATCTTCGGGGCCGATCCCGTGACATCAGGCGAGATCGTCTTCGACGGCAAGACTATCTCCGGCGAGCCTGATCTTGCCGCCCGCTGCGGCATTGCGCTGATCCCGGAGAGCCGCAAGAGCGAGGGCCTCGCACTGTTGCGGTCGGTGGGGGACAATCTGGTGGTGTCGGCGCTGCGAAAGCTGTTTCCGAGCGGTCTGTTCGATCAACGCAGCGCGCAGCGCACTGCCGACGGCCTGATCCGGCAGTTGCGCATTGCGACGCCCAGCGCGCGCCAGACCGTCGGTCTGCTCTCCGGCGGCAATCAGCAGAAGGTCGTGATCGGGAAGTGGCTCGCTGCCGGCTCGAAGCTCTTCATCTTCGACGAGCCGACCCGGGGCATCGACATCGGCGCCAAGGTCGAAATCTTCGCCCTGATCGACCGACTTGTCGCTGAAGGCGCGGCCGCGCTGATGATCTCGTCCGAACAGGTCGAGATCTGCCATGTCTGCGACCGCGCCTATGTGATGCGCGAGGGGCGTGTCGCCGGGCACCTCGCGCGCAACGAGCTGACGGAGGAGAACATCGTGCGACTGGGGATGCATCATGCGTGAGGCCGCAGTCGTCTCTCAACCCAATCCATTGCAACGCATTCCCGGCGTTGCCATCGTGCTGGTGCTGCTGATCGCGCTGTTCAGCACGATCGCGCCCGGTTTTCTGTCGGTCGCCAACCTCTCCAACGTGCTGGTGCAGTCGACGATCCTGACCATGCTCGCGCTGCCGATGACCTTGATCATCATGACCGAGGGGCTGGACCTGTCGATGGGCGCGGTGCTGACCCTGACCTCGCTCTGCGTCGCCATCGTCTCGCTCGCCACCCACTCGATGTCGCTCGGCCTCGGTGCCGGGCTTCTCGTCGGCACAGCCTTCGGCTTCGCCAACGGCTGGCTGGTCGCCATCGTGGGCATCCCACCTTTCGTCGCGACCTTGGGCACGCTTGGCATGGCGCAAGGCCTGTCACTGATCGTCAGCGACGGCCAGAGCGTGGTCGGCATCCCCCACAGCGTACGCGACATCTATTCGGCGACGCTGCTGGGCGTTCCCGTGCCGATCGTGATGGCGCTGGTGACCTATGCAACGTTTCACGGCCTGCTCTATCACACCCGTTTCGGCACCTACATCTTCGCGCTCGGCGGCAACCGGGAGGCGCTGCGCTATGCCGGCCTGTCACCCAACCGTCTGCTGATCATGGTCTATGCGATCGGTGGCGCGATGGCCGGCATTGCCGGCCTGCTGATGACGGCGCGGATGAATTCCGGTCACCCGACGGCCGGCCTCGGTCTCGAATTCGATGCGATCGCGGCCGTCGCCGTCGGCGGCACGTCGTTCGAGCGCGGCAATGGCTGGCTGCTCGGCACCGTGCTCGGCGTGCTCTCGGTGGGCGTGCTGCGCAACGGGCTGAACCTGATCTCGCTGCCGTCCTCGGTGCAGGTCGCAAGCGTCGGCGTGCTCGTCATCGTCGCGCTGTTCCTCGACGGGCTCAGGAGCCGCGCATGACCGACATCAGCAAAGAGGCCATCGCGCCGCCGCGCTCGTTCCTGTCGCAGGATGCGATCCAATTGTTCTATCGCCTGCTTGCGGCGCTGCTGATCTGTGCGGTGCTTGCCGTGCTCAGCGATTCCTTCCTGAGCCTCGGCAACATCCTCAATGTGCTCAGGCAGGCGAGCCTGACCTTCTTCATCGCCTCCGGCCTGACCCTGGTGGTGCTGACCGCGGGCCTCGATCTCTCCGTCGGCGCCAATGTCGCGCTGTCCGCCTGCATCGCCGGGACCGTGATCCACAAGACCGGCTCGCCGGCGCTTGGCATTCTCACCGGGCTTGCCTGCGGCGGCATCGTCGGCCTGCTCAACGGCGTCATGGTCACCGCGCTTCGTATCCCCTCCTTCATCGCCACCTACGGCATGCTCTGGGTGCTGAACGGCCTCACCTACTGGTACATGGCGGGCGAAACCCTTCACGGCTTTCCGGCAGGCTTCCGCCAGATCGGCAGCGGCTATCTGTTCGGCCTGCCGATCCCGGTCTACCTGCTGCTGGTGTTCCTCGGGATCGGAACACTGTTTGCGCAGCGAACGATCTGGGGCCAGGAGATCTATGCGATCGGCGCCAATCCGGTTGCGGCGCGGCTCTCCGGCATTCCGGTCGCGCGCCGCCTGCTGCTGGTCTACGCCGTCTCCGGCACCATGGCGGGGCTCGCCTCGATCATCTTCCTGTCGCGGCTCAATTCGGCCGAGGCCGATATCGGCGAAAGCCTGACGCTGCCCGCGATCGCCGCCGTGCTGATCGGCGGCACCTCGCTGTTCGGCGGCGTCGGCACCGTGTTCGGCACCTTCATCGGCGCACTGATCCTGACGCTGGTGCTGAACGGCATGAACCTCTTGTCGGTCAGCGCCAACTGGCAGCCGCTGGTCACCGGCATCATCGTCATTCTCGCGGTCTGGCTCGACATGAAGACCCGCCGCCGCGCGCAATGAGTTCTTGAACGACCAACAAGCAAAATGAGGGATGGAGGCAACATGAAACAGACACTGGGTTATTTGGCGCTGCCGCTGCTGATGGCGCCCGCGCTCACCACGCAAGCGCGAGCCGACGGCGAGACCATCGCCGTCTTCACCAAGAACCAGACCAACCCGTTCTTCCAGACCGTGCGGGTCGGCGCCGACAACATGGCGAAGACGCTGAACGCGAAGACGCTGCAGTACATCCCGACCAAGCCCGACAGCATTCCCGAGCAGCTCAGCCAGATCGAGGACGTCGTGGTGAAGAAGCCGAGCGCCATCGTCTTCACGCCGGTCGACTACAAGGCGATGGTGCCGGGTGTCGAGAAGATCAACGATGCCAAGATCCCCGTCGTCAACATCACCGACCGCTCCGCCGGCGGCAAGTTCCTGTCCTTCGTCGGCGCCGACGATTACAGCCTCGGGCTCGAGACCGCGCGCTTCCTGCTCAAGACGCTGGGCGGCAAGGGCAACATCGTCATCATCGAGGGCGTCAAGGGCTCGCTGACCAATGTCGACCGCGTCCGCGGCTTCAACGACGCACTGAAGGAAAACGCCGGTGCCAAACTGCTGGCCTCGCAGCCCGGCAACTACCAGCGGCTCCAGGCGCTCCAGGTGATGGAGAATCTGATGCAGTCGAACGCGCAGATCGACGGCGTGCTCGCCGCCAACGACGCCATGGCCGTCGGTGCGATCGAGGCGCTCGACGGCGCCAACCGCAAGGCGCAGGTGATCGGCATCAACGGCACCAAGGAAGCGATCGACGCGATCAAGTCCGGCAAGCTGCTCGCGAGCGGCGACTACAACGGATTTTTTCAGGGATGCCTTGGCACCATGATGGCGATCCGCTCCCTGCGCAACCAGCCCGTCATTGCCGAGATCGTGCTGAAGCCGACCGTGATCACCAAGGACAATTACCAGCCGTTCGACGTGCCGCTGGAGCAACGGAGCTGCCCGACTTTCGAGGAAGCCAGCAAGCTCGGCGGCAAGTAACCAGGCGCACCCATCGCGACAAGCCCGGACGGCCGCAGCCGCGGCCGTCCCAAGAAAACGAGACATAAACGGAGACCATCATGCTGTTCGCCATTCACGCCGTCGACCGCGCCGGGGCGTTGCCGACCCGGCTCGCCAATTACGACGCCCACAAGGCTTTCCTGAGCGACACCTCGCGCTTCAGCGTCGAGATCGTGATGTCGGGACCGCTGGTCTCCGACGACGGCGCGACCATGATCGGCAGCCTGTTCCTGATCGAGGCGCCTGGCCGCAGCGAGGTCGAGGCTTTCAACCGAGCCGATCCGTTTGCGGCGGCCGACATCTGGGACAAGGTCACGATCACGGGCTTCCTGCGCCGCCAAGGCTGAAAGGCGGCTCAACAAAAACGCGAAAACAACCCCATGCACAGTAAGAACGGGGTTGTTTTTACACATGAATTTTCGTCGCAAACGTCTTTGACTCGTCGGGCAGAACAGGAGCGGAGTGCCATCCTTGCCCGATTGTCGCCCCTACGCCTCGATCCAGAGCTTCGCCGCGGCCCCAACGGCTAGCCGCTCGCCACCGCGGCACCTTCTTCGAGATGACAGGCCACCCACTGCTCGGGGCCGGCCGCGCGCAATGTCGGCTCCTCGGTCCGGCAGCGATCGAACACGAGCGGGCAACGGGTGTGGAAGCGGCACCCGCTCGGCGGGTTGATCGGACTCGGCACGTCGCCCTTGAGGATGATCGGATTGCGCTGGGCCCCCGGCTCCGGCAGCGGGACCGCCGAGAGCAGCGCCTTGGTGTAAGGATGCTTTGGCGCGGCGAAGATCTCGTAGCGCGGCGCCACCTCGACGATCTTGCCGAGATACATCACCGCGACGCGATGGGTCATGTGCTCGACGATCGCGAGGTCGTGGCTGATGAACAGCAGCGCCAGGCCGAACTCGCGCTGGAGATCCTGCAGCAGATTGACGATCTGGGCCTTGACCGAGACGTCGAGCGCCGAGACCGCCTCGTCGCAGACGATCAGCTCGGGCTCGGCGGCGAGCGCCCGCGCGATGCCGATGCGTTGGCGCTGGCCGCCGGAAAATTCATGCGGCCTGCGGTTCAACGCCTCGCGCGGCAGGCGCACGGTGTCCATCAGCGCGGTCACGCGGGTCTCGAGGTCGATTGCGGATTTGGCGAGCCCGAAATTGCGGATCGGCTCGGCCAGGATGTCGCGCACGCGCATGCGCGGATTGAGGCTCGAGAACGGGTCCTGGAACACCACCTGCACACGGCGGCGCATCTGGCGCATCGTGCTCGGATGGGCGTCGTCGATGCGCTGGCCGTCGAGGATGACCTGCCCCGACGTGATGTCGAACAGTCGCAGGATCGCACGGCCGACCGTCGATTTGCCGCAACCGGACTCGCCGACCAGAGAGAGCGTCTCGCCGCGCGCGATCTCGAACGACACGCCGTCCACCGCATAGACCCATTCGGACTTGCGGCTGAACAGGCCCTTTTTGACCGGGAAGTGCTTCTTGAGGTCGTTGACCTGGAGCAGCGGGGGACTCATGCCGCGACCGCTCCCTTGGCCGCATAGTGGCAGGCCGCGACGTGACGTGGCCCCTTCTCTTCGAGCCCCGGCGCGTACTGCCGGCAGAGATCGGTCGCGAGCGCGCAACGTCCGGCGAAGACGCAGCCGACGATGGGCTTGCGCAGATCAGGCACCTGCCCCGGAATTTCAGCCAGCCGTCTCGCGGTGCCGGTCAGCGACGAGCCGAGCCGCGGCACTGCGCCGAGCAGGCCCTGCGTATAGGGATGACGCGGCGATCGGAACAGTTCCGCCACCGGCGCCTCCTCGACCTTGCGGCCGGCATACATGACCATGACGCGCTCGGCGATCTCGGCGACGACGCCGAGATCGTGGGTGATCAGGATGATCGCTGCGCCAACCCGGTGCTTGAGGTCCAGCATCAATTTCAGGATCTGCGCCTGGATCGTCACGTCGAGCGCGGTGGTCGGCTCGTCGGCAATGAGAAGCTTTGGATTGCAGGCGAGTGCAATGGCGATCATGACACGCTGGCGCATGCCGCCGGAGAGCTGATGCGGATATTCGCGCACGCGACGCTTCGGCTCGGGAATGCCGACCAGAATCAACATCTCGATGGCGTGCGCCTCTGCGGCCTGCTTGTCCAGGCCCTGGTGGATCATCAGCGTCTCGCGGATTTGACGCCCGACGGTCAGGACCGGGTTGAGGCTGGTCATCGGCTCCTGAAAAATCATCGAGATGTCGTTGCCGCGGATCGCGCGCATCTCGCGGTCGGACATTTGCAGCAGGTCCTTGCCCGCGAAGCGGATGCTGCCGGCGATCCTTCCCGGCGGTTCCGGGATCAGCCGCATCAGCGACATCGAGGTCACCGACTTGCCGCAGCCGGACTCACCGACGATCGCGAGCGTCTCGCCCTCGTTGACATGGAACGACACGCCTTCAACCGCGCGGTTGATGCCGCTGGGCGTCCGGAAGTGGGTCTGGAGGTTCTCAACTTCGAGCAGCGCCATCGTGATCAGCCCCTTGACATCAGAGGCTCTTGGCCATGCGCGGATCGAGCGCATCGCGAAGGCCGTCGCCGAGCAGGTTCACGGCAAGCACGGTGACGGACAGGAAGGCCGCCGGAAAGAACACGATGTAGGGTTTGACCTGCCACAGCGCCCGCCCCTCGGCCATGATGTTGCCCCAGGACGGAATGGTCGGCGGCGTACCAGCGCCGATGAAGGACAGGATCGCCTCGGTGATCATCGCGCTGGCACAAATGTAAGTCGCCTGGATCAGCATCGGCGCCAGCGTGTTGGGCAGGATATGGCGCAGGATGATCATCGGTGTGCGCGTGCCGCAGGCCACTGCCGCATCCACGTAGGGCTGCTCGCGCAGCGAGAGCACGACGCTGCGCACGAGGCGGGAGACGCGCGGGATTTCGGCGACGGTGATCGCGAGAATGACGTTGCCGACGCTGCCGCGTGTCAGCGCCATCAGCGCGATCGCCAGCAGGATCGGCGGGATCGACATCAGGCCGTCCATGAAGCGCATCAAGATGCCGTCGGCCCAGCGGATGAAGCCGGAGACGATGCCGATGGCGAGACCGGCCGCGGAGGCGAAGATCGCAACGGACAAGCCGACCGTGAGCGAGACGCGCGCGCCGAACAGCACGCGTGAATAGATGTCACGGCCGAGAACGTCGGTGCCAAACCAGTAAAGCGCCGACGGTGCGCGGGTCCGCTTGGCCGGCGCAAGTGCGGTCGGATCCACCGTTCCAAGATAAGGCGCAAAGATCGCGATCAGGACGAGCAACAGCAGCAACGTGCCGCCAATGGCAACGGTGGGATGGCCGCGCAGCAGCCCGACGAAGCCGCGCCGGATCGTAACCGGCCGGAGGATCTCAGGCAGTTGCGGCGCGAGGACGAAGCCCGCCGGCAGCGCTTGCGGATTGACGGTCGTATCGGTCAATAGCGGATCCTCGGGTCAACGAGCGTATAAATGACGTCGATCATCAGATTGACGAGGACGTAGACGAAGCTGAACAGCAGCACGATGCCCTGGATTACGGGATAATCGCGGCGCAGGATCGCGTCGATCGTGAGCCGGCCGAGGCCGGGAATCGCGAAAACGCTTTCCGTGACGACCGCGCCGCCGATCAGCAGCGCGATGCCGATGCCGATCACCGTGACGATCGGCACCGCCGCGTTCTTCAGCGCGTGGACGAACAGGATGCCGCCCTGTCCGAGGCCCTTGGCGCGCGCGGTGCGGATATAATCCTGCTGCAATACTTCGAGCATGGTGGCGCGCGTGATACGGGCGATCAGCGCGATGTAGACACAGCCGAGCGCGATCGCCGGCAGGATCAGGTTTTGCAGCCAGGGCCAGACGCCCTGGGCGAGCGGCGTATAGCCTTGCACCGGAAGCCATTCGAGCTCCAGCGCGAAGACGTAGGCGAGGACATAGCCGACGACGAAGACCGGCAGGGAGAAGCCGAACACGGCAAAGGCCATGATGGCCCGGTCGATCAGGCTTCCCGCCTTCCAGGCCGCCAGCACGCCGAGCGGCACCGCGACCACGATCGTGAGCAGGAGCGTGACCATCATCAGCGACAGCGTCGGCCCGAGACGCTGCCCGATCATGGTCGAGACCGGCAAATTGGTGAAGATCGAGGTGCCGAGATCGCCGTGCAGAATGCGCCAGACCCAGCTGCCGAACTGGATCAGGAAGGGTCGGTCGAGGCCGAGGCTCTGCCGGATGCGCTCCACATCCTCCGGACTTGCCTGATCGCCCGCGATCACCACGGCGGGATCTCCCGGCGCGATGTAGAGCAGGCTGAACACGAACAGCGCGACGATGGCCATCACTGGCAAGGTCGAGGCGATACGCCGGAGGATGTAGGATAGCATCTGGCTTCAGCGCAAGGTCATGCGGATTTCGACACGCCCCAGAAGAACGGCAGCGGCCCCTTTGTGATGCCGGAGACGTTCTTGCGCCAGGCCGTGTAGCTGAGGAAGAAGCCGGTCGGCGCGTAGACGACGTCCTCGAGCGCGACCTTGTTGAGACGAGCGACCGCGGCCTTCTCCTCGTCGAGGCCCTTGGCCTCGAACCAGGACGTGACCTCCTTTTCCGTGCCGGGGCTGTTCGGCCAGCCGAACCAGGCCTTGTCGCCGTTGGCGCGAATGGCGGTATAGGGCGCCGGATTGATGCAGTCCGAACCCGCATGCCAGGTGTGGAACATGTTCCAGCCGCCCTGTCCGGGCGGCGTCTTTTGCGCGCGACGCGAGCCGACCGTGCCCCAATCGGTCGCGACGAAGTCGACATTCATGCCGAGCTTCTTCAAGAGATCGGCGGTCACATCGCCGAACGCCTTGGTGATCGGCTGGTCCTGCGCCACCAGGCAGGTCACCGGCTGGCCGGAATAACCGCTCTCGGCGAGCAGCTTCTTGGCAGCGTCAAGATCGCGCTTGCCCTTGAGGACCTCGCCGCCCGCCTCGGTGTAGAGCGGCGTATCCGGTGTGAAGAAGCCGGGCAGCGACTTCCACAGCGAATTGTCGTCACCGACGAGCGCGCGCATATAGTCTTCCTGGCTCATCGCCATCAGCACTGCGCGCCGCGCCCGCACGTCGTTGAAGGGCGGATACAGGAAGTTCATGCGGAACGAGCCGACATTGCCGAGCGGATCGCCGATGTCGACGCTGATGTTCTTGTTGTTCTTGAGGACCGGGACGAGATCGGCGATGGGGTTCTCCCACCAGTCGATCTCGCCGTTTTGCAACGCGGCCGCGGCGGTCGCCGGATCCGGCATCACGATCCATTCGACGCGGTCGAGCAGCATCTGCTTGCCGCCGGCGAGCCACGACGCCTTCTCCTGCCGCGGTACATAGTCGGCAAACTTCTCGAACACGGCTTTCGCGCCGGGGACCCACTCGCCCTTGGCAAACTTCATCGGCCCCGAGCCGACATAATCGCCGATCTGCTTGAACGGGTCGGTCTGCGCGATGCGCTCCGGCATGATGAAGGCGCAGGGCGAGTTGTTCTTGCCAAGCGCATAGAGCATCTTCGGGAACGGCTGCTTCAGCACCCATTTGAAAGTGCGATCGTCGACAGCAGTGAGTTCCTGCTGCAGTGCCTTGAGCATCAGCCCCATCGGATCGCGCGCCGCCCAGCGGGTGAGACTCGCAACGACGTCCTTGCTCCGCACCGGCTCGCCGTCGTGGAATTTGAGGCCCGGCCGCAATTTGAACGTCCAGGTGGTGCCGTCGTCGGTCACTTCCTCGGACTCGACCATCTGCCGCTGCGGCTGGAGCGCGGAATCGACGCCGTAGAGCGTATCCCAGACCAGCGCGGCGGCATTGCGCACGACATATTGCGTGCCCCAGATCGGGTCGAAATTGGCGAGGTTTGCCTGCGGCACGAAGCGCAGGGTGCGCGCGGAGGCGCCTTGTGCGATCGCCGGGGCCGAGAGGCCGCTCAATGCCAGACCGCCCGCGCCGGCCAGTCCCTTCAATACGGTCCTGCGATCCATGAAATCCTCCCAATAGTGCCGTGATGCCGGCCATCGTTGGCCAAGAACAGGTGAAACCAGAGCTCATTGGCGTGCAAATGGTATGCCACTAACCGGACCTTCGCCAGCGGGATATCCGCACCATTTGGGCCGGGCGAGACCTCAAAGCGCAGCCGCCAGCACTGGCCCGGTCTCGATATGCGGAATCGCCTCGACGAGCTTGCGCGTGTAGTCGGTCTTGGGATTGTCGAACAGCGCCCGGCTCTCGCCCTGCTCCACGATGCCGCCATTGCGCAGCACGATAGTGCGATCGCAAAGCATGCGCACCACGTTGAGATCGTGGCTGACGAACAGCAGCGCGATGTCGTTCTCGCGCCTGAGACGATCGAGCAGTTGCAGTACCACCGCCTGAACGGATACGTCGAGCGCGGCGGTCGGCTCGTCCAGCACCAGGAGCCGCGGCCGGCAGGCGATGGCGCGCGCGATGCCGACGCGCGCCTTCTGGCCGCCGGAGAGCTGATGCGGAAAGCGCGGCAACAGATCCAGCTGCAGCCCCACACGCTCGGCGCAATCCTCCACCCGCTTGCGCAGCGCATCGCCCCCACGCATACGATCGAGCCGCATCAGCGGATGGGCGATGCAATCGAAGGCGGTGAAGCGCGGATTGAGGCTCTCGTTCGGGTCCTGGAACACCATCTGGATGTCTTTGCGGAAGCGCGAGCGATGAAAGTCGCGCGACGCCACGTGCCCGATCGACTGCCCGTCGAACACGATCTCGCCCTCGCTCGGATCGATCAGGCGGCAGATCATGCGCGACGTCGTGCTCTTGCCGGAGCCGGATTCGCCGACGAGGCCGACGCTCTCGCCGCCGGCCATCGTCATGGAGAAGTCCGCCACCGCCGCAGCGCCCTCGTCGAAGCGTTTTGCGAGCTTGCGCACCTCCAGCAGCGGCGGAGTCCCGTGAACGGGCTCCTGCCTGGGCCTGCTGACGACAGCCGCGTAGCCTTCCCGCTCCTCTTCCGTTACGAGGTCCGCGATCCCGGAGGTCGAGGTCGGCGACGCCGCCACCAGACGCCGGGTATAGGCGTGCTGCGGTGCGCCGAACAGCGTCCTGGGGCTAGCCTCTTCGACGATACGGCCGCGCTCCATCACCGCGATACGGCGACAATATCGCGCCGCTAACCCGAGATCGTGCGTGATCAGGATCGTCGCCATGCCGCGCGCGGCGGCAATCTCCGCCAAAAGGTCCATCACCACCTTCTGCGTGGTGACGTCGAGCCCGGTCGTCGGCTCATCGGCGATCAAGAGCGCGGGATTGCAGGAGATCGCGATCGCGATCATCACGCGCTGGCACATGCCGCCGGAGAGCTCGTGCGGATAGGCGTTCATCCGCGTCTCGGGGTCGCGGATCTGGACGGCGCGCAACAGCTCCAGCGCCTCGGCGCGGGCGGCGTCCTTCGATATCCGCTTGTGCGTGAGGATCGCGTCCGCGATCTGCAGGCCGATCGCGCGGATCGGGTTGAGCGCCGCGCGCGGGTTCTGGAAGATCATCGACATCGCGGCGCCCTGGAGCTGACGGAGATCGTCGCCCCTGAGTTTTGTCACGTCCTGGCCGCGAAACAGGATTTTTCCGCCGGTGACGCGCCCGGCCGGATCCAGGAGCCGCGTCGTGGCAAAACCGGTGACCGACTTGCCCGATCCGCTTTCGCCGACGAGGCCAAGCATCTCGCCGGCCTCGACCTTGAGCGTCACGCCGCGCACGGCCTCGACCATTCCGCGCCGCGTCGAGAACGAAACGTGGAGATCGTCGATCCTGAGCAAGTCCTCGCTCATGTGCGCATGCGCGGATCGAGAATGTCCCGCATCCCGTCACCGAGGAGGTTGAAGCACAGCACGGCCATCATCAACGCGAGGCCCGGAAAGGCCACCAGCCACCACCGCCCCGTCGAGATGAAGCGGGCGCCCTCCGCGACCATGATGCCCCATTCCGGTGTCGGCGGCTTGACGCCAAGGCCAATGAAGGACAAGCCGGCGGCGTTCAGGATCGCCCAGCCGAGGTTGAGCGAGATCTGCACCGCCATCGCCGGCAGGATGTTCGGCAGCAGGAAGCGCAGCACCACCGAGAAATGGCTCTCGCCACAGGAACGCGCCGCCTCCACCCAGCCGACATTGCGCCGGACGTTGACCTCGGCGCGCGCGAAGCGGATGTAGAACGGCAGATTGATGATCGCGGTCGCAATCACAATGTTCTCGATCCGGTTGCCGAGCGCCGCAACCATCGCCATGGCCAGAACGAACAGCGGAAAGGCCATCATGACGTCGACGAAGCGGCCGACCGAACGGTCGAGCCTGCCGCCTGCATAGCCGCAGAAAGAGCCGACGACGGCGCCGATCACGAAGGAGATGCCGACCGCCGAGACCGCGATGGCAAGGTCGAGGCGTGCCGCAACGACGAGGCGGCTGAACACGTCGCGCCCGAGCTGGTCGGTGCCGGCAAGATGCGCCGCGCTCGGCGGTTGCAGGGCCTCCGAGACATTGGAGACGACGGGATCATAGGGCACCAGCCACGGTCCGAAGATCGCGACCAGGACAAACAGCAGGACACCCGCCGCGGCGACACCGGTCAGCGGGTTGCCGCGCAAAATCCAGACCGAATGGCGGAGGGTTGCGCTGGTCATCCGATCGACACCCTGGGATCGGCGATACCGTAGCAGATGTCGACGACGAGATTGACCAGCACGAAGATGCCAGCCATCAGCAGGACGAAACCCTGCACCGGCGCATAGTCGGACGATAGCAGCGCGTCGAGCGCGTAGGAGGCAACGCCCGGCCAGGAGAACACCTTCTCCACCAGGACATTGGCGCCAAGCATGGTCGAGAACACGATGCCGGCAATGGTGATGACGGGCAGGATCGCATTACGCAGCGCATAGGTGACGACGACCTTCTGCCAGGACAATCCGACCGAGCGCGCCGTGCGCACGAAATCGCTGCCGAGCGAGACCAGCATCGAGGCACGCGTGATCCGCGCCAGCGGCGCGATCACGAACAGGGCCATGCTCAGCGCAGGCAGGATCAGCTGCTTGCAGGCCGCCCACCAGCCCTCGATGTCTCCCGCGAGCAGGAAATCGATCGACAGGAATCCGGTGCGCTGCGGCGGCAGCGAGGTGAAGACGTCGATCCGCCCGGTCGGATCAGGCGCAAGACCGAGCAGATAGTAGAACACATAGATCAGCAGCAGGCCCGAGACGAAGGTCGGCACGCAGACACCGAGCGCGCAGAACAGCCGCACGCCGTGATCGACCAGCGATCCCGGCTTCAAGGCTGCGACCACGCCGAGCGGCACCGCCGCGATCAGCGCGATCAGGAGCGCCGTGAAGGTCAACTCCAGGGACGCCGGCAATCGTTCGCGCAAATCCTTGAGCACGGGCTGACCGGTCATCATGGAGCGGCCTAGATTGCCGCGGCCGATATCGGACAGATAGAACACCAGCTGCTCCGGCACCGACTTGTCGAGCCCCATCTGCTTGCGGATCTGCTCGATCTCCTCCTTGCCGGCATTGGGCCCAGAGGCGAAGAACACCGCGGGATCTCCGGGGAGGACCCGCATCAGGAGAAAGGTGAAGACCAGCACGCCGAACAACGCCGGCAGCGACGACAAAAGCCGCCTCCCCGCCCGCGCCACCGTCGCACCAAGACCGGTCATCACCTTTCAGAGCTCCTCCAATTTTTCGGATGTCACTTGCGGCTGACGTCGCGATAGTCGACCTGACGATGGAACTCGTAGGTATAGCCCTCGATCGAGGCCGCCATTACGGCGTCCTGATTGGGCTGCCACAGCGGGATCTGCGGCATCTCGCTGAAATGGATCGCGTTGAGCTTGCGGCCATCCTCCTCGTACTTGGCCTTGTCGGGCTCGAAGCGCGCTTCCTGCGCGATCGTCGCCAGTTCCGGATTGTTGATCGAGCTGTAGTTCCAGCGCTGATTGCCGGTGTAGAAGTTGCGGTAGAAGTAATCGGTCGAGGGCAGCCAGGCGACGATGCCTTCCGTGAACAGGGGCAGCTTCTTCTCGTTGATCTGCGTCGACATCTGCGCATCCGGCAGCTTCTGGATGTCGACCTTGATCCCGATCTTGGCAAGCGATTCCTTCACGAGGGCCGCCATCGGCTCCGCGGTCGAGGCCTGGCCGACGTTGAAGCTGAAGGTGGTTGAAAAACCCTCCGGGAGTCCCGCGGCCTTCAGATATTCCCTCGCCTTGTCGAGATCGGTCTTCACCGGCGCCTGGAACGGATAGATCCCGTTTAGGGGCTTGCCATCCGGCCATGTCGCACCGAACAGCGGCGCGCCGCGACCGAACAGGGCAGCCTTGAACATATCCTCATAAGGCAGCGCGAAAGCGATGGCGCGGCGGACGTTGACGTTGTCGAAAGGCGGGATCTGGTTGTTCATCGAGACGAAGGTGATCGAATTGTATTGCGGCGTCGAGATCACCTTGAGCTTGCCCTTGGCCTCGAGCGATTGCACGTCGCTGGCCTGGAGATCGACGACGAGGTCGGCGTCGCCGCGCTCGACAAGATTGGCGCGGGTCGCGGGCTCCGGCACGGACTGCACGATCACGCGCTTGAAGAAGGCCGGCTTGTTGGGCGAGCCGCGGTTCCAGTCCTCGTTGCGCTTGATGATCACCTGCTCGCCGGGCTTGAAGCTCTCGATCACATAGGCACCGCTGCCGGCAGTGTGCTCCTTCAGCCAAGCGGTGGCCCAGGGATCTTCTGGGGTCGCGTGCTCCTTGGCGACCTTCGAGTTGATGATCAGCGGGTAGACCGTCGCGAGATTCGGCAGCGCGAGCTTGTCGGGCTTCGGCAGCGTCACTTCGATCGTGAGGGGATCGATCACCTTGAACTGGTCGGCCGACGTCAGCGATCCCGTCAGCAACTGTGCCTTGCCAAGGATCGGCGCGGTGACGCAGCGGTCGAGCGACCATTTCACGTCCTCGGCGGTCACGGGCGAGCCGTCCTGGAACTTGGCATCCTTGCGCAGACGGAACGTCAGCTTCAGTCCGTCCGGGCTGACGTCGTAGGATTCGGCGAGTTCGCCGGTGATCTTGTCGAGATCGAACACCCATTTGCCGTTGAGCTGCTTGCGGCCGAACGCCACCAGGCGGTCGTAGGTGCTCATGCTCAGCGCGAAGGATTCGCGCGTCGAGCCCGGGATGTTGGGATCGAGCGTGTTGACGGATGCGCCGGTGACATAGCGCAACGTCTCGGCCCTGGTCTGCGCTTGCGAAGGCGCAGTGGCGATGAGCAACAACGCGGTGGTGGCGAGCACGGAGGATGCCGACCTGAAAGACACAATACGCATTGGTTTTCCCCAAAGATCTCGACAAGAACGCCGACAGGACAGGTTAAGAAAGAAGCAAGTTGCGCGCCAGTCTCATGATGCGCTGTTGTGGACGCTTTGTCGCGGCGGCGCATGGACGATCATCGCGATTCTTCCATTTTTCGCGCTGGCCGCGTGACCACGGCCTGCGGCACGTCATAGGCGCGAAGCGAGGCCCAGTGCCGTTCGACATCGGCGCGGAACAGGCCGCGCGTCAGGCCATTCACCAGCTTCGGCACCGCGGTCGTCATCGCGTTGATCGACGATCCCGACGGGCCAAAACTCATGGTGGAGGCGATGGCGAAGAGATGGATGTTCGAGATCCACGGCGTCTCGCCCGCGACGCGCTCGGTGAAGGCGTAATCGTCGGCGAGATAGGGAAAGCGGCCGAGCCGCGCGTTGCGCTCGGTCTCCGGGGGCTGGTAGCGGTCCGCCCAGGTTGCGACATTGCCGGCGAATGTGGCGAGTTCGCCGCGCCCGGCAAAGTTCATGTCGATGCCGGTGCCGCAGATGACGAAATCCGCCGCGATGGCGGCGCGCGGCGTCTGCAATTCGATGCCCTTGCCGGTCTCGCGGGCCGCCTCGATCGGCGCGCCCTCGTGCAATGTGAAATTGGCGTGGCGCGCGCAGCGATCATAGGTCGGCTGCGGAAATCCTTCGCGCATGTCGAGGATGGTGCGCATGAAGCGCCAGCGCCAGGCATCGTCGAGATCGCTGAGATGACGCAGGAAGCCGCGGAAGGTCAGCCAGCGATAGGGCTGGATTACCTGGATCTGCGCACGACGGCACAGCAGGTGCACCTCGGTCGCGCCCGCTTCCAACGCGGTTGCCGCGTTGTCGAAGGCCGATGCTCCGGCGCCGATTACAGCAACGCGCTTGCCGCGCAGGTTTTTGAAATCGATGTCGTCGGCGACTGTTGCGACCGAGCTCATCGGCAGATGGCTCAGCGGCTCGGGGATCATCCAGTTCCCCATTCCCTCCTGCCCCGTCGCCAGCACGATCTTGCGCGCATGGAGCGTCTCGACGCCATCGCCACGCTTCACGCGTGCGGCCAGCAACCCGTCTGCGGCCGGCCGGATTTCCAGGAGCTCGCAGCCGTTGCGCACGGGCAGGCCGATCGTGCGCCGTAGCCAGAGCAGATACTCAGCCCAGTGCCCGCGCGGGATCAGGTCGAGTGTCTGCCAGCTCTCCTTGCCGAAGCGGGCCTCATGCCAGGACTGATAGGTCAGGCTGGGGATATCGAGGTCAGGACCGGTATAATCCTTTGGGCTGCGCAGCGTCGGCATGCGGGCATAGGTGAGCCACGGGCCTTCTATCCCCTCCTCGGCCTTGTCCAGCAGCAGAATGTTGCTGACACGGGAGCGCATCAGGCCGAAGCCGATGGCGATGCCGGATTGGCCGGCGCCGATCACGAGCACATCCAGCGCCGGCTTGCCGTCCGGTCCCGTCTTCGGTTCGAGCCAGGCGGCACCGGGATGCGCGATCCGCGCGAGATCGGCGCGAACGTCAGCTTCGAGCTCTGTCAGTGTATCGCTCATGCCGCGAGCCAGCCTCCGTCGACCACCATCACGGTGCCGGTGGTAAATGAGGACGCATCGCTTGCGAGATGCAGCGCCGCTTGCGCGATCTCCTCGGCCTGACCGAACCGCTTCATGGCATGTCGATTGCGGGAGGTTTCGCGCACCTCGTCCGCATTGGCGTGACGGGCAAAGCTGCGGCGAAGCATCGGCGTGTCGATCGCACCGGGTGCAATGGCGTTGACGCGAATGCCGTCGGTCGCAAAGTCCACCGCCATCGTCCGCGTCAGGCCGATAATCGCGCCCTTGGCGGCGATATAGGCGCTGTTGCCCTTGCCGCCGGCGATCGCAAGCTGCGATGCCAGCGTGATGATCGAGCCGCCCTTCTGCCGCTGCATCTGCGGCACGGCCGCCCGCGCCCACAGCCAGGTGCCACCGACATTGGTGCGGAACACCGCATCCCAATCTTCGGGACTGGTGGTCAGCACCGTGCCGCCGCAGGAAAAGCCCGCGGCGGTCATCAGGATATCGAGCCGGCCGTGCCGGGCCACGACATCGCCGACTACGGTCTCGGCAAAACTGGCATCGCCGGCGTCACCGACATAGGTCGTTGCCTCGCCCACCAGGATCAGCGTCTCCTCAAGCCCCGCGGCATCGCGATCGACCAGAGCGAGATGCGCGCCTTCGTCGGCAAACAGCTTCGCGCTGGCGCGGCCGATGCCGGAGCCTGCGCCCGTAATGATGGCCGTGCGCCCCTGCAGCCGCATCAGAGACTCTCCTTGTGCTGCGTCCACCAGGCGCTCATGGCTGCGGCGGACTCGGTACACCCGAACCGCGCGCGCCAGCCGAATTCCTCCGCCATCCGCGCGACCGAGAGCGGCGCACGATCCGGCCCATGGAGCTTGATGAAGGTCTTCTCTCCCGGTGCCGCCAGCCGGCATTGCAGGCCGGGATGCAACGCCGCAAAGGTCTCGCCCCATTGCAGCGCGGACCACGTTCCGCCGCCGGAGATGTTGTAGAGCCGATGGCGCGGCCGCTCAGCTTCGATCAAGACGGCCACGGCTTCAGCGGCATCGAGGGCGTAAATCCAGTCCTTGACGCCCGCGCCCGGCATGAGCGCCAGCCCGCAGCGGGCGAACTCGGCCAGGATTTGAAACTGAAGGCTCGGCGTATCCCGTACCTTGCCGATCCGTTCCCACGGACCGAACACCGCGCTCAAACGCACACTGAGAAAGTCACCATCCCACAACTCGGCGAGCCGAGCCACCGATCGTTCCGAGGCGAATTTGCTAATCGCGTAGAAAGAGACGGGATCGCAGGGCGTCTCCTCGTCCAGCACCGCATGACGCTGCCCCGCAGCGCCATAGGCGGAAGCGGATGAGAGATTAATCACGCGCCGAATGCCACGGCGGACCGCCGCGCTCAAGATCGGGATCTGAGCCATCACGTTGATCTCAAAGATACTCGAGGTGGTGGTTCGTTCGAGCTGATCCCCGGCGGTTATGGCGGCGCCAAGGACGATCGTATCAAACCTCTGCTTTAGAAGCGCGTCGATCCTTTCGACGTCAGTGATCTCACCCTGAACAACCGTGCACCGCTCGCCATAGTCGGCAAACGATCGCTCCGCTCCCGCCGGCAATTGCTTACGGTCATAGAGCGTGACGTCATGGCCGCGCGCGAGTAGCGCCTCCGCAACATTGAGGCCGACAAAGCCGGTACCGCCGAAGATGACGATCTTCATCGCGCGCGATCCACCATCACAGTAGCTTCGCTCCGAAATTCCGTTCCGGATCCATGTCGGCGACGAGCCGTCCCGTCGGCTTGGCCGCCTCGCCGCCGCTGCGTGCCAGGAACTGGCCGCTGCCAGCGCTCGCGAGGCACCTGTTGCCGTCGATGATCACCCGCCCGCGCGACAGCACCGACACCGGCCAGCCCTTCAACTTCCGTCCCGCAAACGGCGTATAGCCGGCGAGGTCGTGCATCATCTCGTCGGCGATCACGGTCTCACGATCGGGATCCCAGATCGCGATATCGGCATCGGCGCCGACCGCGATCGAGCCCTTGCGCGGATGCAGATTGTAGATTTTTGCTGGCGCGGTCGCGGTCAGCTCCACGAATTTTTCCAGGCCCAGCCGCCCGTTCGACACCATCGCGTCGAACAGCAACGGCAAGCGCAGTTCCAGTCCCGGCAGGCCATTGGCGACCTGCTTGAAGTTGGGATTGGGACCGGCACGCAGCTTGCCGGTCTCGTCGTAGCGATACGGCGCGTGATCCGACGAGATGGTCTGGAGATCGCCCAGCGATAGCGCCTGCCACAGCGCCTCCTGGTCCGAATGCGTCCGCGGCGGCGGGCTGCACATCCACTTGGCGCCTTCCGCCCCGGGCTTGTCGAGATCGGCGGCGGTCAGGAACAGATATTGCGGACAGGTCTCGGCAAACACCTTCAGCCCCTGCCCGCGGGAGTCGCGGATCACCTTGGCGCCTTCGGCAGTCGAGACATGGAAGATCATGATGGGCTGGTCGATTAGCGCCGCCATGCCGATCAACCGGGTGAAGGCCTCCGCCTCGGACACGCGGGCGTGGCTGACGGCGTGATATTTCGGCATCGTGTAGCCGCGCGCGAGCAGGCGCTTCACCATCCAGGCGATGATGCCGTGGTTTTCGGCATGGGCGCACAACATCGCGCCGGACTGGCGCGCGGCCAGAAGGATATCCAGCAGCGGCTCGTCGTCGACCTTGAGCCGGTCATAGGTCATGAAGATCTTGATCGACGCATGCCCCTGCTTCACCAACGCGGGGATATGCTCCTCGACCGTTTCTTTGGTCGCATCGGCGATGATCATGTGAAAGGCGTAGTCGATCACGGCGCCCTTCTTGGCCAGCGCGTGATAATCCTCCACCACCTGCGGCAGCTTCATGCCGACATGCTGGGCGGCAAACGGGATCACCGTGGTCGTACCGCCAAAAGCGGCCGAGACGGTCGCGCTCTCGAAGGTGTCGGCGTTCATGATGCCGGCAGCGGACAATTGCTCGATATGGGCGTGGCTGTCGACGCCGCCTGGCAGCACCAGCTTGCCGCGCGCGTCGATCTCGCGCTTCGCAGGCGGAAGCCCGCGGCCGATAGCGGCGATGGTCTCGCCGGAGATCGCGACGTCGGCCTCGAACACGTCGGTCGTGGTGGCGACGCGGCCGCCGCGGATGATCAGGTCGTAAACTGGTTCAGTCATGAGGCACTCCGTGATAGCCTAAAGCCAAGTGATCGCCATTCCGCAGGAAAACCATCATGGCCCGGCCGCGCATTCTCGTCATCAATCCGAATTCCAACCCCGCGGTCACGCAGGGGCTGGAGGACGCGCTGAAGCCGCTCGGTTTCGAGGGCGGCCCCGAACTGGTCTGCCAGACGCTGGCCGAGGGACCGTTCGGCATTGAAAGCCAGGCCGATGTCGATGGCGTCGCGATGCCGCTGCGCCGGCTGGTCGAGAGCGACAACAGCTCGGCCGCCTTTGTCATCGCCTGTTACAGCGATCCCGGGCTTCAGGTCTGCCGTGAAGGCACCGACCGGCCCGTGTTCGGCATCGCCGAGTGCGGCGTGCTGACGGCGCTGGCCCGCGCCGAGACCTTTGGCGTCATCGCGATCGCCCAGCGCTCGATCCCGCGTCACATGCGCTATCTCAGGCAGATGGGACTGACCGAACGCCTCGCCGGCGAGCAGCCTCTCAACATGAGCGTCGCCGAAACCGCCTCGGGCGAAGGCACGCTGGCCAGGATGATCGAAATCGGCCGCGCGCTGCGCGACGAGGACGGCGCCCGCGCCATCGTGATGGGCTGCGCCGGCATGGCGCGCCATCGCCGTCCCCTCGAAGACGCGCTCGGCATTGCCGTGATCGACCCGACGCAGGCGGCCGTCACGATGGCGCTGGGTACGGTGCAATTCTCGAATCACTAGGCGTCCTTCAGCTCTTTGGCGTCCTGCCGCGCGATCCATTGCGCGTGGCTCTCGCGGACAAGCGTGAACGTGTCCCGCTGCGTCGTATAGAGATTGCCGAACATGCGGCCGATCGGGCGGTAGGCGTCGAGGTCGACATACATGTTGGCCTCGTTGACGAGGCCCTCGCGGGCGTGAACCCGGAGCACTTCGCCGACGAGCAGTTCGCGATCGGGCGAGAAGCTCAGCGCGACATGGCGCCGGCATTCGAGCGCGAAGGGCGCTGCGGCGAGGCGCGGTACCTTCACGTCGATTGAGGGAAGGGTCGCGAGCCCTGCCGCAGCGACCTCGCTGTCACCGGACGGGAAATCGACCGCGCAGTCATTCATCGCTGCGGAGAGCGCCTCATCAACCATGTGAACGACGAACTCGCCGTCGCGATGGATGTTGCGGGTGGTGTCCTTCGGGCTGTGATCCGGCTTGTGTTGAAGCCCGAGCACGATCAGCGCCGGACTCTCCGAGAACACGTTGAAGAAGCTGAACGGCGCAGCGTTGACCGCCCCGTTCGCATCGAGCGTCGTCACCAGCGCGATCGGCCGCGGCACCACCACGCCGCAAAGCAGCTTGTAGCGATCGCGCGGATCGAGCTCGCGTAACAATATGCCCGATGTGGTCTGGCCAGTCATCGACGTTACTTCTCCGGCGGCGGCACCGCGCCGGTTCGGCTGGTGATCAGGCCGTAGTGCTCGATGCGGCGGTGCTGTGCGAAATTGAAGATCGTGGTCTTGCCGAAGGTGGTGGCATCGAGGTCGCAGGCGTGGACCAGCAGCTCGTCCTCCTCCGTCTTCGCTTCGGCGACGATTTCGCCATTGGGATCGACGATCAGACTGCCGCCGAACAGCGGGTGTCCGTCCTCGTTACCGGCTTTGGCCACCGCGACGACCCAGGTCGCGTTCTGATAGGCGCCGGCCTGCGCCGAGAGGCGATTGTGGAACAGGCGTTTCTCGACGCCCTCATCGCTCCTCTCCGCATTCACGGACGGCGTGTTGTAGCCGATCAGCACCATCTCGACGCCCTGCAAGCCCATCACGCGATAGGTCTCGGGCCAGCGGCGGTCGTTGCAGATGGCCATGCCGATGATGCCGCCGAGCTCGCGCCAGACGTTGAAGCCGAGATCGCCCGGCTCGAAATAGCGCTTTTCCAGATGCTGGTGCGAGCGTTTGGTGTCGTATTCCACATGGCCGGGCAAATGGATCTTGCGATATTTGCCGACGATCTTGCCCGACTTGTCGGTGAGAACAGCGGTGTTGAAGTGATGTCCATCAGGCGTCAGCTCCGCATAGCCGAAATTCATCGCCATCTGGTGCTGCGCCGCGCGCTCGAACAACGGCCTCGTCGCAGCGTTCGGCATCTCGCGCTCGAACCAATTGTCGAACTCGGCCCGGTTCTCCACATACCAGCGCGGGAAGAAGGTCGTCAGCGCCAGTTCCGGATAGACGATCAGGTCGGCGCCCTTGCTCTTGGCTTCATCCATCAGCGCGATCATGCGCTTGACCACGGCCTCGCGGCTGTCGGCTTTCTGGATCGGGCCCATCTGGGCAGCGGCAACATTGACAATACGCATCAGCGATTTCCTGGTGATGTCTTCGAAGCTACAATTTCAATCACTTGCCGGCACGCGGCTGCATAACGCAGCGTCGCCGGGGCGTTCCGGCCGCTGCCTGCCGATCATCATAGTGTGCGCTGCACGATCCGCGCTCATTTTTGTTCCGCATCCGCAACATCGAGACCGTGGTCCAGTGCATCCAGAAGCTGCCCGACCTCATGCTCGGAAATCACGAGTGGCGGCGCGAGGAACAGCGAAGTTTGCTCGCCGCTGGTGCCGATCACGGCGCCTGCCTCCAGGGCCCGCTCCGCGACGCGCGAGGCGATCGGCACCTCGGTGGTGTCGGCGTGCCAGGAGCGCCAGTCCGGGCCGTGCAGCTCCACGGTCCAGTGCAGCCCCTGCCCGGCCACGCGCTGTACGCTCGGATGTTTCTGCGCGATGGCGAGCAGGCGGCGGGCGAACAGCTTTTCGACGCCCTTCACGTGCTCCAGAATCTTCTCTTCACTGACGACCTTCAGATAGGCGCTGACGGCGGCCATGCTGATGGGATGCCCACGCAACGTGCCGTAGTTCTGCCAGCTCGTGCCCTTGAGCCTTTCGACGATATCTTTCGACACTACGACCGCGGCAACCGCCGCCGCACCGCCACCGAGCGATTTTCCGAGCGTCACGATATCAGGACGGCTCTCGGCGCCTTGGAAGGCGAACCAGCGCCCAGCGCGGCCGGTGCCGGTCACCACTTCGTCGGCGATCCAGTAGGAGCCAGCCTGCCGCGCGCAACGCGCCACCTCGTCCTGATAGGCGCCGTCGTAATAGATGCCGCCCTGCGTGTAGTCGATGATCGTCGCTGCGGTGTCCGAAAGCAGGCGCGTGGCATCGGCCAGATATTCGCGTGGGGGAACATTGTTGGCGGGCGCACCATAGATCGCGCCATCCGGCGCCGGCAATATCCGCACCGGCGCCATCGGCGCCGGCAGCTTCGAGCCGCCTGAGTGCACCGCGAGGCCGCCATGCCATTGCGGCTGCACGGTCATACTGCGCGACAGGCCTGTAATGCCGTGATAGGCGCGTTCGCGCGTTGCCAGCGCGGACCGCTGCGTCAGCGCCTGGCAAAGTGACAGCGCCATGTCGTTGGCCTCGCTGCCGCTGATGCAGAAGCGCACCGCACCGACCCAATCCTCTTCGCCCTTGAAGGCGATGGCCATCAAATCGTCAGCGGCCTGCTCGCGGCCGACCCAGGTCCACCCCTCGTTCACGACGGGCGTATCCGCCGCGCGGCGGATCGCCTCCACCATCGCGGGATGACGATGTCCGAGACCGCCGCCGGTGTTGCTGCCGTCGATGAGCTTGCGACCATCCGACAGATGAAAATAGACGCCCTCGCCGCCGACCACGGCCATGGGCGCGCTGTCGCCGGCATTCAGCCCGGTTCGCAACAATCTGCTCATTGCAATCCCTTCATTCCGCAGCCTCGGCGCCGTAGCCACCGCCGCCGCAGGTCTCGATGTTGACGAGATCGCCTTGCTGCAGCACCAGGTTCGACTTGCCGTC
Organism: Bradyrhizobium sp. JR4.3; assembly: GCF_040547695.1. Lineage (NCBI taxonomy): Bacteria > Pseudomonadati > Pseudomonadota > Alphaproteobacteria > Hyphomicrobiales > Nitrobacteraceae > Bradyrhizobium > Bradyrhizobium sp. JR4.3. The sequence continues at coordinate 201,236 of NZ_JBEPQF010000011.1, read as the reverse complement.
GATCGCGACGTTCGCGCCCTGCCGGATCAGCGAGATGCGGCAGGGCTTGCCGGGTTCGCCGCCCTGCATGCCGAACGGCGCGATCACCATGCGCTCGATGCAGGTGGTCAGATGCATCGACGGCGCCAGGATACGATAGGTGCGCACGACTCCGTCTCCGCCGCGATGGGCGCCCGCGCCGCCGGAATGCCTGCGAATGGCCTGCTGCTCGACTTGGATCGCGTAATTCGCCTCGATCACCTCGACCGGCGTATTCGAGGTGTTGGACAGATGCACCCGCGTCGCTGAGATGCCGTCCCGATCATGCCGCGCGCCCTCGCCACCGCCGTGGACCTCGTAAAGCATCTTCCATGAACCGTTTTGCCGCGGTTCGGCAAAAAACAGGACGCCCGCCGTGGTCGCCCCGCCGGCCGACAGACGCTCGGGAATGGTATCCTGCATCGCGCGGAAGATCGCATCGACGATGCGCATCGAGGTCTCGTGGTTGCCGGCCGCAACCGAGGCATTCCACCCCGGCTCCAGGATCGAGCCCGGGCGCGTGATGATGGTCAGCGGCCGCAACGCGCCCGCGTTCTGGTTCATGTCGCGCCCGCTCATGATGCGCGCGGCATAGGCTACCGCCGAGCGCGCCATGAACGGCGTGGTGTTGCAGAAATTCGAGACGCGGTCGCAGCTTCCCGAGAGATCGAAGGTCGCTTCGTCGCCTGCAATGGTGATCTTGACATGAATGCGCGCTGGCGCGGCGTTGACGCCGCCGTCGTCCAGATAATCCTCGCCCTCGTAGACGCCATCCGGCAGATCGCGCAACGCCTCGCGCATCTCGATTTCGGAGAGATCGTGCAGGCGCGCCTGCGCCGCCGTGAAGACTGCCTTGCCGTGCTCGCGGCAAAGCTCGAAGATGCGCTTCTCGCCGGCTTTCGTTGCGGCGATCTGGGCGAGAAGATCGCCCTCGCAGGATTCGGGATCGCGAACATTGGCCTTGAGCAGCTGCACGATCGGCGTATTGACGCCCGCTGCCGTGGCGATCAGAACCGGCGGAATGCGCATCGCCTCCTGGAAGGTGTCGATCGCTTTCGCAAAATAGCTGCCGGGCCAGGTGCCGCCGATATCGGGCCAATGCGCGAGGCTGACCGCGAACGCCACGATCTCGCCGTCGACGAAGACGGGGCGCACGACCTTGACGTCGTTGAGATGATTGCCGCCGAGCGGGCCGACATTGTAGATCAGTGCATCGCCTTCGTTCAGGCTGTCCCGCGGCACCACCTTCAACAATTCGAGAACCGTATAGGCCATCGCGCCGAGATGGATCGGGATGTCGCGGCCCTGCCCGACCAGGTCGCCCCGGCCGTCCGTGATCGCCGACGACAGGTCGCCGGCCTCGCGCAGCAGCGGCGAGCGCGCCGAGCGCGTCATCACCAGGCTCATCTCCTCGGCCGCGGCCGAGAGCCCGTGCCTGATGACCTCGACGACGAACGGATCGATCTTCATGGGGCCACCCGCGTCAGGAACAGATTGCCTGAAACGTCGGGCCGCGCCTGCCAGCCGGGCGGGACCACCACGGTCGACCATGCGTCTTCAATGATGGCCGGACCGCTGACAATCTCGGTCAACGAGGCGCGGTCGATGATGCTTGTTGCGATGTCGTGAAAGCCGTCGAACGAGCAGATGCGCTCGCCGGTGGAGACCGCCCTCACCGCGACGGACGGCCGGCTCACGACGGTGCGCGACGGACGGCGCGCCTGCACCCGCACGGATTCGATGACGCAGCTCTCGCCGGTCGCATAGCCGAACAGCTCGTGGTGCCGGGCCAGAAAATCCTTCTTCAGCGTGATGACGTCGAGCGGTCGCGCAAACGGAACCGGAATGGCGTCGTTCTGCGCGGCGTAGCGCATCAAGGCCACCAGCTCGACCTGAATCTCGGTCGCGGCCACGCCGTTGGCGACGAGCGGCGCCGAAGCATCGTCAATCAGCACCCCGATCCGTTCCGACACGCGGGCGAGGTCGATGCCGTCAAGCGCAGCACGCAAGGTTTGCTGCTGGAGGAAGCTGAAATCGGCAGTGAGACAGCCCAGCGCCGAAAAAGCACTTGATGCACTGGGAACGACGACCTCGGCAATTCCGTAGAGATCGGCAAGCCCCGCGGCGTGCATCGGGCCACCACCGCCAAAGGCGAGCAGCGTGCAGTCGCGTCCGTCGATGCCGCGCTCGACCGTGACGCGGCGGAGCGCACGCGCCATTGTCGCGTTCGCGACCTTGATGATGCCGAGCGCGGTTTCGGTCAGGCTCAGCCCCAAAGCGCGCGCGATCGGCGCGATGACACCATTGGCTGCCTGGATGTCGATTCCGATCCGGTCGCCGAGTTTGGTTTCGGGATTGAGATAGCCGAGCACGGCGTTGGCGTCGGTGATGGTCGGCTCGGTACCGCCGCGGCCGTAGCAAGCCGGTCCAGGCTCTGAGCCGGCGCTTTCCGGTCCGACGGTCAGGCCGCCGGGACCATTGCGCACGATCGAGCCGCCGCCCGCGCCGATCGAGTGAACCGCAAGCATCGGCTGGCGCAGCGGCTTGTCGCCGAGCATGCGGCCGTCTGTCATCTCGGCCTGGCCGTCGACGATCAGGCACACGTCGGTCGTGGTGCCGCCCATGTCGAACGTCAGCATCCGCGATGTGCCGAGCTGGCGCGCGATGCTGACGGATGCGGAGACGCCGGCCGCCGGGCCCGACATCGCCATCACCAGCGGCCGCCGCTTCACGGCGGAGATCGGGACCATGGCGCCGGCCGAATGAAACACCTGCAGGCCGGGACCGATCGGCAGTCGCAGTTCCAGTTCGCTGAGATACTCCACCGCGATCGGCATGGCGGCCGCGTTGAACACGGTCGCCGAGGTCCGCTCGTATTCGCGCGCCTCGGGATTGACCTCGTGCGACAGCGAGACGTGGGCAACGACGCCCTTGAGCCGCTCGCCGAGCATTTTCTCGTGGACAGGATTGGCATAGGCGTGAAGCAGTGCGACCGCGACGCTCTGCACGCCGGTCCCCTTCAGCCAGGCCACCAGGCGCTCGATCTCCGCTTCATCCAACGCCTTCAGCACCTTTCCCTCGTGATCGAGGCGCTCGGCAAGCCCAAAACATCGTTCCGGCGGCACGAGCGGCGACGATTTCGGCGGAATGTCGAGACGGTAGAGATCGCGGCGGCGGTAGCGCGCGATCTCCAGCACGTCGGAAAAGCCTTCGGTCGCCACCAGCGCCACTTTCGGCAAACGTCCTTCGACGATGGCATTGGTTACGCGCGTGGTGCCGTGGACGAAGCGCTTGACCTCGCTCTTGCGCAGGCCCACCGCCTCGATTGCCTCCAGCATCGCCTGAACCGGAGCTTGAGGTCGCGACGGCACTTTCGCGATCCGCGCCTCCGCGGGGGAGTGCCGGATCGCGATGATGTCGGTGAAGGTGCCACCGATATCGGTGCCGACCTCCCAGTGATTTTCGTCAGTGTTCATGCGTGGGTCAGCTGCGGACGACGTTCGAACCGGACGCCGGGTGCTTCCCGTCCTTCGCGAGGTTCAATCGCAAACCGAGAGCGCTCATCGTCATCCCCTGTCATGCCACTGCTTGCGAGCGTGCGACAGAGCGATGGGCTTCGGATAGGGCCAGCGTTGTCGCAACGCACAGGACCAGCACGCAACCGGCGCTGCCCGCCGAGGCACATTTTAGTGCAGCGCTGCCCGCAGGGAGTGCACATCGGTGTGGATCGTTCCACGCGCGCTAAGTGCAGCGCACCACGAGTTTTCCCGGACGAAACGGCACATCCGCTGCACTGCAATCCACTCGCCGCGGACGCACTGTCTAATTTGCAGGCGATCGATCGGCGCTACGGACCATACGATTGCTTATGAGCTATGCATGGCAGTCGGCTCAGCCTCTCTTTATTGTACGATCAGTAAGCGGTCGTTTTGCCCACTCAACGCCTCGCGACCAGGCGACGCGAGCCGATGACGATGCCCGTGATGGAGAACAGAAAGCCGAGGGCGCAGAGCCCGACGACCAAGCCGTCGCGCAGCAACGGATGCGCGACCAGGACCGGAAAGTCCAACGTGTGCAGCGCGCCGTAGAACCAGCGATAAGCCCGCCGCGACGAATCCAGCCTTTGCAGCAAATTGCCGTCGGCGCCGTCGATGTCGAACCAGAGGTCGCCGCAGGAGGAGCGGTAGACCGGGGCACCAGGGACGGTGGACTGCGCGGGATAGTTGTCGTTGTCGGCAAGTATCGACGGTGCGCCGCAGCCGGCTGCGAGGCGCGCGGTCAGCCCCTGGACCTCGTGGACATCCAGAGATCCCGTTGGTCCGTCGCGCGGCGCATCCCCTGCCTTGATCAAGGTCTGAGCGGCAACGCCCGTGCGATCCCGCCGATAGAGAGTGCCGTTGAAGGCAAACCATTCGATCTCGCGGACCGACGGCGATACGGGCTGGCGATCGAGCGATCGGGCCGCCGTCCAGTTCGGTGGGGCGTTCATCACGCTGGATTCAGCCGAGGTCAATTGCCCACGCGAGAACAGCCGTCCGTGATCCATGGAGAGCCAGCCACTGAAAATCCAGCTCAGCACGAAGACCATCGCCGCGAGGCCGATGAGATGATGCAGCGCATGCCAGCCACGATAGGGCGACCCGATCAGACCGCTTTGAGGTTTGATCCGCGCAAGCCCGAGCACAGCGCCAAGCAAAGCTGCGATCAGGGCCAGCAGCGACAAGGTCCAGACCACGCGATCCCACAGCGACCAGTTGCTTCGCAGAACTGTCGGATAGATCCAGTGCAGCACACTTCCGGCGAGATTCCATCCGCGCTCGCTGCGCGTCGTATCCAGAACGATTTCGCCGGTGAGCGAGGAGACATAGAGCTCCGTTCCGGCGGCGTCGCCCAGGGCAACCCGAAACAGGGGCCGATGGCGGTCAAAGCCGTTCGGCACGCTCCATTGGTCATAGTCCGAGCGCGCAACGATCGCGGCACGCGCGGCATCCAGCCCACGGCTGCGTGCGTGGTCTCGCGCGATGGCCAGCGCGACCTCGGAAGACGCGACCGAGGCGCCGACCCCGCCGGAGGCGCGGACTGCGCCCGCGCGCGACGGCCCCGCGACGACATAGACCGGTCCATCACTGCGCTGGATCAGGCGAACGCGCGTCGCATCCGCAATCCCGCTCGCGGCAACGGCATCGGCGACCGCAAGCCCCGTCTCCGCGCTAGCCAACGGCACGAGCCCGGCAAAGCGTTCCGCTTCCGTCAGGGACGGAAACGGAACGAAGTGCATCACGATTCCCGTCGCGAACCACATCGCGAACAGCAGGCAGAACGCGATCCCGAGCCATCGATGCAGCAGGACGATCGCGCGCATCATCGATCAGCGTCCTACCATTTGAACGCGGCCGAGATCTCGTAGGTGCGCGGCGCGCCCAGCAGGATCTGGTCGGGATAGAATGGATCGCCCCAGATCGCGTAACGCTTGTCGGCGATGTTGCGCACCCGGAAGGTCAGGCGGGCCTGCTCGACGGCGTTGAACACGGTCTTGGGGATGTCGACGAAAGCGTAGACGTCCGCAACAGTGTAGGCTTTCAGCGTCACGGTGTTGGCATCGGTGTTGTAGCGGTCGCCGACATGGCGGCCGGTGATACCGAACTCGACCGCCCAGGGCGTGAAGAACCGGTATGACGCGCCGGCATTGGCGACGACGCGTGGCACGTTCGGCGGCGTGTTGCCGGAGAACGAGCCGCCGACAAAATTGTAGTCGGCGTAGCGCGCATCGACATAGGCGATGTTGCCCCAGAGACGCAGAGGCTCGATCGGACGCACCGAGGCGGCCAGCTCGACGCCCTTCGACTCCTGCCGTCCGGCCAGGTTGAGCTGCATGCCGCCTGCCGCGGCATAGACGTTCTTGCGCAGGATGTCGTAGGCCGAGAACGACCACTCCGCCCGGTTGTCCCAGAACAGGTGCTTGACACCAGTCTCGTAGGTGCGCGCGGTGGTCAGGTTGAGCGGATCGGTCGGATTGAGCAGGAAGATGTTGTTGGCCGCGATGTCGGCGCCGGTCGCATATTGGCTGAAGAAGGTCAGGCCCGGAACCGCTTCCCACGTGTAGCCGATACGGCCCGTGGTCGGCGCCCAGGATTGCGAGAACGGGAAGTTCGCCTTCTCCAGACCGAACTTGTCGGTCGAATTACGGTCGAGCCCGATATGCTCGACGCGCAGGCCGCCAACCAGCGCGAAGCTGCGCGTGAGCTTCAGCCGGTCCTCGAATGACAGCGCCTCATTATCGATGCGCGCAGTCTGCTGCTGAATAGTGAGCAGGCCGTAGTAGCCGCGAGGCGGATCGACCAGCGGAACGGAATCGCCAGGGAAATTTGCGGCGCCCGGCCTCACGAAATCAAGGTAGCTTGAGGACAGCGTCGTGACCAAACGGTTGTCAAGGCCGGCGATATTCGCATCCCAGATCAAGTCGGTGACGTTGCCGACCAAGCGTTGGCTGTGCGCGACGTAGAAACGCTCGCGATCCACCATGTTGGTACCGGAATTGAACGCCTCGACCTCATTGTTGAACCACGTGCGCTCCGCGCCGTAGCCATAGGCCTGACTCTTCAGCGTCAGGTCTGGCGCGAGCTTCAGCTCGAAACCGCCGCGCAACCAGACCTCCTGCGCGACGTTCCTGTTGTCGAGGACGTTGTAGTTGGTGTTGAAGGTGCGGTCATCGATCGTGACCGCACCGAGATTGGTTTTGTTGTAGTTCGAGATGTAATTGCCGGACACGATCCCCGTCGTCGCATGCGAGCCGCTGAAGGCAATCGGCACCAGCGGCGCGCCCCAATAGGCTTTCGAGCGATCCTCGCGGTACTCGATCGCGCCCCAGACCTTGAGGCTATCGGAGATGCGATAGTTGAGCTGGCCCGACACATCGAGCGTCTTCGTGTTGGTGTCGTCGGCAAAGCCGTTGAGCGAGGAACGGCTGACGTCGAAACGGTAGTCCAGCCCCTGCACATTGGTGCTGCCGCCCGAGCCGTAATGCGCGCGGAACGAGTTCAGCGAATCCCAGGAGAAATCCGCCTCGTTCCGGATCGGACCGGTGTGCGGCTGCTTGGTGACGAAGTTGATCGCGCCGCCGGCGGCGCCCTCGCCCGACATCAGTGACGCCGGACCCTTCAGGAATTCGACAGCTTCCAGATTGGCCGTGTCGGTGATCCGCGAGGTCATGTTCTGCGGACCGATCTTGATGCCGTTGTAGAGCGTGTTGATTTGGCTGTTGGTGAAACCGCGCATCGAGAAAGCCGAAGGCTCGGCCGGATTGTCGCCGGCTGTGACGCCAACCGCTCCCTGCGCGACGTCGGACACGGTGCGGTAGCCCTGCTCGCGCATGGTTGCGGCCGAGATCACCTCCACGGTCGCGGGCGTTTCGCGCACGGTCAGGCCGAGGCGAGAGGCGCTTTCGGCGACTGCATTGGTGTTGAGCGGCGTCTGTGCTGCCGCGGTCGGCACGACGGGCTTGGGCGCTACAGATGCAGCCGCCGGCCGGCGCGCAGCTGCGCGGCGTGGGCCCTGCGCTTCTCGGCCGGCCGGCCTGGCCTGCTTGCGGGATTGGGCCGGCGTCACCTCGACCGGCGGCAGAGGTTCGCGGGCCTGCTGCGCCAGTGCGCCGGGAGGATCAAGCGCGGCAAGGGATGTGAGCGCGGCGGATGCGAGCAGGAACGCACGCGGTCGTACAATGCGAACAGGAGACACGGTCTTGGACCTCGGTATGACGTCAGTGGCACGTCACAGCGAACCAAGGTCCCATCTTCCGGCTTATAAGCCTTCCGATGAAGCCGAATGTCTGTACTCCCCGACCGACATCTTCGCGTGTGACCACGGCTGACGGCAGGTCTCCTGGCTCGCGGGTCACTACCTTGCGTCGCCTTCCCGGGACCGAGATACCCAGTGGCTCGTGACGCAAGATTCGCCGCTTACAGTTGCGGGGGCAGCCACGGCATTGGGGACAATGTCCCCGCACCGCATTCCCTTTTCATCCCCTCTCGGGGAAACCGTCGCGAGCATCTAGGATTACGATCAAGACAGAGTCAATGTGCCAGTTGCGGCGTTATTGCCACAACGACCAACTTCCTCGGAGATAAGCATGGAAGGCGAGACCTTCCTCTGGCTGATACGGCACGCGCCCGTCGATGGCGTCACGGGGACGATCCATGCGGCCGACGCACCGGCCGATCTCGGCGATCGCGCGCAGCTGGGGGCGCTGCGGCAGCGTCTGGCGCAGGACGCCGCGAGCTATGCGAGCCCGTCGCGTCGCACGGTCGAAACGGCCCACGCGCTGGGGCTCGAGCCGCTGCAGCTGGACGAATTCAGCGAGCAGAATTTTGGCGACTGGACCGGTCGTCGGCATGACGAGCTCGCCGCGACTGGTGGCGAGGCCTATGCACGGTTCTGGAGCGATCCGGCGCGCGCACGGCCGCCGGGCGGCGAAAGCTTTGAGGATCAGGTCGCGCGGGTGCGGCTGGGTTTGTCGAAGATCAGCAGCGGGGCCGCAACGCTCGTCGTGCATTCCGGCACGATCCGTGCGGCGCTGTGCATCGCGCTGGATCTGACGCCAAAAGCGGCCCTGCGCTTTGTGATCGATCCGCTGTCGCTGACTCGGATCGACCGGCTCTCGACCGGCTGGCGCATCGTCTCGGTCAATCAGCGGACGATTTGATCAGGCCGGACGATCAGGCACATTGGCCTGCGCAAAGGTCGCCATCCCGTTGTGGAGCGCACAGGCCGACCGCACCAGCGGCAGCGCGATGGCCGCCCCCGATCCTTCGCCGAGCCTGAGATCGAGGCTGATCAGCGGCTGCACATTCAGCGCGCGAAGCACCAGCCGATGCCCCTGCTCGGCGGACTGATGCGATGCCAGCAGGAACGGCTGGCACGAGGGATTCAACCGCGCCGCAGCAAGTGCCGCGACCGATACGATGAAGCCGTCGATCAACACGGGGATGCGGCCCTGTGCAGCCGCGATAATGGCACCGCAGATGGCCGCAATCTCGAGGCCGCCGACGGCGCACAGGATCTTTTCGGGCGACGCGCCCGTAATGCCATGACGTGCGATCGCGGCGTCGATCACCCGCGCCTTGTGCACACGGCCGGCCGCGTCGATGCCGGTGCCGCTGCCCGCGATCTCTTCCGCGCTCACGCCGAGCAAGGCGGCCGCGATCGCCGCCGATGTCGTGGTGTTGCCGATGCCCATCTCGCCGAAGATCAGAAGATCGGGCTGCCCGGCCTGCGCGCGCGTCACCGCACGTCGGCCGGATTCGAAGGCGAATGCCAGCTCTGTGGAGGTGAGCGCAGCTTCGACGCTGAAATCGCGCGTGCCGCTGCGCGGCTTGTCGGTCACGATTCCAGCCATCTCCTCCTGCGCCAGCGTGCCGGCGTCGACGACCTCCAGGCTGGAGCCCAGCTCACGCGCCAGCACCGAGATCGCGGCACCGCCGGAGGCGAAATTCGCCAGCATCGCGATGGTCACTTCTTGCGGATAGGCCGAGACGCCCTGCGCGACGATGCCGTGATCGCCGGCGAAGATGATGATCGGAACCCGGGCCGCGCGCGGTTGCTCGGTTGCTTGCAGGCCCGCAAGCTCAATCGCGAGCTGCTCGAGCCGGCCGAGCGCGCCGGTCGGTTTCGTCAGTTGCGCCTGTCGCGCCACCGCCGCGTCGCGATGGACTGCCGAAATATCAGGGCATTGTTGGGTGATCCATTCGGGGAGCATGCTGCCTCGCTTGCCTCACGGCCTGCGCTTGAGGATGTAACTGTCCATGATCCAGCCGTGCCGTTCGCGCGCCTCTTGCCGCACCGCGACGATACGCGGGCCGATCTCGGCCAGCGCGCCGGACATGACGATCTGATCGGCCATGCCGAGATAGGCGCCCCACCAGATGTGCAGGCCTTCCGGATCAAGCGACTGGAACGCCGTGCCGCCGTCGAGCATCACCACCACTGTATCGACACCTTGCGGCCAGCCGCCATCGCGCAAGCGACGGCCGGTCGTGACCAGAAATGGCTCGCCGATATCGTTGAGCGGCAGCGCATGCGCCGCGCACAGCGCCTGGATCGAGGTGATGCCGGGAACGACCCTGATGTCAGGCAAGGGATCGAGCCGCCGCGCGATGCGCAGCGAGGAATCATAAAGCGAGGGATCGCCCCAGATCAATATTGCGACATTGCCCTCGCCTTCGAGATGATCTGCGATCGTCTGCGACCAGGCAGCGGCCACGGCATCGTGCCAATCGTCCACGCCCTTGCGATAGTCCGCTTCAGCGGCGTCGCGGACGGGCAGATCGAACTCGGCAATGCGCGTCGTGTCGCTGGCGAGCACATCGGCGCAGATCGTCCGCCTGAGATCGGCGAGATCGGACTTGGCCGTCCCCTTGCGCGGGATCAGGACGAGATCAGCCGCGTTGATGGCAGTAATCGCGGCGCGCGTGAGCTGCTCGGGATCGCCGCAACCGATGCCTATCAGGGAGAGCGTGAGCATCGTGCCTGCGAAGGGCGGCCATGACGGCCGCCCGTTCGCTTGTCACTTAAGCCGCGTTGTGCAAACGCGGGGTGACGAGGCCGGGCGCGGTGACGCCGCGCAACGACTTCGCCAGCGCCAGCACGCCGAGATCGGCGAGCGGCTCGATCACGATGACCAGCGCATAGGACGCCGCGAAGGTCGCGATGTTGACGAGGTTGGTCGCGCCAAAACCGGCGCCATAGACCGCCCAGAACGCCACCCAGGCGATGACGCCCGCCTGATAGGTCGTCGAAAGCGCCAGCGCCTGGCGATACTTCAGATCGACATAGGCCGTGTTGCGCGCAATGATCCGCGTGGCGATCGCCTGGATCCCGAACAGCGGCACCAGCAGCGTGGTGACGTTCATGCCATATTGCGGCAGGTCGGGCGGCTCGAAGAAGATGCCCTGGAACAGCAGGCCGAACGCGAGGCCGAAGGCCGCAGGCGCAGCGCCAAACAGCAGGAACAAGGTCGAGCCGAGGATGAAGTGCACCTCGGAGACGCCGACGGGGAAGTGCGGCAGGATCTCGAAGAAGATAAACACGAGTCCCGTGGTGGCGAGCGTCCGCGCCGCGAACGACGTGATGCCCTGCTCGCGCACGGTCTCGACCGCGAGCTTCAAGGCAACACCGCCGACGGCGATGCCGGTTGCGTAACTCAGCACGAGCTTGGCGTCCGAGACTAGTCCGGGTTCGATATGCATGGCTCAGATCCTTCTTGCCGTCACACCCGACGGCCTTGGCCTCAAAACGTGCACGGCCGGTCTCCTGGCTCGCGGTTCACTGGGAGTCTCCGGCCTTCCCGGGCCTTGCGGCCCAGTGGCTGATCGAAGTCCCTCACCGCTTACAGTCGCGGGGGCGGCTGGGGTTTTGAGCGCCGCAACTGGGTCCGCCCATCCCCATTCCCGATTATGCTCCGGCGCTTTGCGCCGCGTCGAGCACCATGCCTCTCCTGTGTGCCCCTTTCGCCGGCCGGGCGTCAAGGGGCGAAGGGCGGACGAGGCGGTCATGACGGATAATCCCCCGCCAGCGCGCCGAACAGGATCACGGCCGCCGTCGAGGCCGCCCCGCCCCGCGCAAGTTGCTCGGCAAGTTCCGAAATGGTGGTGCGGACCAACCGCTCATCGGGACGGCCGAGCGATTCGGCAAACACCGCCGGAGTGGTTGGGGAGAGGCCGTGCTCGATCAATTTGACGACAAGCGCCGGGAACGTCCGCCGGCCCATATAGACCACGGTCGTCGCCTCCGGATCGGCCAGCGCCACCCAATTGAGATCTGGCGGCAGCTCGCCGGTGACGTCCGCCCCGGTCACGAACTGCACGCGGCGGGAGGTGTGACGCCGGGTCAGCGGAATGCCGGCTTGCGCGGCGGCGACACAGGCCGAGGTGACGCCGGGAATGATCTCGAAGCCGATGCCCGCTTCGCGCAGCGTCTCGAGCTCCTCCTCGAGCCGGCCAAAGATGCCAGCATCGCCCGACTTCAACCGCACCACGCGCGCGCCCGTTACGGCATAGTCGACCAGCAAGCGGTTGACATGGTGCTGCTTGGTCGAGGGCCGTCCCGCCCGCTTCCCCACCGCGACGAGATTGGCGCCGGGCCGGGCCAGATCGAGGATCGCGCCCGAAGCAAGATCGTCATAGAGCACGACGTCGGCCTCGCGCAGGCGCGCGGCTCCCTTGAGCGTGAGGAGCTCGGGATCGCCGGGGCCGGCGGAGACGAAGGAGACAAAACCGCTCACCGGTCCTCCGCGATCAGATGGAAGAACGCGCCGGTGGCTTGTCCCCGGCGCGAGCCGGTCTCGGCGATGACGGCGCCTGTCGCGTCGTGCACGACCGCCAGCGGCGTGTCGGGCTGCGCGAGGATCGTCGAATAGTGGAATTCATGGCCACGCAGGCGTGCACCCGCCCGATGCCCCGGCATCGGCGCTGTGAGCTCGGCGAGGCGATAGCCCAGATGCATGCGGCGCTTGGCAAAGCTTGTTTCCAGGCCGAGCAGGCCCGTCATCTCGTGGCTGATGCCGTCGGCGTCGGTCAAAGCGGTGCCCAGCACCATATAGCCTCCGCACTCCCCGTGCACCGGGCGCGTTTCGGCGAATGCGCGCAATCCGCTGCGGAAGCGCGCATTGGCCGCGATCTTGCCGGCGTGCAGCTCGGGATAGCCGCCCGGCAGCCAGCACACATCGGCGCCCGGATCAGGGTCCTCATCAGCCAGCGGCGAGAATGTCGATATCTCCGCACCCGCCGCGCGCCACGCTTCCAGCATATGCGGATAGACGAAGGAGAACGCGGCGTCACGGGCCAACGCAATGCGCTGACCGGGCGGCGTCACGTTGACGCCGCTCGCGGCAGGTTGCGGGGACCAGGTGGCGGCCGAACGCAGCACTGCGTCGAGATCGACATGCTCGGCGACAAAGCGCGCAGCCTCGTCGATCAGCTTGCCGATTTCCGCCTGCTCCTCGGCCTGCACCAGCCCGAGATGTCGCTTCGGCAGGCTGATCTCGGCGTGTCGCGGCAGCGCACCGAACACGGCGATGCCGACATCCAGCAGCGCACGGCGCACGAGGGCTTCGTGGCGTGGACTCGCAACGCGATTGAGCACGACGCCTGCGAGGCGAACACCCGCGCGGTAATCGCGAAGGCCTGCGGCGATCGCCGCCGCCGTCTGTGCCTGTCCCGAGGGATCGATCACCAGCAGCACCGGCCAGTCCAGCATCTCTGCAATGTCGGCGGTCGCTCCGGTGCCGCAGACGCCGCGCGCGGCGACGCCGTCGAACAGACCCATCGAGCCTTCGGCCAGCACGACATCGGCGTCAATGCCGCGGCTGACGAGATGCGAGATTGTCCCGCGATCCATCGCCCAGCTGTCGACGTTGACCGAGGCGCGTCCCGTAGCGGCTGCATGAAACGCGGGATCGATGTAATCGGGGCCGCTCTTGAAGCACTGCACCCGCAATCCGCTGTTGCGCCAGGCGCGGGCGAGCGCCAGCGTCAGCGTCGTCTTGCCGACGCCGGAGGCCGGGGCGGAGATGACGAGCCCTGCTGCCATCACGACACCTCCGGAAAGCGCGGCTCGGCGCCGACCGGCCGGTAGCGGCGGTCGTAATCGGCGGCATAGAGACGGCTCTCGGAGAAATCCGCCGAGCCCAGCGTCTTGCCCACCAGGATCAATGCGGTGCGCTCCATCTCGCTGCCGACAGCAGCGTCGAGTGTTGCGAGCGTGGCGCGGACGATGCGCTGGTCGGGCCAGCTCGCACGCCAGACAATCGCGACCGGGCAATCCGCGCCGTAATGCGGCGTCAGCTCGGCGACGACCTTGTCGAGCAGATGGATCGACAGATGGATGGCGAGCACCGCGCCGGTGGCGGCGAAGGCGGCGAGGTTCTCGCCTTCCGGCATCGCGCTGGCGCGGCCCGGCGTGCGCGTCAAAATCACCGTCTGGGCAAGGCCGGGCAGCGTCAGCTCGGCCTCCAGCGCAGCCGCGGCGGCCGAGAAGGAGGGAACACCAGGCGTCACCGTGTAGGGAATGTCGAGCGTGCGCAGGCGGCGAAGCTGCTCACCCATCGCCGACCAGATCGAGAGATCACCGGAATGCAGCCGCGCAACGTCCTTGCCATCAGCATGTGCGGCGGCGATCTCCGCGACGATCTCCTCGAGCGACAGCGGCGCGGTGTTGACGATCCGCGCACCGGGCGGGCAATGCGCCAGCACGCCTTCGGGCACCAGCGAGCCGGCATAGAGGCAAACCGGACAGACGGCGATCAGGTCGCGGCCGCGCAATGTCAGCAAGTCAGGGGCGCCCGGCCCTGCCCCGATGAAATGCACCGTCATGCGCCGTCTCCCTCCGCGATCGCCGCGGTCGCGGTGCGATCCTGCGAGACCACCCGCGTCGCAATCAATCGCGCGCGAGGTCCAGCCACCGCGAGAGCCGCCGCTTCGGCGACCGATCCCGTCCCGAATTTTTCGGCAACGAGTTTTGATTGGGTCGGCGTGTCGATGCCGGCCAGCATTTCGGCGGCGACCGCCTTGATCGGCACGCCGCATTCGCGCGCGAGCTGCTTCAACACCTCCGCGTCGGCCCTGTCGCTGACCGTTGCCAATGCTGCGAGGCCCTCGGGACCGCCGGCCGCCAGAAGCGCCTCATGCAGCGAGGCCAGCGTGACATCCTTTTTGAATCCGAGCCCGGCGACCTTCATCGGACCGCACTCCATTGCACCACGGGCCGCACCGCCTCCCAGGACCGGTAGCGGCCGAGCGGAGTGGCATGCGCAAGCTCGACCCGGATCAAGTCGCCGCCGTGGCGCTGGTGCAGCTCACCCAGCAGCGCTTCCGTCTCCAGCGTCACTGCATGGGCAACCAATCGCGTTCCGGATGCGAGCCGCGACCAGACGGCGTCGAACATCGCGATGTCGAGCCCGCCGCCGATAAACACGGCGTCAGGCCCGTCCAGCGCAGCAAGGGCTTCAGGCGCCTTTCCCGCGATGACTGTGATCCGATGCGCCAACCCGAACGCCGCTGCGTTGTTGCGAATGTTCGCGGCGCGATCCTCGCGCGCCTCGACGGCGATCGCCGTCCCGCCGCTCAGCGCCCACTCGACCGAGATCGAGCCGGAGCCAGCACCAATGTCCCACAGCCGTTCACCGGGACGCGGCGCCAGCGCCGAGAGCGCAAGCGCACGGACCGGACGCTTAGTGATCTGGCCGTCATGGACGAAGAGTTCGTCCGATAGTCCCGAGCTGCGGGGAAGGCCCTGCGCTCCTCTCGCCTCCACGGCCACCGCGACCAGAGTTCCGGCAAGACGGTCTGCGAAGCTATCGGCGCGATGCGCGTCGATACTTTCGCGCGGCCCGCCAAGCGCGGTGAGCGTCCAGAATGCCGAGGCACCCCATCCGCGCGCCGTCAGCCATTTCGCGAGATCGCCGGCCGCCTTCGCGTCGCGCACGAGGCAAATGATGCGTGCACCGTGCGCCAGATGTGGCACGAGGCGCTCGAATGGCGCGGCATGGAGACCAAGACAGGCAATCGCTTCAAGGCGCCAGCCTAGTCGCGCGGCGGCGAGCGAGAATGTCGAGGGAGCCGGATGCGCGATCCATTCGTCGCCATGGAGCTTCTCGGCAAGGCTCGCGCCGGCGCCAAACCAGAACGGATCGCCGGAGGCGAGCACCGCAGTCGGACGGCCGCGGCAGCTCAGCACGACATCTGCATCGAATGGCACCGGCCATGGACGGCCGCACCCGGTTACACCGGCCAGTGCAAGATGCCGTTCACCGCCAAAGACAGTTTCAGCATCATCGAGCGCCTTTCGGCTTGCTTCGGACAGCCCGGCAAGGCCATCTTCGCCGATACCGATGATGGTCAGCCAGGGATCAGCCATGACACGCGCCCTCATTTTGGGCGGAACGGCCGACGCGAGCCTGCTCGCGACGGAGATCGCGCGCGCCGGCATCGACGCCGTGTATTCCTACGGCGGCCGCACACGTGCGCCCGCCGGTCAGCCGCTGCCGACCCGCATCGGCGGTTTTGGTGGCGTCAGCGGTCTTGCCGATTACATCCGACGCGAAGACATCACGCATGTGGTCGATGCGACGCATCCCTTTGCCGCCGAGATGAGCCGCAATGCGGTCGCGGCATGCGCGGAAACTGGCACGCCGCTGATCGCTCTCGAACGTGCGCCCTGGACCAAAGCGCCCGGCGACGACTGGATCGAAATATTTGATGTCAACGCCGCGGTCGCCGCACTGCCGGAGGCGGCGGCAAATGTGTTCCTCGCCATCGGCCGCCAGCACATCGCACCTTTCGCGACAAAGCCGCAGCACGCCTACACGCTGAGATTCGTCGATCCGCCCGAAGCGCCGCTCCCCTTTGCCGCGGACGTCATCGTGTCGCGCGGGCCGTTCACGCTTGAGGGCGAGCTGGAGATGATGCGGGCGCGAGGCATCACCCGGATCGTTGCCCGCAATTCGGGCGGCGACGGCGCGCGCGCCAAGATCGACGCTGCGCGGGTGCTCGGCCTGCCCGTGATCATGATCGCGCGACCGCAACTGCCGGAACGATTGCGGGTCGAGAGCGTGGCCGAGATCATGCAGCGGCTCGGTCATCGCACCTGCCTCGGCGCATAGACCCAGCGGCCGACGCGGCGTGTCTGCGAGTTGCCGACGATCACCAGCGTGCGCATGTCGGCCATTTCGGGTGTCGCTTCGTTCAGCCTGACGGTCTCGATCCTTTCATCGGCGGCGCTGATCGCGCGCGCGAAGATCACGAGGCGCTCGCCACAGCCGGCCTCGTTCAGCACTGCGAGCGCACGGCCAAATCCTTCCGGCCGGCTCGCCGAGCGCGGATTATACATCGCAATGGCAAAATCGGCTTCCGCGGCGAGCCGCAGGCGCTTCTCGATCACCGCCCACGGCTTGAGATTGTCGGAGAGATTGATCGCACAGAAATCATGGCCGAGCGGCGCGCCGGCGCGCGCGGCGGCCGCCAGCATCGCGGTGATGCCGGGCAGCACACGGATCGGCAGCTCCCGCCATTGCGGCGCCTGTTCGAGCGCCTCGAACACGGCGGAGGCCATCGCGAAGACACCGGGGTCGCCGGAGGACACGATGACGACTTGCCCGCCTTCGGCCGCGAGCCGCAACGCCTCGCTCGCGCGCTGTAATTCTTCGCGATTGTCGGAGGGATGCAGCTTGAGTCCCCGTCGCGGCGGCACACGCGCGACATAGGGTGCGTAGCCCAGAATGTCGGTCGCGGCGGCAAGCGCGGCGGAGACTTCGGGCGTCACCAGCGCATCGCTGCCCGGCCCAAGTCCCGCGATGGTCAGCGTGCCCGTCATTCGGCGGCGTCCGGATGCCGGCCCTTGCCGTGCACGAGCACGATCGCGAAATAGGGACAATCGGCAGCATCGATATCCGCGAGCCGCACCACGCGTTCGCCCGGCATGGTGCCGCGCTCGACCAGCCACGCGTCGTCCAGCCGTCCGGCGGACGCGAGCGCACGGCGCACCTTTGCGAGATTGCGCCCGGTCTTCATGATCACGAGCGCATCGGAATCGCGCATGCGGCGTTCGAGCTCGGCCTCGGCGAGCGTGCCCATGAGCACCGTCGTCACGTCATCACCGAGCGCGATCGGCTGTCCCACGCCATTCCAGCAGCCGACCATGCCGGGAATGCCGGCGATCACCTCGATCTTGACGCGGCCCTGCAGGCGCGCGTGCAGATGCATGAAAGAGCCGTAGAAGTAGGGATCGCCCTCGCAGAGCACGACCAAGTCGACTGCGCGCGCCAGCCGCGCCAGACGTTCCGACCATTCGTCGTAGAAGCCGGCAAGCAGCTGGACATATTCAGGCGTGTCGAAGGCGATCTCGGTCGTAACAGGATATTCCATGGGATATTCGGTGACGTCGGTAGCCAACATGCCCTCGACGATGCGGCGCGCCTGGCCGGGCCGACCCTTCTTGCGAAAATAGGCGACATGCCTGGCGCCGCGCACCGTGCGATCGGCGCGCACGCTCATCATATCGGGATCGCCGGGGCCGAGACCGCAGCAGATGATGCGTCCCATCGCTATTCGCTCCGGCTCGCCAGCGCGTTCACGGCGGCGACCGTGATCGCGGAACCGCCGAGGCGGCCCTCGACCGTCAACGCGGCGACCTTCGGATCGGCCATCAGCGCAGCCTTGGATTCGGCCGCGCCGACAAAGCCGACGGGACAGCCGATGATCGCCGCAGGCCGCGGGCAGTCCCGGTCCTCCAGCATGTTGAGGAGGTGAAACAGCGCGGTCGGCGCGTTGCCGATCGCTACGATCGCGCCGTCGAGATGTGGGCGCCATAGCTCCAGGGCAGCAGCCGAACGAGTGTTGCGCATGGACTGCGCGAGCGCGGGAACGGTCTCGTCGCCCAGCGTGCAGATGACGGCGTTGGCCGCGGGAAGCCGCGCGCGCGTAATTCCTTCGGAGACCATGCGCGCGTCGCACAGGATCGGTGCGCCCTTCTGCAAGGCCGCGCGCGCCGCGACCGCCATGCCTGATGTGAAGCGGATATGCGCTTCGAGGCCGACCATGCCGGCGGCATGGATCATCCGCACCACCACCTGCTCCTCGTCCGGCGTGAAGCGCGCAAGATCGGCTTCAGCCCGGATGGTCGCAAAGGATTGCCGGTAGATCGCCGCGCCGTCGGTCTCGTACGAGTGCGGCATCAGTGCCCTCCCATCAGGATGGAGGGATCTCGGACAATGTCGTCGCGGTTCAGCCCACGCAGGATGGGCTCATCGCGTGTCGACCCGGCGCGCACGAGGTCGAAGCCGGCGCCGGTCGCGACCAGAGTGATGGCGGCGGGACCGGAATGGGCGCAGCCTTTGGCACAGCCGGAGACGTGGAGCCGTGCGGCCGCGCCGATGTTCGGGGCCAGGGCCGCGGCAAGGCCACGCGTATCGGCATGCGCCTCGCGACAGCGTGGCGCGCCGCTGCAGGCGATGACGCGCAGTGCGGGATCGTAGGCCTCGGTGATAAGACCGGTCACGTTCGGCATGGCGCGCTTGCCTTCGCTCAAAACCATCCGCCATGGCGTCATGCGCAGCGCATGCCCGCAACCGGCGAACTGGTTGAGCGTCGCATGCGCCATCTGCCCGAAGGCGACCCCGACCATCGCACCTTGCGCATAGAGGCCGGGACGCGCCGTGGCCATGATCGGCGCCGGCTCGGCCTCGCCGCGCAATGCCGCCGGCAAGATTGCACCGGCTGAAAGATGCGCCGCCATCCGCCCTCGCCCCCCTCTGGCGCCGCCTGAGGTCACGAACCAGTCGGCGAATGCGAGCGCGGTGGTCACGGCCTCGCCACGCGCGACGGAGCGGCCAAGTTTGTCGCCATCAGCCCGCACCAGCAGGCCGCCGGAACGATCGCGCTCGATCCGCACGTCGGCGGAATCGCCCGCAAGCACGCGTGAGGTGCCGTCATCGATGGCGAAGCCGAACTTGGTTGGAAGTTCGAGCTTGCTGTCAGCGAGCGCCTCCTCGAGCTCGGCGGCGAGCGATTGGGTCGCGTCCCCCGCACGCCAGAACGGCGTCACAAGGATGTTGCGACGGGATTCGGTGTCAGCATCCGGGTCGAGCAGCGCCAGTTGCGAAAGGCCGTCGAGCAGCAGCCTGTGGCTGGTCTCGTTGACGCCCCTGATCTGGAGATTGGCGCGGCTGGTCACGTCGATCAGGCCGTTGCCATGGCGTTCGGCGAGATGGGCCAGTCCGGAGATCTGGGCAGCTTCGAGCCGGCCGCCGAACGGACGCACGCGGACCACCAGCCCGTCGCCGGATTGCATCGGGCGCAGCGCGCCGGGACACCAGCCCTTGACCACGGAAGCGCTCATGACGCCTCCCGCAGCGCAGCCGCAATCGAATTGCGGCGCGTACGCCAGAGCGAGGCCTCATGCAGGCGCGTGAAACACGTCTCCATCGCCGCCAGTGCCGCCGGATTCTCGCGGCCCATGAAAGCGCGGACGTCCTCACTGCCGAGCGTCGCATCGTAATAGAGGTCGAACAGATGCGGCGGCACGGCGCCGGCCAGATGCGCGAAGGCGGCCATGTGCTCGAGCGTTGCGGTGATCTCGGCCGCCCCGCGAAAACCGTGGCGCATCATGCCCGCGATCCAGGCCGGGTTGGCCGCGCGCGCGCGGACGACACGGGAGATTTCCTCGGTCAGCGTACGCGCGTGCGGCTGCTCGGGGCGCGTCGCGTCGAGATGATAGAGCGATGGCCCTGCCGCACCGAGATGTGCTGCGGCGGCCGCAATGCCGGCCTCATGCGCAGCATAGTCGGCCGCGAGCAGAAGATCGGTTTCAGGCAGATCCTGCACGTGCACGAAAGCATCGGCGGATGCGAGCCGCTTCTCGATGCCGGCACGATCGGGCTTGATCTCGCCATCGGCCGAGAACGCCCATGACGATGCCGAGAGCCACGCTTCGCCGGCGGCGTCGCGCGTCTCGGGCGTGAAGGCGTCCGGGATTGCCGAGAGACCCACGCCGTATTGTCCGGGACGCGGCGCGAACACGCGCGATGTGCGATGGCGATATGGATTGTCATCGCCCTCGTCCTCGCGCGCCGACAGCGCCTCGGCTGCCGCCTCGAACAATTGCGCGAGGCCTGAGAAGACGTCGCGAAACAGGCCCGAGACACGCAGCGTGACGTCGATGCGGGGCCGGCCAAGCTCGGCAGGCGCGATGATGTCGTAGCCGGTCACACGGCCGGAAGCATGATCCCAGCGCGGTGCGAGGCCGGCCAGATGCAGCGCCATGGCAAACTCCTCGCCCGCGGTGCGCATCGTCGCCGAGCCCCAGAGATCGACGACAAGGCCCTTCGGCCAGTCGCCATGATCCTGCAGATGACGACGGAGCAATTCTTCCGCGAGCTTGATGCCTTGCGCATGCGCGGACGGCGTCGGCACCGCGCGCGGATCGACGGCAAAGAGATTGCGCCCGGTCGGCAGCACGTCCTGACGGCCGCGATACGGTGAGCCTGACGGCCCCGGCGCGACGCGCCGTCCTGCAAGCGCGGCCCCCAACGCGTCGCGTTCCGCTTCACCGCAGGCGCCGCGGCCGAACACGTGCAGGCCGTCGCCGAACTGGCTTTCCTTGAGATCGCAGACGAAGCGGTCGATCCGGGGGATCGCTTCGGCCGGCGCGGCCGCTGCATCGAGGCCAAGATCGTCTTCGAGGCCAGCCGCGCGTGCCTCGTCGCGGATCGCGGCGATCAGACGCTGGCGGCGGGCGGGGTCGAGGCCATCGGCCGTCGAGTACTCGTCGAGGAGCTGTTCGAGCCTGCGCAGCCCGTCCGGCACCGCTGATGCTGCGAGCTGCGGCGGCAGATGGCCGATCGTGACGGCGCCCAGGCGCCGCTTGGCCTGCGCGGCTTCGCCGGGATCGTTGACGATGAAGGGATAGATGACGGGCAAATCGCCAATCAGGGCTTCCGGCCAGCACGCCTGCGATAGCGCCACGGATTTTCCGGGCAGCCATTCCAGCGTGCCGTGCGCGCCCATGTGCACGACGGCATCACAGCCCTGCGCTCGGAGCCAGAGATAGAACGCGACATAGGCATGGCGCGGCGTGCGGGCGAGATCGTGATAGTCGACATCGCGCGTCGTCGCATCGCCACGCTCCGGCTGAACCGCGATGATCGAGCGGCCGCACTGAATCGCGGCAAAATGGAACGCGCCATCGCGACAACCCGGATCGGTCTCCGGCGCGCCCCAGGCTTGCGCGAGATCATCCTGCAAGACTTGCGGAAGGTGCAGGAGCGCAGCGCGGTAATCGACAACGCTCCAGCTCAAGGTCCGCTTGAGCAGCGTCTCACCGAGCGCATGGACCGGATCGACATCGAAGCCAGCCTCCGCGAGGTCGGACACCATGGCTTCGACCGAGGCCAGCGCATCGAGTCCCACCGCATGCGCAATCTGATGCGGACGGCCCGGATAGTTGGAGAGCACGAGTGCCATCCGCTTGTCGGCGGCTGGCTTCTCTGAAAGGCGCCGCCAGGCCGCAACGCGCGCGGCGACGGCCTTCACGCGCTCCTCGTCGGGCCTGTGTGCCAGATGCGAGAATTGCAGATCGGGATCGCGCATCGCGGCCGATTTGAAGCTCACCACGCCCGCAAACAGGCGGCCGTCGACCTCGGGCAGCACCACATGCATCGCGAGGTCGCCGGGCGACAGGCCGCGGAGCGAGCCGGCCCAATCCTCGCGCCGTGCCGTGGAGAGCGCGACCTGGAACACCGGGCAGGATGCGGCATCGAACGGCATCGTGCCGTCGTCGCCCATCGCCGAGAACGCCGTCGCATTGACGATGGCGGCCGGAGGATTTTGCGCGAGATACGTGCGCAACCAATCCGCAACGCCCGGGGCCTTCAGCGAGGTGACGAACACACCAAGCGCGTCGAACCCCTTCTCGCGCAGTGCGGCGATCAGGGCATCGACCGGGCCAGTGTCGGCAGCGGTGAGATAGGAGCGATAGAAGGCCACGAGCGCTCGCGGCCTGCCCTCACCCGACGCCGGCGCGGCAATGACGCCGCGCGCGGGATCGTAAAAGCCCATCTCGGGCACGGTCATCTCGCCGATAACTGGCCCCGCATAGAGGCCCGAAGCCAACGCAAGCTGCGCGATCGCGGCTTGCGCCGCGACGGGCCCGCCGGTGTCGCAGAGCACCTTGAGCCGCCGCAGCGTCGAGACCGGCAGGGTCGAATACGCATCCAGCCGCGTGTCGTCGCGGCCGTCAGCCGGCAGCACGGCCAGCACGATGCCGCGCTCCCTCGCCAGTTGCTGCAGGGCCGCGAGCCCATATGACCAATAGGATTCCCCCCCGATCAGACGCACGAGGATGCCGCGCGCCTGCGCCAGCGTGCGCTCGATATAGGTGTCGACCGAGAGCGGATGACGCAGTTCGGCGAGATTGACGAGGCGTAGCGACGGCAGGCTGTCGCGACCACGGCGCCAACCGGCCGCGAACGCCGCTAGATCGGAATCCGAATACGAGAGCACCACGAGATCGGCCGGGTCCTGGCCGATGTCCCTTGGTATCGCGGTCTCCTCGAGACCGCGGCTCTCGCGGAAGACGACGTGCATCAGATACCAGATCCTGAAAGACCGAGTCCCGCCTTGATCGCGGCTTCATCAATATTTCCGTGCTCGCCGATCACGACGAGCTTTGATCGCCTCACACCCGCGCCCCAGGGCTTGTCGAACTGGTGGCGCACGCGCTCGCCGACCGCTTGCAGCAAGAGGCGCATCGGCTTGCCTTCCATCGCGATGTAACCCTTGACGCGCAGCACATTCTGCTCGCGCGCCAGCCGCTGAACGGATGCAACCAGCGCGTCGATATCGGTGACCTCGGGAAGATCGATCACGACCGACGCAAAATCGTCGTGCTCATGATCCTCCTCGCCGTCGTGATGCGAGGGACGCGCGGCGAGATCGTTCTCGGCGGCAGCACCGAGGCCGAGGATGAGGCGCACATCGATCGCACCGTCGGTGATCGCCAGCATCGGCACACGACGCGACATCTCGGCGGTGATCGCCGCCTTGGCGGCTTCGAGCCCTGCCGCGCCCGCAAGATCCGCCTTGGTCAGCAGCACGATGTCGGCGCAGGCGATCTGGTCCTCGAACACTTCCGACAGCGGCGTCTCATGGTCGAGATTCTCGTCCGCCGCACGCTGCGCCTCGACGGCGTCAGGATCGGGCGCGAAACGGCCGGCGGCGACAGCTTCGGCGTCGGCGAGCGCGATCACACCATCGACCGTGATCCGCGAACGGATCTCCGGCCAGTCGAACGCCTTCAGCAGCGGCTTGGGCAGCGCCAGGCCCGAGGTCTCGATCAGGATATGATCGGGGCGCACCGGGCGCGACAGCAGCTTCTCCATGGTCGGAATGAAATCGTCGGCGACGGTGCAGCAGATGCAGCCATTGGCGAGCTCGATGATGTTCTCTTCCGGGCAATTCGCATCGGCGCAGGATTTCAGAATCTCGCCATCGACGCCCTCGCTGCCGAACTCGTTGACGAGCACCGCGAGCTTCTTGCCGTTGGCATTGGCAAGCAGATGCTGGATCAGCGTGGTCTTGCCGGAGCCGAGAAAGCCCGTGACGACCGTGACCGGGACTTTTGCGAGCGAATTCATTCGGCGGCCTCCGGTACGACGGCCAAGGTGGGAATGGGGGGAATGCGGGCAAGCGATTGCTTGCGGAAGATCTCCGGGCGGCTGCGCCAGGGCACGAGGCCGTCGGGCGCGGCCGCATAGGCCGCGGCGCCCGCGACCACGTCGCTCGCATTCGCATCCGACAGACGGCCATAAACATAGGACCAGCGGCCGGGCGCGCTGAGCGCGACCGAGCAACCCTGGTTGCACGCAGACAGGCATTCGACGGGAACCACGCTGACGCCGTCGGGCACGCCGGCCTCGAGGATCGCACCATGGAGGCGCTTGCCCGGCGTCGTCTCGCCCTCGCCAAGCGTCTGGCCGGCGCGGCAGGTGATGCAGACATGAAGTGTGACGGTCATCGCTTCTTCCAGAATAAACAGCGGGAAGCGATGAGGCCCACGAACCGTTCTTGCGAAGGCCCGTTTCCCCGTCGCGGAACACCCCGTCCGCCGGTCCAAAATCGTCCGCGCTGGCAGGTCTCCCGGCTTCCGGAGCAGGGTTTCCCCTTCGATCCCCGCCTTCCCGATCCCCTAGGGGTCAGTGGCTTCGGGCATCTCTCCGGTCACGGTCGCGGGGGCGGCTGCATTTTGGAACCAAATCTTGCCGATTCGGACCCTATCGCATTCCCTCTTCGCCTGTCGTAGGACAGGAACCAACGCCGGGTCACCATTTGCCCCCGACCGCCTCTTGTCAAGCCGAAGGACCCCGTCCGATGACGTCAGAACCGGATACCCAGACGGCCGACGAAACCGACGCCCGTCACGCCTCGAAAATGGCGAAGAAGAAGGTCGCCCGCGACAAGATCATGGCGACCAAGAGCGGCGAAAAGGGCCTCATCATCGTCCACACCGGCGCCGGCAAGGGCAAGTCGTCCTCGGCCTTCGGCATGATCGTCCGCTGCGTCGCCCATGGCTTCCCCTGCGCGGTCGTGCAGTTCATCAAGGGCGCCTGGGACACCGGCGAGCGCCGCATGCTCACCGGTCATTTCGGCGACCTCTGCCAATTCCACGCCATGGGCGAGGGTTTTACCTGGGAGACGCAGGACCGCGCCCGCGATATCGCAGCCGCGCGCGCCGGCTGGGAAAAGGCCAAGGAACTGATCCTCGACCAGAATCTCCGCATGGTCGTGCTCGACGAGATCAACATCGCGCTGCGCTACGATTATCTCGACATCGCCGAAGTTGTCGATTTCCTGGTGACCTCGAAGCCACCGATGACGCATGTCGTGCTCACCGGGCGCAACGCCAAGGACGAGCTGATCGAGATCGCCGATCTCGTCACCGAGATGACGCTGATCAAGCATCCCTTCCGCTCCGGCATCAAGGCGCAAGCCGGCGTCGAGTTCTAAGAAACTCGCGATGGCGCGCGCATTGATGATCCAGGGGGCCGGCTCGGACGTGGGCAAGTCGCTCATCGTCGCCGGCCTCGCGCGCGCCTTTGTGCGACGCGGCCTGCGCGTGCTCCCGTTCAAGCCGCAGAACATGTCGAACAATGCTGCCGTCACGGTCGACGGCGGCGAGATCGGCCGCGCCCAGGCGCTCCAGGCGCTCGCCGCCGGCGTCGAGCCGCACACCGACATGAACCCGGTGCTGCTCAAGCCCGAGACCGATGTCGGCGCGCAGGTGATCGTGCAAGGAAAGCGCATCGCGACCGCGCGTGCGCGTGAATATGCGGCGATGAAGCCGTCATTGATGGGTGCGGTGCTGGAGAGCTTCGAACGGCTGAAGGCGCGCGCCGATCTCGTGCTAGTGGAAGGCGCCGGCGGTCCGGCCGAGGTGAACCTGCGCAAGGCCGACATCGCCAATATGGGTTTTGCGCGCAAGGCTGGCGTGCCGGTCGTGCTGGTCGGCGACATCGACCGCGGCGGTGTCATCGCGCAACTCGTCGGCATCAAGACGGTGATCGACCCGGATGATGCCGCGATGATCCAGGGATTTGTCATCAACAAGTTCCGCGGCGATCCCACGCTGTTCGACGACGGCTATAAGCTGATCGAAGAAAAGACCGCATGGCGCGGCTTCGGCGTGCTGCCCTGGTTCGCGCGCGCCGGCGAGCTGCCGGCTGAGGATGCGCTGGGCCTGAGCGATGCGCGCAAGCCGGGCCAATGCAAGATCGCCTGTCTCGCGCTGTCGCGGATCGCCAATTTCGACGATCTCGATCCGCTCAAGCTCGAGCCTGGCGTCGATCTCGTGATGGTGCGGCCGGGCGAGGCAATTCCCGGCGATGTGCGCCTCGTCATCATTCCCGGTTCGAAATCCACCCGCGGCGACCTCGCCTTTCTGCGCGCGCAGGGCTGGGACATCGATCTCCTGGCTCATTACCGCAGAGGCGGCCATGTGCTCGGCCTCTGCGGTGGCTATCAGATGCTCGGACGAAGCGTCACTGATCCCGAGGGGATCGAGGGACCCGCGGGCGATACACCGGGTCTCGGACTTCTGGACGTCGAGACGGTGATGACCCCGCAGAAGACGCTGACGCGTGTCGCGGCCGTGCATGCCGCGACGGATCAGCCGATCGAGGCCTACGAAATCCACATCGGCCGCACCGATGGGCCGGATCGCACGCGGCCATTCGCAAGGCTGAACGGCGAACTGGAAGGCGCGATCTCACGCGACGGACGCGTGCAGGGCAGCTATCTGCACGGCCTGTTCACGTCGGATGATTTCCGCAAGGCGTTCTTGGCGAAGCTCGACATTCCCGCAGGCAACGAGCCCTATCACGCCAGGGTCGAGAGTGCGCTCGATGCGCTTGCCGATCACATCGAGCAACATCTCGACGTCGACGGCCTGCTCGCGCTAGCGCGCTAGCGCCTCGGCCAGGCGGGTCCATTCGGAGTCGCCGCCCGGAAGCCCGAGGCGCAGCCATGTCGGCTCTCGCGCGAACACGCGCGACCAGATATGGCGACGCGCCAGTCTCTCCTGCGCCGCAAGCGCGTCAGGCGTCTCGTAGAGACGAAACAGCTGCGTGCCGCCAACGAGCGTCCAGCCTTGCGACCGCACCATGCCGTCGAGGCGAACGCAGTCTCGCGCCAGCCGCGCGGACGTGGCCTCGGCCCAGGCATCGTCATGCAGAGCGCGGCAACCGATCGCGATCGCCGGTCCCGAGACCGGCCAAGGCCCCGACATCGATGCGAGCCTGGCGATGTCGGAGGAATTGCCGAGCGCGAAGCCGAGCCGCAGGCCGGCAAGGCCGTAAAACTTTCCAAAGGAGCGCAAAATCAGCAGCCCCGGCCGGTCCTCGGATGCAAGCGAAAGCTGCGGTGCCACATCGGCAAAACTCTCGTCGACGACGAGACGGCCGACGCGCGGCAGCAGTGACAGCAAATCCCTTGGTGTGTGGCATCGGCCGTCGGGATTGTTGGGATTGACGACAATGGCGAGGTCCGCGCCCGCCAGTGCGTCGAGCTCCCCGACCTCCTGGACCTCCCAGCCCGCAGCCGAGAGGACCCCCGCATATTCGTTGTAGGTCGGCGCGAGGATGCGCGCGCGGCCGGGCGGCGCAAGTTGCGGCAGCAGTTGAATTGCAGCTTGTGCGCCGCCAAGCGCAACGACCGCCGCGCTCGTGCGATAAGCGTGCCGCGCCGCCTGATGCAGCGCCTCGATTCCGCCGCGGGACGGCAACGCGCTCCACGCGCGCGAGCTCACCTCGCCCACGGGATAAGGCAGGCGGTTGATCCCGGTCGACAGATCGATCCAGTCCTCCGCGCGACCGCCGAAACGCTGCTGGGCCTGATCGAGATTTCCACCGTGCTCGCGCATGCGTTGTTCTTTCACGCGAAGGCCAGGATCGCAAGGATGCCGGCGAGCAGCAGCATGGCGCGGCGGTAGACCGTCAATCCCCGATCGATGTCGGCGGCAAGCGGATCGCGCGCACCTTCATTCAGCCATGGCTCGTTCGTGGTGCTGCCGTGATAGATCCGCGGACCGCTGAGCCGCACACCAAGCGCACCCGCCATCGCTGCTTCCGGCCAGCCGGCATTGGGCGAACGGTGACGGCGTGCATCCCGCGTCATGCACGACAGCGCCTCTGATCGCCGTGGCGCCAACAGAACGAACAGAAATCCGGTCAGCCGCGCCGGAACGAAATTGGCGACGTCGTCGATGCGCGCCGCGGCCCAGCCGAAAGCTTCGTGGCGTTCGGAGCGATGGCCGATCATGGAGTCCAGCGTGTTGATCGCTTTGTAACCCAAAATGCCGGGCAGACCGAACAGCGCGCCCCAGAACACCGGTGCGACGATGCCGTCAGACGCATTCTCGGCGAGGCTCTCGATCGCCGCGCGCGCGATGCCGGCCTCGTCGAGCGTCAGGGGATCGCGGCCGACGATGCGCGAGACCGCGTCGCGCGCGGCGGCGATGTCACCGGCCCGCATGGGATTTGCGACGGCAGCAACGTGGTCGAGCAACGAGCGCAGCGCGACCAGCGGCCAGGCGAGGACGCCGACCAGCACGACCTGGATCTCCAAGGGAAGCAGGGACTGAAGCGCCCAGCCGAGCGCAACGGCGAGCCCGATCACCGCGAGCGTTCCGGCAAGACCGGCGGCGCGGCGAAACGCTGGCGGATCAGACGATCGATTCCAGGCGGTGTCGATGGCAGAGATCAGCCGGCCCAGCCAGGTGACGGGATGGCCGATCCGCGCGAACAACCACGACGGCCAGCCCAACAGGGCATCCACCGCCATCGCCACCGCCATCGCACCCACAAAACCCACACCCGTCTCCTGTCCTGCCCCTGTTGCGCAAAGGGTGGCCGGAGCGCAAGCCCCTGATTGGCGGATTTCGGCTTTGTTTTTGGCCGCGTTTGGTGATTAGTCAGGCCCACAGGAGACCGTTATGGCCATCATCTTGATCACGGGCGGAGCGCGATCGGGCAAGAGCAAGCGTGCGGAAATGCGCACGCGCGCCTTTCCTGGGCAGCCGGTCTATGTCGCGACGGCCGAGGCTCTCGATGCCGAAATGGAGGCGCGCATTGCCGGGCATCGCGCGCGCCGCGGAACAGACTGGATCGAACGCGAAGTGCCGCTCGATCTCGTTCCCGCGCTGGTCGCAAGCGACGGCGGCGGCGCGCGGCTCGTCGATTGCCTGACGCTGTGGCTCTCTAACCTCATGCATGCGGAGCGCGACTGGGAACGCGAGATCAAGGAGCTTGCCGGTGCCCTGCCCCGGCTGAAAAGCCCCGTCGTTCTCGTCACCAACGAAGTCGGCCTCGGCATCGTCCCCGACAATGCGCTGGCGCGCAGCTTCCGCGACGCCGCCGGGTTCATGAACCAGGCCATCGCGGCCGTCGCCGACGAGGTCGAATTTATCGTCGCCGGCCTACCGATGAAACTGAAATGATGCCGCGCGCCGAATTCTTGCAGGACGTCATCGCCGATCTCAGGATGGCGGCATCGTTCGTGACGATCCTCCCCGTGGCATCGTCGAAGCCCGCAGCTGACGGCGCCGTCGCGCGCGCGACCTGGGCGCTGCCCGTGGCGGGACTGCTGGTCGGCCTTGCCGGCGCCCTGGTCTACAAGGTCGCGAGCCGGTTCGGTCTGACACCGAATCTTGCCGCCCTGCTCGCGCTGGCCGCGACCGCCCTCATCACCGGCGCGCTGCACGAGGACGGCCTTGCCGATACTGCCGACGGGCTCGGCGGCGGCCGCACGCGCGAGCGCAAGCTCGAGATCATGCGCGACAGCCGGATCGGCACCTATGGCGTCTGCGCGCTGATCCTGTCGTTCGGCCTGCGCTGGAGCGCGCTCGCGGCGATCGCCAATCCGTGGGCGGTCGCGCTCGCGCTGTGCGCTGCGCATACTGCGGCCCGCGCGGGCTTGCCGGCCTTCATGTCGCAGGTCGCACCTGCACGACCTGACGGCTTGTCGGCGAGCGCCGGATCACCGCCGGGCCGCAGCGTTGCGATCGCATTCGCTGTTGGAATCCTCACGCTCACGCTCGCGCTTGGGCCCGGCAAGGCGTTGGTGAGCCTGATCCTGCTCTCCCTCGCCGGCTTGATGCTGGCGCGACTTGCCATCCGCCAGATTGGCGGGCAGACCGGCGACATCCTCGGCGCGTTCGAGCAGACCGGCGAGATTTTGATCCTCCTGGTTGCCGCAGCTTTCCAGATCGGAGGGTGACGCGATGGTCGAATTCGACGACGCCTTCCGCCAGCACTTGCGCGAGCTGTTCGTGTGGCGCCGCGACGTGCGCCGCTTTCGCGCCGATCAGTTGCCTGACGGCGCCATCGATCGCCTGATCGAGACGGCCTGTCTCTCCCCCTCGGTCGGACTCAGCCAGCCCTGGCGTTTCGTCATCGTCGATGACGCCGCGCGGCGTCGCGCCGTGATCGACGACTTCAAGGCGTGCAACGCCGACGCGTTGAATGCCTATGCCGGTGAGCGCGCAGCGCGCTATGCCACGCTGAAACTCTCGGGTCTCGAACAGGCCCCCGGCCACCTCGCCGTGTTCGCCGACAAGGCCAGCGACATCGGTCACGGCCTCGGCCGCGCGACGATGCCGGAGACGACGGAATATTCGGTGGTCGCGGCGATCACCGCGATGTGGCTCGCCGCGCGCGCCGAGGGCATCGGGCTTGGCTGGGTATCGATCCTCCATCCGGATCGCATCCACGCCATTCTTGACGTGCCGGACACCTGGAAATTCATCGCCTATCTCTGCATCGGTTATCCGGAAGTCGAATGCGACCGGCCCGAGCTGGAACAGGCGAAGTGGGAGCAGCGGCGCGGCGCGGAAGAATTCACACTGCGGCGTTAAGCGCGTGCCCCATACGCCCTACGACTTGCTCCTGCCGGCAACCGCCGCAACCGGCGCGGGGCTTTCCTGCTTCTGGAACATCAACAACGGCCGGAGAACGACGCGGCCATAGGCCTCGTAGTGGTGCTGGGTCGAGACGGCCATCTTCAGCGGCGTCGCGTAATTCGCCTCGAACGTCATGAACGAGGCGTAGGTCCAGGAGAAGCCGACGCCGACCGAGCCCAGTTCGGTGATTCCCGGAAACGTCGAGTACACCGCC
Source organism: Bradyrhizobium sp. JR4.3 (assembly GCF_040547695.1). NCBI lineage: Bacteria > Pseudomonadati > Pseudomonadota > Alphaproteobacteria > Hyphomicrobiales > Nitrobacteraceae > Bradyrhizobium > Bradyrhizobium sp. JR4.3. The sequence goes on along the minus strand of NZ_JBEPQF010000011.1, from coordinate 170,011 downwards.
CCCCAGTCGGTGAAGATGTAAGTGTCGAAACCCCGGAGCCATTGCGACCAGTTGTAGTGCAGCTCGGCGTTGAAATAATAGCCGCTGTCGCCGGACGCCGAGTTGGAGGGATAACCGCGCACGGTGGTGGGACCACCGATCGAGAAGATCTGGTCGCCCGGCAGCAGCTTTTCCTGTGTGTACTGCCAGCTCGCCAGCACGTTGGTGCTGAAATTTGCAGGCCCCGCGGCGCTGGTCGCGAACATGGAGCCGGTATAGGTGTTGAACGCGCGGTTGTTGCCGAGCACGTGGTCTTGCCATGCGATGTAGTTCACCGCAGGCGAAACCGTGATCGAATAGGTATTGCCGGAATTGGTCACCGAGAGGCCGGCCGTGGCCTTGTCGTAATGGTCCTGGGTCACGGCCACCGTTGCGAAGCGGCTGACCGTCTTGCCCTCGGTCTCCGCGGCGTTGAGCAGCACCAGCCAGTTCTGGGTCACCCAGACCGGCTGGCTGAAATTGACCGCGGCCTGGCTCGAGCGTCCGGTGACGTCGAGCGCGACGAACGGTCCCTGAATGATCTTGATCTTGCCTTCGGTATAGCTGACACCGGCGCGGCCGCCCCAGGGATTGACCGGGATGCTGTAGGCGACGTTGCCGTTGAGATTGCCGTCGGAACGGACGCCGTAGAATGTCAGGCGGTCGTCGACGCCGAACAGGCCGTGGCGCTTGTAGAAGGCCCCACCCTCCCAACGCCCGGTGTTTTCCGCGCCCTGGTTGTCGGTGAAGAGCTGCAAGGTGTCGACCGGCGGCTCGATCACGGCGAACTGGAGATCGGTCAGGCCGAAGCTCGTGCCGGGCTGCAGCAGCGCCTTGATCTGCACGTCGTTGGTCCGGTTGAACCAGATCACGTCGCGATTGAGTTTCGGAACGTCGAGCACCTCGCCTTCGGGCTCCTTCACGCGCTGAAGGATGTAGTCGGGGCGGGTCTGCTTGTTACCCTCGATGGTCGTCTTTTGGAGCCGGCCTTCGGTCAGCTTGATGCGGACGATGCCGCCCTTGGCATCCTGCTCGGGCAGCGTCGCAATGCCCGTGACGATGCCGCGCTCGGTATAGAGGGCGTTGATGTCGGCGACGAGCTGCAACAGCGAGGCGATGTCGACGTTCTTGCCGACGTACTTCTTCGCGATCTCGTCGAGCTCGGCCGGCGTAATGAACTTGGAGGCGTCGAACTCGACCTTGTGCAGGCGGAATTTCGGCCCGCCCGGCTTCAGGAGCTGGGACTTCTCCCGCTCGCCGCCAATCACCGCCGGCCCGTTGAGCTTGGGCGGCGCGCTCTGCTGTTCGAGCTGCCGGCGTTGCCGGTCGACGTCGTTCTGGATCACGCCGGGATTGATCGACGGAATCTGCGCCCGCGCGGGGGCGATGCACGACGCTGCCAGCCCAAGCCCTAACGCTGCCCCCCAAATCCGCATCCCTGGTCCCGTTACCATGCCTGTGCGAGACGGCCAATGGCCGGCTTCGCCGCCTCGATCGCCGCGTCCTTCCAGCCGGTGCGTCCCATGCGCTGACCCTGCCGGCGCAGCTTGCGCATGTCGCTCAATCCCTCGATGTTGACGGCGGGTCCGGCCCCGATCGTTTCGATCGGTCGCGGCGTCAGCAGCGCATCGAGCCGCGCCTTGCCGGAGAGACCGAGCAGGTAGAACGTCCCCCCGTCCTTCTTCGCGAGCCATGTCTCGATGTTCTCGGCGCCCTCGCCGTCGACGGAGATGTTGCGGATCATGCTGGCGCCGGTGAAGTCGTTGCAGCAGGTGTGGGTCGGCCCGTAATTGGTAACGGTCGCGGAGACGTCGCCGGTGTAGAACACCACATAGGCGTTGCTGACATTGGCATTGCCGACCTGGCTCATCGTGAACACGCCGCCCGGCTGGTAGAGCTGGAGCGACGGCCAGTTGGACGGAGCCGGCGTACGATTGTCGAGCAGTACCTGCTGGGTTGCCGTGGTCAGCATGAGCTGACCCGGGACATAGCCGTTCAGGATCGCGACCGCGTGCGCATCGGTCCAGAAGTTGGCGTCCACCACCCTGAACTGGTTGATGATGATGCTGTCAGGGTCGATCGAGACCTTGGCCGAGGTCGCGGTGCCGCCGTTGTAGCCCGTCACGTTCATGATCAGCGGGACCTGCGGCGTCGAGCGGATCTGCTCGCCATTGACGTTGATCGTATCCGCGGCGAGGTCGAGCTCCCTCACCACGCTGACGAAGCCGATCGTCAGGTCACCCGGCGACGACAGCTTGATCGTGTTGCCCCTGATCCGATCGAGCGAGATCGAGCCCGCCGAAGCGAAGTGCGTGTCGCCGTTGGCGGAGATCGATCCGCCCCGGATGGAACCGAGATCGGAGCGCAGGTCGATATCGCCGGCATCACCCAGGATACCCGTACCCGTCGTGGTGAGCTGGCTGAAGGCGATGTCGTTGACGGCATGCAGGGTCTGTGTGCCGCCGCTGATCGCGGTGCCGAGAGTGATCCCCCCGACAGTCGCGGTGACGTCGAGCGTGCCGCCGGCCGTGAGATTATCCCAACGAACGACAGTGCCGCTCAAGACAGCGCTGCCGGTCGTGGCCGTGAGGTTATGACCGGTGTTGGTGCCCGCCGCGATCAGCCTGGCCGAGCCGTTGGCGGAGACCGAGCCGAGCGTCGTCACACCGCCCGACATCACCGTCTGCGCCAGGATGAAGCCGTTGTCCGCATTGACGTTGATGCTGCCGGCGTCGCCGTTGATACCGGTGGACGTGAGCGCGTTGAAGCTGACGTTGTCGTGGGCGCGGATGGTCTGTGTGCCGCCGCTCTGCGCGGTCTTGAAGCCGATGCTGCCCTGGCCCGCGGTCGCGTCGAGCGTCGTGCCGACGTTGAGAACGTTCCAGTTGATCGCGCCGCCGGCGGTCAGCAGGCCCGCTCCGGTGGTGGCGGCGAGCGTGTTGCCGGTGATGGTCGAGGTTGCGACCAGCGTCGCCCCGCCATGGGCGGAGACCGAGCCGAGCGTCGTCACGCCGCCCGACATCACCGTCTGCGCCAGGATGAAGCCGTTGTCTGCATTGACGTTGATGCTGCCGGCATCGCCGCTGTAGCCGGTGGACGTGAGCGCGTCGAAGCTGACGTTGTCGTGGGCGTGGATGGTCTGTGTGCCGCCGCTCTGCGCGATCTTGAAGCCTATGCTGCCTTGGCCCGCGGTCGCGTTGAGCGTCGTGCCGACGTTGAGGACGTTCCAGTTGATCGGCCCGCCGGCGCTCAACAGGCCCGCTCCGGTGCTGGCGGCGAGCGTGTTGCCGGTGATGGTCGAGGCTGCAACCAGTGTCGCCCCGCCATGGGCCGAAACCGAGCCGAGCGTCGTCACGCCGCCCGACATCACCGTCTGCGCCAGGATGAAGCCGTTGTCGGCCGTGACGTTGATGTTACCGACATCACCGCTGTAGCCGGTCGTAACCAGCGACTTGAACGTCACGTTCTGGCTGGCGTGGACCGTTTGCGAGCCGCTGCTGTCGGCCGTGCCGATGACAATGCTGCCATTGTTCGCGACGGCGCTGAAGCTGCCGCTCGCACCCGTGGCCGTGCCCGCCAGTACTTGGTCGAGCGTCAAGCCGCCTGAACCAACCAGATCCACTCCACCCTTCACTGCGGACAACAGGCTTGCCTCGGTGTCGGTGAGAGCCTTCAGGTAGATGCCACCGGCGCTCGTGCTCGCCGAAAGCCGAGCCGCGCTGAGGATGAGGCGGGCCGCCGCACTGCCGATGCCGTTCGATGCGTCTAGCGAGACTTCTGCCCCTGAGCCGGACGCGACGATCTTCGTTTGACCGTCGCCGTTGTCGATGATCGCTCCGGGCGAAGCGACGCCGCCAGCGGTAACGACGATCGACGGCGCGTTCGAGGCCGCCGCATAGGACAGCGACGAGTTGAGCTGGCCGATGGTCGCGTTGCCCGTGGTGATCACTGAGATCACGCCGGCCGCGTTGATGGCCGAATAGGCGCCCATCGACAGTGAGGCGGAAGCCAGCGTCACCCCGCCCGAGGAGCTGCTGGCCACCACCGGCGCCGCGCTGGTGCCATCGGCGAAAGTCACAGCGCCGTTTGCGAGCAGCTGCATCAGGCCAACGCTGGTGACATCGGCATTGATGCTGATCGCGCCGTGCGGCACGTTCAGCGTCAGTGTCCCGCCCGCAGTCAGCGCGCCGTAGGTGCCGGTCGCACCCACCGCGAGATCGTGCGCCACGACCAGGATGCTGAGGTCGCCGACCGCGGAGCCTGTGAGCGCGCCGGAGAGCTGCACCTGAAGCGGCTGGAACGTCGCGCCGTTGAAGCTGATATCGCCGCCGGCGCGCAGATCGAGATCCGTGCCGACGATATGCACCGCCGTGCGATCGGCGAAGTTGGTTCCAGCCTCGGCATAGATGCTGCCTGTCGCGGCCAACTGGATGGCGCCGGTCGCTGAGACGTTGCCGAGGACCAGGTCGCCGGTGGTCTGCTTCACATAGACGCCCAGTCCGGACGACACCTGATCAAGATGATCGCTGGTCGGGCTCGCGAAGGCGATCTGGATCGCGTTCGCGTTGGCCGCCGGGTCGGCTCCGGCCGCGCCAGCGCTGCCGATGTTGCCGTGCTCGGCGATCAGGGAGAGGTTGGGAATGTCGCCGGAGATCACAGGAACCCCGCTCACGCCCGCGGAGATGCTGCCCACCGCATCGAGCTTGACGTCACCCCTGCCGGTCACCTGGATGCCGCCGGCCTGCGCGGCAGCGATCGGACCGTAACTCGCGGCCGCAATGCCGCCGAGCACGAGGCTGTTCTTGCTGCCAAGATAGACCTCCGACAGCGCCTTGGCGGTGACCGCGGTTGGATTGTCCAGAATGACGAGGCTCTGTTGCGACAGCGTGACGTTGTAGGTCACGACGCCGGTCGTCGGGTCGGTCGAGGAGTTGACGACGAGCTGTCCGGGACCGGCCGAGGCGAGCAGTCCCTTCTGGGCGGACGTCAGCGACGAGGCATTGACACTCGTGAACGTGAACGTCTGAGGCGCCGCGAGCTGGCCGACCGAACCGTTCGGTGTGTACAGCATGACCTGGCTGGCCTTGATGTTGGCCGCGACATCCTCGCTGATCGGCGGTGGCGGTGCTCCGACGGCCGAGGAAGAGACGGTGTAGGCGAGCTGGCTCTGGGTCCATTGCGAGCCCGCTGTGATCATTCCGTAGAGCTTCTCGGTCGGAGCGAGCGTATAGGCATAGGTCGAGCTGTAGGTCGCAAGCGCCGTCTGCAGGGCCGTGTTGGTCGGCATAAGCTGATGGCCAGTTGCCACGCCGTCGAACAATCTGGTGAACAGGTTCGACGAGAGCGTGCTGCCGAACAGCGTCGCCAGCGGGTCAGAAGGCGCGGTGCCAAGCAATGTGGTCAGCGAGGCCTTGACCTGAACCGTGTCGATCATGCCGAGCAGGAACTGGTCCTTCAGCAAGCGCGTCGTGGCCTCATTCTGCATGTCCGTCGTCGAGACCGCGGAAGGATCGATGCCGAGCTTGGCGGCTACCTGCGCCCGCAGCACGGTCAGGCCCACCGAGGTCGGGCTATAGGTGTTGCCGTTCGCGAAGGCGACGTTCTTGAGCTGGAAGTAGTCGTTGTAGGCCGCCGTGACCATGGTCTGGTAACTGTTGACGGCTGCGGTCGCGCCGTTGCCGCTGAGGAGGTCCAGGCTGGTCCAGACATCCGCCAGATGCGCGCTCTGCTCGGCCGTGAGGCCGCCGGACGACAGGCCGTTCAATATCCTGGCTTGCGCCCCATCGGAGGCCGCGGCCTCGAGGAACACCGGGCCGCTCTTCGACTCGACCGTGCCGAGCCGCAGATCGCCCTTGGACTGCACGATGTAGGTTCCGGTCGTCGAATAGCTGTTGAGCATGCCGCCATCGACGCTGCCGTCGACCAGCGTCGTGCCGGTCGCCTGGATCACGAGCGGATTGATGTTGGTGAGGACGGTCGCGCCGTTGCTGACGCCGGTCACCGCGCCAATCGCACCGCCGGTGGACCTGATCTCGATGTTCTTGCCGACGACGACGGGGTTGGCGACGCTGTAGGCGGACGCCGAGTTGATGTCGCCGGTCGCCGAGATGAAGACGCTGCCCTGCGGCGCGTCGCCGGCCACGGTCGAGTTCACCTTGACCTGGTTGATCGACAGCGAGCCCACGGCCGCGATCGCAATATCGTGGTCGATCGAATTGGCGGTGAGGCTGCCGCCATAGACCTGCACGGAGACCGGCGCCCCGCCGGCACCGATGCTGCCGATGCCGCCCGCCGCCGACAGCGACACACTGGTGCCCGATATCACCGGGTTGTTGGCGTTCGCGCCGACCGTGATGGCCGAACTGGCGCCCGTGGCCACGACCGAGGTCGCACCCTGAAGGTTGTTGATGGGGCCGTTGATGACGATGCCGGAGTTCGACGTGACCGCGACCGTGCTGGCGCCGCCGCCGTTGAACTGGATGTTGATGGGGTTCGATGCCTTGACGGTGTTAGTCAGCGTCAGCGTCAGGTGATCGAAGATCTCCTGGAACCAATCGTACTGTCCATCCGCGCCGCAGCACTTGTCGGAATGGGTGTTGCCGCCGCCGCCGTGAGACGAACCGGTCGCGGTGACGACCTCCTGGTAATTCGTGCTCTGCAATTGTCCCGTGGTGGCGCCGTTGGCGACCTGCTGCACGTCCGAGACCAGGCTGGTGGTGCGGACGAAGGAGCTACCGCTGTTGGGATCCCGCGAGGTGTATTGCCAGCCATAGTCAAACTGCGTGCTCGTCGTCGAACGATCCAGCCGCGCGGTGTCGACCCACTGGTAGTACATGTTGGCTTGCGGCGCGTATTGCAGGCCGGCCGTGCCGCTTGTCGCGGCAAGCATCGAGCCGTCGTACTGGCTCGCATTGACGCTGTTGGTTCGATACGTCGACACCTGCTGGCCGCCCGGGGCGGCAGGATTGTAGACGTACCACGTCGTCTGCGCCTTGAGCTGATCGACGATCTCGATCACGCTGGCTGCGCTGACGCCGGTATTGATCGTGTTGGTGACGAGTTGAAGGCCGGTGGTGTTGTTCACCGTGATCGTGCCGGCGCCCCCGTTGACGATGATGTTGCCCTGCGGCGTGCCGTCGGTCGAGGTCGAGATGATCTTGCCGTTCAGGTAGACGTAGCCGCCGGACCCCTGCACCACGCCATTCAGGAGGATCTGGTCGGTGGCGGCATTGTACCTCGCGCCGACCTGGACGTCGCTGCCACTCACCTTCGACAGATACTGCGTCAAATCCACATAGCTGCCGTGCTGCGCGTTGGTCTGGGCCTGGGCAAAGGCCGAGCTGTCGGCCTTCAGAGCGTTGATGGCGTTCAGCGCGCCGGTGCCGATATTGACCGAATAGTTGCTGCTCGAGCCGCTTTGGATGGTGCCGTTGATGTTGAGAACCGATGCCGACAGGATGATCGCCTTGCCGATGATGAAGGGCGCATTCGCCGGCGGGTTGGTCGCCGTGTTCGCCGTCTTCGGCGTGATCACATCGGGCTGGATGTTGATGACCTGGAAGTAGGCGGAGCAATGCGAGCAGTTGAACGGGCTGGAGCCGCTATAGACGCCCTGGCCATCATAGGTGCTTGCTTCCCATGGGGCGGTGCTGATGGTCTGCCTGGTCGGCCCCTCGATCGTCGCGAGCGTTGACGCGTCGGGAGTGCTGCCGGCATGTTCGTTGCCGTTGCCCGGCGCACCCGAACCCATCGGCAGGAAGATCGCCGAATAGAGCGAAAGGCCGTCGTAATAGAGATCCAGCAGCCGCGCCGTAAAGACAGTGCTGTTGCTCGCCGTACCGGCGACGCCCGCGCTGCCGGAGGCGCAGCAATAATAGGAGTACGGGTGATTGCCGCCGGAAGCAATATGCACGCCGCTGTCGTAGGCGCCATAGGCACCGAGATAGGTCGCCGCCGCCATCACCGCCGTCAGCGTGTCGTTGTCAGCCGGCTTGTACTCGGTATTGGCCCATTGCGAGGCCACGTCGTGGTTGGAGCTGAAGATGCTGCCGACGCCGCCGTTGAAGGTGAAGGAGCCGTTCGGCACCACCATCTGGATTGTCGCAGCATCGAACGTCTGCGATGCGACGACGTTGCCGAGATTGTTGGTGATCTTGAGCAGGCCGTTCTCGTTGGTGACGACGCCGTCGAAGTAGATGTCGGGCGTGCGCGTCAGGGTGTTGCCGTTCTGGTCGACACCGAGACCCGTGTTGGGATCCTTGCGGTTATAGACCGCCGAGATGTCGATGATCGGCGTCGCGCTGTTGTTCGACGTGAAAGTCACGTTCGACGACGACCCCGGGTCGACCTGCGGGTGCGTGACCAGCCCCCCCGTCACGTTGGTGATCGTGAGGTTCGACAGCGCGACGAAATCGAGGCCCTGGTTTTCAATCTTGATCATGGGCGAAGAGCGCGCGATCACCGATGGAGCGGCAAGACCTGCGCCACCTGCCCCGGACAGCCTCTGCGCCAGGATCGAAACGTTGCCGGCCGACACCATTATATCGCCGAACGCGAAGGCGTTGCCGGATGCATTGGCAGCGAACGGCGCCTGCTGGATCAGGGTATTGATCTGGCGCTGGATCTCGCCGGTCGGATCGGTGCCGCCAAACGTGATCGAGGGCTGCGTGGCGGAAAGCGCCGTCTGGACCTGCGTCGACGTCAGGCCACTCAGAGATGCGAGTTGAGCGACGATCGTCTGGTAAGGATTGAAGCCGCCCACGATGGTGTACTGGATCGTCTGGTGGTTCCAGCTCATCACCCGATTGAAATGATCGACGTCGGAGACGTATTCGAGCGAGAGCGGATCGTAGGGGCTCGTCGTAGACAGGGTCGGCGTGCTCGCGCCAAGCGCGATCGTGATCGTTTCGTCATTGTGGATGCCGGCCACCACGAGGCCGTTGAGCGCGACATTGCCGGTCCCGCCGCTGTTGTCGTTGCTGTGGTTGTCGCTGTTCTTGGCGCTGAAGATCTCCAGGTACGGATTGTAGTTGCTGCCGAGGCCGGAGGCCGTGACCTGGCCCGGCGTCGCGGTGAGCGAGACGTCGTTGGCGCCGAGCACCTTCGAGCCGATGGCAAGCGTCAGGCTGGTGTCGTCGTCGGCGTTGGCGGTGCCGCGATAGAGGCCCGAGATGGGAACGACCGTGTTGTTGTAGACCACCGTCGTCGCGTTCGCGGCCACGCTGCTGTAGACGCTGCCGTCGCCGGCCAGGCCTGCGGCGATGTTGATCTTGCCCCAGGCCTCCACTGTCGAGGTGCTGCCGACATTGACGTTCTGCGTTGCATGCACCCATGCGTTCGTGCTGGCACCGACTCCGCCGACCGCACCATAGAGGCTGGCGTTGGCGTAATTGTTTGCCGCCATCCGCGACGCCGAGCCGATATAGATGTTGCCGGCGCTGAACAGCTCTCTGGCCTGAATGTTGACCGTGAGCGTGGCATTTGCCGTCATGTCGGATTCGGCGCCGCCGCCGGCGAACAGGCCCGCGGCGCTCAAATTGACCGTGTCGGTCGTGCTCAGCGTGTTGTAGGCCTCGATGTTGATTGCGCCCGTCGTCGTTCTCGGATCGGCATTAAGGCTCAGGATCGTACCGGCGTCGATGTTGGTCGTGACGGTCTGCGTGACCCTGGACTTGCTGAGCGCCGCCGCGCCGGCAAACACGCCGCCGGAACCAGACCGCGCCCCGCCACCAGCCTGGTTGACCACGTCGTTGGCGATCACAACCATATCGCCGCCGGCCGAGTTGACGATCAGATGCGTGCCGATTTCAGCGGTGGTCGCCGACGTGACATCGTTCTGCGCGCTGCCACCGGAGGCGCCCGCCGTAGAGGCCTGATAGGCATCACCGCTGCCGGCATAATTCGTCGTATGTTTGGCCTTGATGTTGAGGCCGCCGAAATAAAGCGTGTTGTCCGTCGCCTCGCCATAGAGCATGGCGTCGGTGACCGCAGTGGTGGCCGTCGTCGCAACCGCTGCTGCGCCGGCATAGGTGCCGCCCGCACCGACGAGCGCGCTGGCGACGTTGGTATCCGTGCCCGTGGCGGTGATCTGGAGAACGCCCGTGTTGGACGCGGCGGTGACCGCGCCGGCCCCGAGATAGGCGTAGGTGTGGGCGCTCGAGGAGACCTGTGCGACGGTCGCGCCAATGGCGAGGAACCCGGTCGAGAGGCCAGTCGACTCGGCGTACTGGCTGCTGTCGTTCTCTGCGGCAATGACCACGTCGGCATTGGGAAGATGGATCCCGATGCCGCCATACGCACTCACCGTCGCGTTCTCGGACGCCCTGGCATAGCTGCCTTGGGCACCGATCAACGAGCCGCCGCCGCCCGCGAGCGACCAGGCGTAAGTCGTCGTGCCGCCCGTCGGCACCAGCGCCATGGCGGTCACACCGAGCGCACCGCCCGAGAAGGTGGTGTTGTCGCCGACATCGGCCGTGACGGTGGCCGTCACCATCGATTCCGCGACGGACACGCCGATGGCGCCGCCGCCGACCGCGACACCGATCGCCTTGCTCGAAAGCTTGGGCGTGATCGATGCCGACACCAGCGTGCCGGCGCCCGTCGCCGACGTGGTGATCGATGAGCTGGAACCGATCTCTGCCAGGACCGTCGAATTTTCCTTCGCTGTCGCAACTGCGCCGTCACCGGCGACGATACCGCCGGCGACCGCAGTCGCGGAAGCGGACATTGCGCCGGCCTCGGCGGCGCCAACCGCAAGGATCGAGCTGTTCACCGTCGCGTTCGACAGCACCTTCGCCGCGACCGAACTCGATCGTCCCGTGGTCGCGATCGACACCCCGATGGCTGCAAGGCCGCCGGTGCCGCCGCCCGCGGTCACGCTCTGAGTCGAGCTGTCCATCGCCATCACGGCGACGCCAGTGGCGCCGGTGCCGCCCGTTCCGGTCACGGAGCCGCCGAGTTGAGCCGTGACGGTATTGGCGACGTTGCCGACCGCCACCGCCGCATCCGCGCCGAAATAGAGCGCTGCACCGCCGGCGATCGCCTCGCTGTCGACGGTCTTGCCCGAATAAGGTCCGGTATCGGCGTCCTTGACCCGCGCCGCAACCGTGACGGACGGCGCGGAGACGATCGCGCTCAGATTGGCGAGGACGCTGCTGTCGACGCTGGTGTAACCGATGCCGGCGCCGATGCCGACGTTCTTGGCAAAGCCCGCGCCGAGCAGGAACATCTTGGTCGCGTTGGCGCTGGTGGCGGCGACGTTGACCTGCGTGCCGGTCACATTGCCGCCCGCGATCTGGGCGGTGACGCCGTCATTGCCGCCGGTCAGGACGGTGCTGACGTCGTAGGTCGAGGTTGCGTTGGCGTTGCTCGGATTGCCCGAGGTGCCGCCCGCGACCGCGTCGCTGCCATGCGAGGAATTGGTGCCCGCGTTCACTGATGCGAGGGTGCCGTTGTTGCCCTGATTGAGCTGGCCGGTCTGCTCGCCCTGCGTATCCGGATCGGCGGTGTTGGTGCCGATGATGATGACGCCGACGGTCGCACCGATGCCGACGCTGCCGCCGATGCCGGCGGTGACCGCGTAGGACAGGACTTCCTTGGTGCTGAGCGCGCCGACGTTGATCGCGCCGGACGAATTGAGGTCGCTGTTGCGGCTTTCCGCAATGGTCTGGCTCTTGAAGACGATCACGTTCGCCGCCGCGCCCACGCCGACGCCGGACCCGCTGGCGGCAATCGAAAGCGCGCCGGCGATCTCCTTGATCGCCACGTCCTCGGTGGCGTTGATCGTCACCGCGCCAGCCGAACCGCCAGTGGGGGACTGCAGCGTGGTGTCGTAGACGCCAGCGATGGTGGTGTTGTTGGCAATCTCGATGTTGGCCATGCCGGCGATTGCCGCCGTGCCGGTCGAGAGTGCCCCGCCAATCGAATAGGCCTGGAAGCGGTTCTTCGTCGTTGCCTCGACGTCGAGCGCGCCGCTCAGATTGACCGCAGTCGTGTGTGCCGCGCCGTTGCCCTGATAGTGGAACTCGTCGCCGACATAGGCTTCGGTCCGGTTCGCCGAGACCTGAACCAGGAACGCCGCCCCGATCGCGGCTTGGCTGCCATAGGCGCCCGAGCCGTTCGCCGACGCGATACCTGTGGCGTCGTAGGCGTTGACCGTGAGCGACGACGCCGTGAGGGAGCCGCCGTCGACATAGGCCTCGGTAGTTGCGACGAAGACGTTCAGCCCGACCGAGCCGGTGCCGAAACCGACCGCGATCGATGATGCGTCCTGCTCGGCATTGGCCTTCACGGTGACGGCGCCCACCGTTGCGCTCGCCGACTGCACGCCACCAACGGTCGCACTGGTGATATAGGCCTCGGTGTCACGCGACATCGTCGTGCTGAGAATGGTCGCACCGCCGCCCCCGCTCCCGGTTGGCGGCACCACGCCGGCGCCGAACGCGCCCGAATAGGAGAAGCTGCTGGCGGCCACATCGATCTGCGGGTCTAGCGTCGAACTTGCCAGCCGAGTGTCGATCGCCGCGCCGTCGATATAGGCCCTGGTGGATCCGCTCATCACATTGGTGATCGGATTGATCATGATGGAGATGCCCGAGCCCGCGGACAGGGTGGCGACGTTGGTGACGACGGCCTGGTGCGAGCTGGCGACGACGGCGAGGCCGCGCACACTCTCCTGGGTCTCGCTCAGATCGGGCGTGGTGTCGGTGGGCGCGCTGAAGCCGCCGAGATCGATCGCGTGCGCGAGCGTGCCGCTGTTGACGGAAAGCACGTCGCTCGTGCTGGTTCCGCGCGCATCCACTTTGGTTGTCGTCCCGCTGATATAGGCCGCGGTGGTGCCGGTGATCTTGTTCGTGACCATCGAGCCCGCGCCGCCTGCCGCGCCCTTGCTGATGGACACGGCGCCGGCGAAAACGCCCGCTTTGTCATTATTGCCAGCAATCACGGCAACGTTGTCGTTCGCAGTGATGTCGGCTCCGCCGGCGATGCTGGCGGTGACGTTGGTTCCCATCAGATTGGTGGCGACCGAACCGGCAAGGCCGATCTGCGAGGAAATCGCAATGCCGACGGCAACCGTCGAGATATCGGCATTCGAGTTCGCGTTGACGACGACATTGCCGGAGGCGGTCAGCTTGGAGCCGGTGACGCCGGCACTGACATTGTTGGCGATGCTGCTGTAGACGAGTGCCAGGCCCGCGGCGCTGCCTTGCGTCGAGGCGCCAGCGACCGCGGCGGCGCCGGTGATGCTGGAATTGTCGGTCGCGGTGACGGAGATGTTGGAGGCCGTCACGGTCGATTGCGTCGTGTCGGACTGGTTGTTGCCGATTGCCGCCGAAACATTATTGGCGATCGAGCTGATTGTCATGCCGCCGACGCCGGCAAACTGACCGGTCGCCAGGCCGAAGCCAATCGTGACCGACTGGATCTTCGTGGTGTCGACCGCATTCACACTGACGCTGCCGATCGTGGACATCCGGACGTTGGCGATATAGGCCGAATGCGTCGTCGCGATGGTATCGTACACCATGGAGGCGCCGACATTGTTCTTGCCGGCCTGGATAATGCCCGCAACGGAGATGATGCTGGCGCCCGGACCGTTCGCCGTGCCGTCGTTGAGCGCCGCCGCGCTAAAATCTATGCAATTCGCCGTGCCGTTGCCGGCGGCGGCCGTGCACGTGTCCGATGCGAGATGATTGTTGTTCGACTTCTTGACGAGATTGCCGAGTGCCGTATCGAGGTCCGACACAGCGCCGCTGTCCGCCAGCACCGTCACGCGCCCGACGTTGATGTTCACCGTCGAGTTGCTGCTGATATAGGCCGTGGTCGTGGACGTGATTTCGTCGACGACGATGGAACCCGACAGGCCGTTCGACCCTGCCCCGGCCGACGCGGCACCGGCCGCGATGATGCTGGCATTGTCGGCGAGCACCAGAAGCGAGTCGTAATTGCTGATCGACGTGGACTTGATGTGCGCGTCAGTCGCGTTGCCGCCGGAGGGATCGCCGATCGAAGCATACGTCATGGCGACGCCGAAGCCGCCCTGTCCGCCGGAAATATAGAGCGAACCGCCGCCAACCGCGATGTTGCTGGTCTGGTAAGCATCGACCTCGAGAGCCCGCTGGACGCCTGTGCTCCCGCCGGCGATCGTCGAATTTTCGATGTAGGCCTGCGCGCTGTCGGTGATGATGCCGACGGACAGCGCGATCGAGGCGGCGTTGGACCGCGTTGACGCGGCAAGGCCGATCGCCACGACGGTTTCCGATCCGCCGCTCAATGCCTGCACGGTCACGGACTGCTGGTTGTTGACCGTGGAGTTGGAGATGAACGCTTTGGTCACATTGTTCGAGATCGCCGCGGCGATGGTGCCGTCGACGGCCACGCTCGTCGAGCCGGCGCTGCCTCCCAGATTGGCAGCGGCGCCGCCCGAGCCGTTGTTGAGGATGGTGTCGTTGAGCGCCTGGACCAACAAGGTGGCCGTTGGGGGTGGCGAGTAGCGGTTGATCGTGGCGCCGGTAATCGAGGCGGTCGTGCCAAGGCTCACGTCGCTGATGGAAGAGCTGCCGGCAAGATCGATCGTGAAGCCGCTGCTGGAGGCGCCCGACGACGAGCCAACCTTGGCCAGCGCGGTTGAAATCCCGCCCGCTCCGCCGGTCGCGGCTGCGCCGACGGCACCGGCCTTGGTGCCGAAGTCCGAAACCGAAGGTTCCGAGATCGCAGCTGCAATCGACGCCGCGGTGATCCGGCCCGCGGTCGTCGCGGAAATCGCCAGATGGTCGGCCGTGACCGACCCGTTACCGCCGCCGTTCCCTGAGAACGGATCGTCCGAGCTGAACGGGCCCGACCGGATATCGCTGTGATTGTCACCGACGTAGGCAGCGGTGTCGGTGGTCGCGCCGAGATAGGCGACGGCGAGGCCGACGGCGGAGTTGCCGCCGGCTGACACCGCGCCGGCAACCGACAGCATCGACAGATCCTGCTGCGCGAGCACATTCACCGTCGGAGCCGACACCGTGGCGCCGATGCCTATCGAGGCATGCGTCGTGTTGTTCACGAGCGCGATCGACGTAATCCCGTTCAGCGCCAGGGCGCCGGCCGCCTTGCCGGAGGTCGGCGCGACGCCGAAGAACTGATCGGTGGTCGATGCCGTGATGGAGACGTTGTCGGTCGCGCCGAGCGAAGCGCCGGACGCCACGCCGGCGATGGTGTTGTTCCAGAACTGGACCAGATTGAGCGCGCCGCCCAGCGACGAGCCGCCCGAGGTGTTGCCGGGAAGGAAGCCGAGCGTGCCGACATTGCCCGCAGCGTCGATGGAGGCCGAATAGGCCGTCGCCGCGATGGCGAGCGTCGCGTCGAAGCCCTGCGTCGTCCCGCTGTCCAGCGCAGCCGTCCACGCGCCGCTGCCGCAACTCGCAACCGTGCAGGTCGACGTCAGGCTGGCACCGGTCGCGACCCAGGCCGTGGTGTTGTTGTGAACCATGAAATTGTTCAACGACCCTGCGATGCCGACGGTGTCGCCGGCGTCCGCGGTCGAGTTGGCGTAGCTGGTCAAGATGCTGCCGCCGACGCCGAGATTGCCGTTGAGATGCCTCAGCACATCCGTCAGCGAGGCCCATTGCAACCAGGTGTTGGTGATCGGCATATAGGTGTTTGCCGAGACGCCGATCTCCGGCGCATTGATCAGGGTCGCGTCGCCGATATAGGCGTTCGAATTGTGCGTGAAATCGCCCCACGCGACCGCTGCGGCAACGGCCGTCGACTGACCATCGACCGGGCTCGAGCTGATCGCCGAGGCCGTCGCAATGCTGCGCACGCCCACGTCGATCACGTTGCTGATGACGGCGACGTTGCCCGACGTATAGATCGACGGCGCGCCGCCGCTGGGGTTTTGCGCAATCGCCGCCGTCGCGCTCTCCGTGCTGCGCGCGATCGTCAAGGCCGCCGCCGCCTTCAGGTTCAGATCCGCGGTGAAAAGCGTGCTGAACTGCTGGGAGAACAGGTTGGGATTCATCGTGCCAACGACCAGGGCACCCTGGAGTCCGGCAATCAAAGCCGGCGTACCTGTGATGGTCGAGGACGTCGTCGAGTTCGATGTCGTGTTCGAGGTCGCCTCGACCGTCACCGAGCCGTTCATCCGGTTCGAAGTGCTGGACCCCAGCGACGACCCGAGGGTCGCGGTCGCCGAGGTGTTGACGTTGCTGATCGCGACGGCACCGCCGACGCCGCCGTTCAGGGCCGGATTGTCCAGCCCGACCGAGGTTGCCGCCGTCGCGAAACTGTTGTTGTTCAACGCGCGCACCGAAAGTCCGCCCGTCGATCCGCTCGCGGTGCCGACGCTCAGGTGGGCGCCGGTCGCGACGTTTGCCGTGGTCGTCACCGACGCCGTCGAATAGGCCACCGTCGCCACGAGAACCGCGCTCGAGGTCAGCGATACGGCCGTGACATTCATCGTGGCATCGTTGGTGGCCTTGATGCCGAGGCTACCACCTGCGCTGATCGTCGCATTGCTTGCTACGTTGGTGGTGACGTTGCCGGCGATGTTCCCGACCACGACCGCAGCGCCGACCGGCGATACGCCGAGGAGCGACGAGGCGATAACGGGATCCTCGGCCCTCTCCGACCCGTACGCGCTGATCGAGACGTTGCCGCTGCCGGAGATATTGGCATGGCCGTTGATGTTCACGGTCGCGGTTGCGCTCGCCGCGACATAGCCTCCGTTGAGGCCCAGGATCATGCCGGGGACCGATTCGCCGACAAGCGCGAACGTCGAAGCGAGCGAACTCGTGAAGCTCGCCACCGCCGTGGAGCTCGCGCTAATCGAGATCGCGCCGCCGGTGATCGTGCCGTCAACGGTGATGCCCGTGGTCGCATGGGCGTGGCCAGACATCAGGGTCTGGCTCGCCGTGGCTGCAAGCGTGACACTGCCGCTGGTGTAGGTCGTTCCACCAGTATTGATCGCCTGGGCGAGGATCTGCGCTCCGTTGACGACGCTGATGGTCGGCGCGTCGATTTCGACGTTGATGGCGTTGCCGACGGAATGAGTCTTGGTGGCGTCGAGGTTGCGGGCATCGATCACCGCATGTGCGGCCAGCGTGACCGAATTGTCGGCCTGAACCAGATAGGTGCCACCAGCGCTCAGCGCCGCGATGGCATTGGCGACGGACGTGTTCCCGAGGGTTACGCCGACGTCGCCCTGGCTGGCGTCGCCGATCACCACATCGGTCGGGTCGATCAGCAGCGTCCCGGCCCGGCCGTTGGGGGCGGCGAGGTTGATCGCAACGCCGCTGCCGACGTCGATGACGCCGTTTCCGCTCAGTTCGACCAGGCCCGCATTGCCGGTTTTCGAGCTGGCGTTG
Organism: Bradyrhizobium sp. JR4.3; assembly: GCF_040547695.1. NCBI lineage: Bacteria > Pseudomonadati > Pseudomonadota > Alphaproteobacteria > Hyphomicrobiales > Nitrobacteraceae > Bradyrhizobium > Bradyrhizobium sp. JR4.3. The sequence continues at coordinate 152,642 of NZ_JBEPQF010000011.1, read as the reverse complement.
ATCTTCGCGCCGCTCTTCACGGTGACGTCGTTGCCGGCCTTGACAAGGACGCCGCCGGCATCCGCAGTCCTGCTCGCCGTGCTCAACCGCGCATTCTTGCCGAGTTCGGCTTGGTTGCCGGCCACGATCGTGATGTTGCTCGGCGTCGTGGTCTTGCTGCGCGCGGTCAGCCGTCCGTTCACGCTGGCGTTGTTGACGGCGCCGATGTGAATGGAGCCGTTGCGCACGGAAATCGCGGCGGCGCTGCGCAGCCCTTTGGAATTGACCGAGGCTGCGAACTTCGCGGCGTGATCGAGATTGGCAATGTCGCGCTGGCTGGCACCACCGACAAGGACGTTCTGCCCGGTCAGGCGCACGCCGTCGATGGCATTGACCCGGCCGTAGATCCGGATGTTGCCGTCCGGCGAGACCGGGAACGACCCCGCCATCAGATTGGCGACGGCCGAACCGTTGATCTGCCCCTGCGCGCCGATCAGACTGTCGGTGAACTCGCGCGTCGGCGTCGAGACGTTGAGGCTACCGACATTGACCGTGCCGCTGCGGCCGACCACGAAGCCCTTGGGATCGGCGAAATAGACGTTACCGCCGATCGCGCCGTTCATGTAGGAGTTCAGCGTGCCGTTGACGTAGACCGGAGCGTCGCGAACGATGTTGACGAGATTTTGTGTGCCGGTCGGCAGTTGCAAATTGACGGTGTTGCCCTGCCCGACGCTGAACTGCGAGAACGAGTTGAAGGCACTGGTGCCGGAGACGGTCGACGTGGTGACGTTGGTGACGCTGCCGGACGTCTGCAGGCTGGTTCCGGTGCGGCCGTCCGGCGTGATCACGTTGGCCGGCTGCGCCTGCAGGCGGACGCTGAACACCGGCAAGAAGACCATCTGCATCGCGCAGAGCAGTGACAACGAACGGAAGCGCGCAAGCCCCCGTAGCGTCAGCTCGTCATTGTCTCGCCTTGCAGATGGTCGGCGCATTTCAGATCCTCTTCATCGGCACTGGGGCCGATCCACAACCGGGTGGGAGAATGTCGTGGCAGTGCGGCATCAGAACTGGCCGGGCGGCAGCTTGAAGATGTCGGGACTCTTGGCGTCGGCCACGTAGAACAGCAGCAGGCTGGTCGGCGTCAGCACTCGCTGGTTGTTGTCCTTGTTCTCGAACGTGCCCTGGAGAAGCAGGATGACCGAGCGATCCTTGGCGTCACTGCCGCGGAACATCACGATGCCGCCGTTGACGGGCATGTTGACCGCGATGGAGTCGGGCTTGAAGCCCTCGCTGAGGAAATGGGCGCGCAGGATGTTGGCGTTGGAGAACAGCTTCTCCGGCGTGATCGCCGCGTCGGTGCCTTTCGACCAGACCGCGCCGACCTGGATCAGAGATTTGGACTTGTAGCCGAACACGTAGGAAAGCTCGGCGGTGCCGCCGTTCGGCAGCAGTTCGGGCGCCGAATAGAGCAGACTGTGCGTCAGCTCGGACGCATTGTCCTGCGCCCTGACGGCGTCGGGCTTTGCGCCGAAGTCCTTGGCTATCGCCGCGCGCACGTCGGCCTCGTTCATCCCGAACTTGGCGGAGCGGAAGCCGTCGATCGCCTTGGAATCGGTCGCCTTGGACTTGTCGTCCGGGGCCGCGGTCTCGGCCGCGGCTGCCGACGTCGCGCCGGCGGCGACCGGCGTCCCGGCGGCTGCGGGAGCGGCACCGGCGGCTTTCGGTGTCGGCGCAGCTTTCTGCTTCGGTACGGCGCCCTGGGCCGCAAGGGGTCCCGCTGCAACGGTGGTGAGCAGGCCGACGAGGGCCGGAACGAGATAGATTTTGCGCATCGAAAACCTTCGAAAAAATATGAAACAACGCTTCAAAAATCAGCAGCTACGAAATCGGCCTCCCCGAACCGTCATCACGACCGAGACGGAAAATGTTGCAACGCCGCGGTGCGTTACAAGGTGTCACGGAGGAGACGAGGCTCGAAACGGCGACTCTTTGGCGGCGTAGGAATACGGTATCGGGCCGCCAAACGCTGCGAACGAGCAGTCACAAACGCATTTTTTCATCAATTGTGGATGCCGGCCGTTCGCGCTAAGCATCGGGTTGGGGCAAGCCACCATGCAAAGAATGTCATGACCGAACGGCCTTCCGCTCTCGCGGTCGATCGCCGCGGGTTCATTCGCCTGGCGGGCACAACCGCCGCGGGGTGGCTGGCGCTCGGCGCAGCATCTGATCGCGTGCGGGTCGTGGCATCGCTGACGGCGTTGCCGCTAGACGACGAACTGACCAGAAGGAGCATGATCGACAGCCCGACCTCCCGCCTGGGCGGCCTCATCGTGGGCTTGAGGCAGCGAGGCTGGGTCGAAGGGGTCAATTTCCGCCTTGAGCTCCGTTCGACCTTCGGCGCGCCGGATAGACTGAAAACCGCAGTTCAGGAATTGCTGGCGCTCAAGCCGGATGTGATCCTGACCGGCTCGACGGTCGAAACCGCGGCCGTCCTGGAAGCCACGAAAACCATCCCGATCGTGTTCGCGACCGCCAACGATCCCGTCGGCAACGGCTTCGTCGAAAGCCTCGCCCACCCCGGCGGCAACGTGACCGGCTTCACCAACAGCAGCGCCGAGATGGGTGGCAAATGGCTTCAGCTCATCCGGGAGGCCGTGCCGGATCTTGCGCGCGTCGGTATCCTGTACAACCCGGCGACCACACCTCGCGGCGGCAGATTCTTCCTCGACTCCATCGAGCAAGAGGCCGCACTGTCCGGCGTGTCCGTGGTCCCCGCCCCCGTCAGCGCGCCATCGGAGATCGACGAAGCCGTCAGGCCCTTTTCCGAAGCGCCCAAGGCGGCGATGATTGCGCTGGTCGACAGCTTCCTGGTGGTCCACCGGCAGGCTGCGGTGGCCGCGGCGGCCAAATATCGCGTGCCCACGATTTACCCGTTCTACTATTTCATGGATGCGGGCGGGCTGATGAGCTACGGGCCGACGCTCGAAGTGCGCTCGGCTGACTATGTCGATCTCATCCTGCGCGGCACCAAGGCCGGCAATCTGCCGGTGCAATCGCCGCGGAAATACGAGCTCCTGATCAACCGTACGGTCGCCCGCACACTGGATTTGACGATCCCATTCACGCTGCTCGCGCGCGCCGACGAGATCCGCGAGTGAACGAGACGATCGACCAGGGAGATCTGCGGCCACCTCCCGGCCGGCTGTTCCGCAAATATCTCTACTCGATCGTCGCACTCGCTTTTGCCGCGCTCGCCATCAACACCGGCTTCGACGTCTGGTTCTCCTATCGCGAGCAGAAGCAGCTCCTGGCGGCGACCCAGCGCGAGCAGGCAGCAAGCGCCGCCATCCAGATCGGCCAGTTCATCGGCCAGATCGAAAACCAGATCAGATGGCTCTCGCGCCTGCCCCCGGAGCTGTCCACGAACGAGGACCAGCGTCTGAACGCCATCCGCCTCCTGCGCCTCTCGCCCGCGATCGCGGAAATCGCCGAGCTCGACGCCGGCGGCCGCGAGCAGGTGCGCGTGTCGCGCCGTGTCGCGGACAGGATCGGCAGCAAGGCCGACCTCTCCGCCTCGCAGGCCTTCCGCGGCGCCAATGAAAGCCGCGCCTATTACGGGCCGGTCTACTTCCTCGGCGACACCGAGCCGTTCATGACGCTCGCCACGCGCGGAACGGGCCTCACGCCGGATGTGATTGTCGCCGAGGTCAATCTTCGCTTCATCTGGGACCTCGTCGCCGGGATCAGGGTCGGCAACACCGGCAAGGCCTATGTCGTCGATCGGATGGGGTTGTTGATCGCGCATCCCGATTTGTGGCCGGCATTGCGTCGCAGCGATCTCTCCGGCCATGCCGACGTGCGCGCCGCGCTCGATGGCGTCGGGCCGCCCGCCGGCGGCCTGGTCAAGGAAGATCCGTCCGGTCAACGCGTGCTGTCGACCTACGCGACGGTCCCCTCGCTGGGCTGGCTGGTGTTCGTCGAGCTGCCGCTCACCGAAGCCTACGCGCCGATCTATGCGTCGATCGGACGCTCGACTTTTCTCCTGGTCATCCTGCTGGCATGTGCGGTGCTGGTCTCTCTGTTTCTAAGCCGGCGCATGACCGTGCCGATCCAGATCCTGACGCAAGGCGCGCGGCGGATCGGCAGTGGCGACCTCGGCCTGCGGCTCGCGATCAAGACTGGTGACGAGCTGGAGGCGCTGGGCGATCAGTTCAATCGGATGGCCGCTCACTTGCGCGAATCCTATGCGACGCTCGAGCGCAAGGTGATCGAGCGCACCTCCGAACTGGAAAAGACCCGCGACCAGGCCCTTGCCGAGCACGATGCCGCCGAGCGCGCGCGCAGCGCGGCGGTGGCGGCCAACGAGACCAAATCGCGCTTTCTCGCGGTCGTCAGCCACGAGCTGCGCACGCCGCTGAACGGCGTCATGGGCGTGCTGCAACTGCTCGACGATGGCAGCCTCGGCGAGGCGCCGCGGCGTCACCTCACGACGGCGGCCGCGTCGGGCGAAACGCTGATCGCGCTGGTCGACGGCATCCTCGAATATGCGCGCCTGGAGGCCAGCGCCGAGACTCTGGAGACCCGCGATTTCCGCCTCGACCAGCTCATCGAAACGGCGGCCGATCTGATGCGTCCGCAGGCCTCTCACAAGGGCCTCTCCTTCGATCTCGCCTGCGATGCGACGATCAATACCTCCGTGCACGGCGATCCGGTGCGGCTCAATCGCATTCTGCTCAATCTGATCGGCAACGCGATCAAGTTCACCCCGCGCGGCGGCATCGGCCTGAGCGCAGCGGCCGACGGACATGACGATCATGTCCTGCTGCGCATCACCGTTCGCGATACCGGCATCGGCATCGCGCCCGACATGCACGAGCGGATTTTCGAGGATTTCGTCCAGGCCGACGACAGCATCGCGCGGCGGTTCGGCGGCACCGGCCTTGGACTGGCGATCGCGCGGCGCCTCACCCACCTGATGCGCGGCGAGCTGACGGTGGCGAGCACGCCGGGTGCGGGCAGCTCGTTCATGCTTGAGGTCCCGCTTGGCCTCGCCGCGAGCGGCATCGCGCAAGGCGCGGACCAGCCGCCATCGCGGCAGCTTCGCGTGCTGCTGGTCGACGACGACCCCGTCAATTGCGAGATCGGCGAAGCGATGTTGAAGAGGCTCGGCCACCACGCCACCATCGCCACGAACGGCGCGTCGGCCATCGCACTCGCCCGCGATCACGCGTTCGATATCATCCTGATGGATCTGCACATGCCCGACATGGACGGCGTCGAGGCGGCATCGCGGATTCGAAAGCTCGGTCTGCCCACGATGCCGCGCATCATCGCGGTAACCGCCGACATGTCACGCCGCGCCCGCGAGCGGCTCGCGGGCGCAGGCATTGCCAGGATCGTCAGCAAGCCGATCCTGATCAATGCGCTGCGCGAGGCGATCGAGGACGATGCCCAGAACCAGCCGGCCGCGACGCAGCTCGCGGTAGGCGCATTGATCGACCGGCATTTCCTTGCCGACCAGAAGGAGCTGCTGGGCGCGGCGCAGATCGCAAAACTCCATCATTTGCTGCGGGAGACCAGCGAGAAGCTGATCACGGACATTACCGAAGCCGCCGCGGCCGGCGATCGCAAGCAGCTCGCGCGGTCCACGCACCAGCTCGGCAGCGCCGCCGGCGCGCTCGGCCTGGTCCGCCTGTTCGAGCGCTGCAGCGAGGTCGAGCTGGCAGCAGCCTCGATGTCCTCGCCGGAATCCCAGAGCGCCGCACGCGAGCTCGCCGCGATTCGAAACGCTTCGATGAGTACGCTGGATGAATTGCTCTGGCCTGCCGAAGATCGTACGGTCAACTAGACGATCCCCTCGGTATGACGATGCGCGAAATAGAACTCGACGCCAGCAGCTGGAAAACTGTTCAGGACTTTCGACTGGCGCTTAAGATTGCGATAGGGGGCGCCGGAATGGCATGGCGACATTATGGGAGCTTTTCTAGACTCGATTTTTGGAGGCGGGATGAACGCCCTCAAACCTCCCTATGTAATCAAAGTCGTGAACACGGCCAAATTGGTGCCCGAAGTCAAGGAGATGGTCCACGACTTTTCATCTGCGATTGCGAGGACACGAGCGCGTAGGCTTGCGCGCGTTGGCGAGGATGTCGCGGTTCGGTTCGAGATCGAAAACTAGGGAAAATCTGGTCGTGCGCTCATAGCCCTGCGCCCCGTTAGCGGGTTCGCACACCCGCTTCGTCATCCCGGCCAAACCGCTCCACCAGGAAATCGATGAACAGCCGCACCTTCACCGACAGATGCCGGGTCGGCGGATAGACCGCATAGAGCGCGAGCGGCGGCGCGGAATACTCGTCCAGCACCGTTCGCAGTTCGCCCTTTCGCAAAGCATCCGCGGCGATGAACTCCGGGAGCAGCGCGAGCCCCCTGCCCTTGACCGCGACATCACGCAGCACTTCGGCATTGTTGACGCAGAGCGACCAGGCCGGCTGGATCCAGTGATCGCCGTCGATGCCGGTGAGCTTCCACTGATTGCCCGTGAGCAGGAAGCCGTAGGTCAGCGAGGCGTGCCCGCGCAGATCCTGCGGATGTTTTGGGGTGCCGTGACGCGCCAGATAATCCGGAGAAGCGCAGATCATGCGCGCTACCGGCATGATCTTTCGCGCGATCAAGCTCGACGATTCCAATTCCGCGATCCGCAAGGTCACGTCAAAGCCGTCCTGGACGGGATCGAGCAGATCGTCGCTGAGCACGAGCTGGAGCTGTAGCTCCGGATATCGCGACATGAAATCGGCAAGCACCGGCCCGAGCCGCAGGGTGCCGAACGACATCGGCGCGTTGACGCGCAACAGGCCGCGCGGCGCCGACTGGGCTTGCGCCACGGCCTGGTCGGCCGCCTCGATCTCCGACAGGATCACGACCGCGCGCTCGAAATAGCGCTGGCCGTTCTCGGTCGGGCTCGCATGGCGCGTGGTTCGGTTCAGGAGCTGCACGCCGAGGCTCTCTTCGAGGTCGGCGATGTATTTGCTGATCGCCGAGCGCGACAGCCGTAACTGCCGGCCCGCCTCGGCAAAACTGCCGCTTTCGACCACCTTTACGAAGGCCCGGAGGCTGGCGACCTTATCCACGGGCCGGCGCCGGCAATTGTTTCCAAATCGTAGACATAGACGTCATATTTGCATGGATTGTCTCCAATCCAAAGCGGAACGATATTTCCGGTCAGAGCAAGACCGCTCCCCGAATTCAGGAGGACGACCATGTCTGGACTGCACCATGTGACCGCGATCGCGGGCGACCCCATCAGGAATTTCGGCTTTTACACCCGTGATCTCGGCCTGCGCTTCGTCAAGAAGACGGTCAATTTCGACGATCCCGGCACCTATCATTTTTATTATGGCGACGAGACCGGCCGCCCCGGCACCATCCTGACCTTCTTTCCCTGGGCCGGCGTGCCGGCCGGGCGCCGCGGCGTCGGCGAGACGCACCAGACCGCCTTCCGCGTGCCGCAAAGCTCGCTCGGCTATTGGACGCAGCGCTTCGTCGAGAAGGGCATCGCTTACGAGGCGCTGGAGAAGCGCTTTGGCGAGTCCGTGCTGCCATTCACAGACCCTGATGGCATGGCGCTCGCGCTCGTCGGTGTCCCCGGCGCCGAGAGCGAGCGCGGCTGGAGCAACGGCGACGTTCCCGCCGAACATGCGATCCGCGGCTTCCACGGCGTGACCTTGCTGCTCGACAGCGCGGCGAAGACGGCGGCCGTCCTCACCGACGTGTTCGGCTTCAAGGAGACGGCGCGCGAAGGCTCGGTGATCCGCTTCAAGGCACCGGGCGATGTCGAAGGCAGCGTGGTCGACATCTACGAGGCCAAGGGCTTTTTGCGCGGGCACCAAGGTGGCGGCTCCGTGCATCACATCGCCTTCCGCGCGGCCGACGATGCCGAGCAGGGCAAGATGGCGCAAAGGCTCGTGAGCAATCACGGCCTGCATCCGACCGAGCAGAGGGACCGCAACTACTTCCGCTCCATCTACTTCCGCGAGCCTGGCGGCGTGCTGTTCGAGATCGCCACCGATATCCCCGGCTTCGCCGTCGACGAGCCCGTCGCGACGCTGGGACGCGACCTGAAGCTGCCGAGCTTCCTCGAAGCGCAGCGCAAGCAGATCGAGGGTGTTCTGCCCAATTTGGAAGAGAGGGTGTCGTGACCGAGAATTCATTCATCCATCGCTTCGAGCCCGCGACCGGCGCGGGCTCCCCTCCGCTCCTGCTACTGCACGGCACCGGTGGCGACGAGAACGATCTGCTCGGGCTTGGCAAGATGATCTCGCCCGGTTCGGCCCTGCTCTCGCCGCGCGGACGCGTGCTCGAGCACGGCATGCAGCGCTTCTTCCGCCGCCTTGCCGAAGGCGTGTTCGACGAGGACGACGTGCGCCGCCGCGCGCACGAACTCGGCGGCTTCGTTGCGGAGGCACGGAAGCGGTATGGCCTCGCCGCGCCGGTCGCGGTCGGCTTCTCCAACGGCGCCAACATCGCAGCCGCGCTGCTGCTGTTGAAGCCGGACGTGCTGGCAGGCGCGATTCTGCTCCGCGCCATGGTGCCGCTGTCGGATCCGCCGAAGGCCGAGCTCGGCGGCAAGCCCGTCCTGCTTCTGTCAGGGCAGGCTGATCCGATCGTTCCGGCGAACAATTCGGCGAAGCTTGCCTCGCTGTTGTCGGAAGCCGGAGCGCGGGTCGAACACAAAGTGTTGCCGGCAGGCCATCAATTGTCGCAAACCGATTTGACGCTCGCCCGCGACTGGATCGGCACATTCGCCGCCGAAGTCGTCTGATCCCGAAGAGCGGCGCATCGTTGTCGAACGGTGCGCCGCTATTTCATTCGAACCAGCCGCGTCGCTTGAACCAGATCAGCGGCAGCACGCCGCTGGCAATGATGGCAAGCCAGGCCAGCGGATAGCCGAACGTCCAGTCCAGCTCCGGCATGTGCTTGAAGTTCATGCCCCAGATGCCGACCAAAATCGTGGGCGGCACGCCGACGACCGAGACGATGGTCAGGATCTTGAACAGCTCGTTCTGCTGGATATTGATGAAGCCGAGCACGGCATCGAGCAGAAGCTGGATCTTGTCCGACAATCGCGTCTCGTAATCGCCGAGCGAAGCGACATCCTTCGAGACGGCCTCGAGGCGCTTCTTCGACGCGGCCGTGATCCATTCACTCCCGACATCGCCGGCAAACGAGGCGACGCGTCCGACGCCAAGCAGGACATCGCGCGCCTTGGCGAGCCGATCGGCCAACTCCCCGATGTTCTCCAGCGCCTCGCGCATCCGCCGGCTGGAGCGAACCGGCCGCTTGGTGCGAACGAGCCCGCCTTTGAAGACGCCCCGCGAGAGCCTGTCGACCTTCGCGCCGAGATGCTCCAGAACATCGGCGCCGCGGTCGACCATGGCCTCGACCAGGCTGGTGAACACGCACATGCCGTTCTCCAGGCTGTCGTCGGAACCGATACGCTCGCCGATGTCGTCGAAGATCGGCAGCTGCGCGAAGCGCACCGTCACCAGCACGCGAGGGCCGATGACGAATCCCACCGGCGTGATCTCGGGCTCGTTGTCCTCGTTGAGCCGGACCGCCGGCGAGCTGAGATAGAGCGTGCCGTTGTCGAGGATCAGGCGGCTCGACGCTTCGATCTCGCTGAGCGAATCCTCGGACGGAACGCGTATCCCGAGCAATCGTTCGACGAACTGCTTTTCCTCCGCGGTCGCGTCCAAAAGATCAGCCCAGATGATCTCGGACGGCATCTGCGCGCCGATCTTCTGCCAGTCGTCAGATGGCCACCTGTACAGTTTGAGCAAGAACCGAACTCCGCATACCCTCGCGCCGGATCGCACGGCCTGCGGCCATCCTGCCTCGAGCTAACGCATGAGGGTTCCGAACGTTCAAAGTCGGGGGGAGCATCGGGCCGGCGCAATCAAACCAAGCGGCCGCGGCCTTCTTCGATGATGCCATCATGCCAGTGTTTTGCCCGACGCGTCAACGGCATCGCCGCAAACCATTCAAATCGCGTGACGCGCAAGTCATTGAAATGACTATCCCCGGCTACTGTGCATGGGGTTGTTTTTCAGGTTTTTGTTTGGACCGGTCTCGTGACGATCTCTTCCGTTGGGAGAGATCGTCACCGAAATCGCGCAATCGACCTGGGCGACCCTACTCCCACGCCCACATCGAGAAATCGTTCTCAAACTGCGGGACTTCCTTCCAGACGCCTTTCAGCTTCTTGCTGGCGACGGTGGGCCATTGCGGCTGGAACAGGTAGGCGGAGGCTGCGTCGGTTGCCAGCATCCGCTGGGCGTCGCCGAGAAGCCTGGCACGCGCCGTGTCGTCCGGCGTCGACACGATCTGCTTGTACAGTGCGTTGAAGGCGTCGTTGTTGTAGCCGAGGTAATAGTCGGGCTCGGTGACCTTGACGAGGTCGAATGGCTCGACGTGGCTGACAATGGTGAGGTCAAAATTATGCGGGCCATTGCCGGCGAACACCTGCGACAGCCATTGCGCCCATTCCACGTTCTCGATCTTGGCGATGATGCCGACCTTGGCAAGCTGGGCCGCGACAATCTCGCCGCCTTGCCGCGCATAGGGCGGCGGCGGCAGCTTCAGCGACAGCTCGAGCGGCGCGGTGATTCCAGCCTCGGCGAGCAGCTTCTTGGACTTGTCGGGATCGTAAGGGTTGATGCCGGTGGTATCGACATAGCCGAGCGATCCCGGCGTGTAGAAGCTGCCGATCGGCGTGCCGAATCCTTCGACGGCACCCTCGATGATCGCCTTGCGGTCGATCGCAGCGAGAATCGCGCGGCGAACGCGGACGTCGTCGAGCGGCTTCTTCCGATGGTTGATGGCGACAATGGTCTTGGCTTTGGAGCCGCCGATCAGCACCGTGAAGCGCGGGTCGGCCTTGAACTGGGCAACGACGCGAGTCGCGATGCGCGGAAAAGCGTCTACGTCGCCCGAGAGCAGCGCCGCGGCCTGAGCCGCGGGATCAGAAATGAAACGGATCGTCACCTTGGAGAGCTTGATCGCCGATGCGTTGCGATAGTCGGCCCATTTGTTCAGGGTCATCGACGACCCCTTGGCCCAGGCGCCGAACTGGTAAGGTCCGGTCCCGACCGGCTGCGTGATATTGGTGGCAGCGCTTTTCGGCTCGACGATCGAGGCGCTTGCCTGCCCCATCAAGAACGGGAAGTTCGGCTCGGGGTTTTTCAGGGTGATCACGACCGTGTCGGCGTCGGGCGCGGCAACGGACTCGAAGCTCTGGAACAGGCTCTTGTCCTTATTGGTGCTGGTGGCACCAGCATTGCGTTCGAACGAGAACTTCACCGCGGCGGAATCGAACGGCTCGCCATTGTGGAATTTGACGCCCTTGCGCAGCTTGAACGTATAGGTCTTCAGATCGGGCGAGGCCGTCCAGCTCTCCGCCAGCAATGGCGAGGTCGAGCCGTCTTCGTTGATCTTGGTCAGCGTCTCGTAGATGTTGTAGAGCGTGACTTCGGCGATCGCCGCTGCGGCGGCGTTGGTCGGATCGAGCCCGGGGGGCTCCAGCGTCATGCCCATGACGACGCTGTCCTTCTTGCCTTGCGCCAGTACCGGCAACGGTGCCGCAGCAAACGCAGCGGCACATGCAACGACGAATAATTTCCTGAACATGCGTAACTCCCCGGCCTTCTGTTGTCCCAACCTACGCCAATCCCGGCGCGGACGCTAACCTTCGACGGGCAATTGCGGCAACGCCATCACGGCTTCCGCCTTGTGACAGGCGGCCAGATGCGTCTCGCCCACCTTGCGTAGCTCAGGCAGAACCTCGCAGCAATGCTGATCGGCCAGCGCGCATCGCGAGACATAGGGACACCCGGTCGCGACCGCCGATTGCGAGGCGATCGCCTGGGCCCCGCGCCGGCGCCGGCCGCCGCCGGCGCGCACCCGCGGCACGGCATCCAGCAGGGCCCGTGTATAGGGATGGGCGCAGCGCTCGAACAAATCCTCCGGCCGCCCCTGCTCGACGACAAGGCCGAGATACATCACCGCGACCTCGTCGCAGAGATAGTCGACGACGGCGAGATCGTGGCTGATCAGGACGTAACTGAGACCGAACTGCTCCTGGAGGTCCTGCATCAGGTTCAAGACTTGCGCCTGCACGGAGACGTCGAGCGCGGAGACCGGCTCGTCGGCGACGATCAACTTCGGCTGGGTGATCAGCGCGCGCGCGATGGCGATGCGCTGGCGCTGGCCGCCGGAGAATTCGTGCGGATACTTCTCCATGTCGGCACTACGCAGGCCCACCTGCTGCAGCACCGCGGAGACGCGGGCACGTAGCGTCGTACGATCAATCCCCTCCAACACGGTGAGCGGTTCGGCGACGATACGCGCGATGGTCTGGCGTGGGTCGAGCGATCCGTAGGGATCCTGGAACACCATCTGGAAATCGCGGCGGGCGCGGCGCAATTCGTCGGCGGAGATGCGGTTGAGGTCGCGGCCGAGCAGCGCGACCTGCCCCGATGTCGGCCGCTCCAGCGCCATCACCACCCGCGCGAAGGTCGACTTGCCGGAGCCGGATTCGCCGACGATGCCGAGGCTCTTGCCGGCGTCGACCCGCACGCTGACACCGTTGAGCGCGCGCACCTGCCCCGGCGGGCGGAACACGCTTTCGCGCGGCAGCGTGTAGCGCTGCTCGATATCCTTGACGTCGAGAAGAGGCGCCGTGCTCATGCGGTCAGCGCTCCGACGCGTTCGGCCATGGAGACGTCGGTCCGGATGCAGCGCACGAAGTGGCCGGGTCCGACGTCCACCATCGGTGGAAGCGCGGCCCGGCACTGCTCGATCACGAGCGAACACCGATCGGCGAAGGTGCAACCGGACGGCAGATCGGCGAGCTCCGGGACCGTGCCCGATATCGTCATCAGCCGCGTCCCCTTGCGTGCGCCGAGTTTCGGCCGGGCGCGGAACAGGCCTTGCGTGTAGGGATGTCCCATCCGGCGGAACACCTCGTCGGTCGGTCCGCTCTCGATGATCGTGCCGCCGTACATCACCATCATGCGTTGCACGTTCTCGGCGATGACGCCGAGATCGTGCGAGATCAGGATCATCGACATGCCGCGCTCCTCGACCAGATCGGCGATCAGGTCGAGGATCTGGCCCTGAATGGTGACGTCGAGCGCCGTGGTCGGCTCGTCCGCGATCAGAAGGTCCGGCTCGCAGGCGAGCGCCATCGCAATGGTGACGCGCTGACGCTGGCCGCCGGAGAACTGGTGCGGATAGGCATCGACGCGCCTGGCCGGATCGGGCAGCCCGACGCGGTCGAGCAAGGCGATCGTTTCTCGCCGCGCCTGCGATGCCGAGTATTTCTTGTGACGCCGCAGCGGCTCGGCGACCTGGTGGCCGATCGTGTGCATCGGGTTGAGCGCGGTCATCGGCTCCTGGAAGATCATGCTGATGCGATTGCCGCGCAGCCGACAATAATCCGCGTCCGACAAACCAGCGAGTTCGCCACCATCCAGCTTGATGCTGCCGGTGACGACGGCGCTGTCCGGCAGCAGCCCCATCAGCGACAACGCCGTCACCGACTTGCCGCAGCCGGATTCGCCGACCAGCCCGAGCGTCTCGCCGCGCTTCAGGGCAAAGCTGACGCCGCGCACGGCCTGTGCCGGCCCGCGGCTGGTGTTGAGGCGCACGCCGAGATTTTCGACCTCGATCAGCGGCATGGTAGAGCGCTCGCTCATCGTCATCGCTCCCGCGCCAGTCGAGGGTCGAGCAGATCGCGTAGACCGTCGCCGAGCAGATTGAGGCCGAGCACCGCGATTGCAATCGCAGCGCCCGGATAGACCGCGAGCATCGGCGACTGGAACAGCAGCGTCTGCGCGTCGTTCAGCATCCGTCCCCAGGACGGCTGCGGCGGCTGCGTGCCGAGACCGAGATAGGACAACGCGGCCTCGGCAAGAATCGCGAGCGCAAACTGGATCGTCGCCTGCACGATCAGGATCGACATGATGTTGGGCAGCACGTGCTCGATGGTGATGCGAAACTTGCCCTTGCCTGCCGCGCGCGCGGCCAGCACGAATTCGCGCGCCCAGATCGCGTTGGCCGAGCCGCGCGTCAGCCGGATCAGCGTCGGGATCTGGAAGATGCCGATGGCGACGATCGAGGTCACCATGCCCGGCCCCGCGACCGCGGCGAGCATGATCGCGGAGAGCACGGCCGGAAAGGCGAAGGTGAAATCGGAGAAGCGCATGATGATCTCTTCGGTCCAGCCCCGCCTGGCCGACGCGATCAAACCGAGACAGACGCCGAAGGTGAGGCCGATGCTGACCGCGATGATGCCGACCATGATGGTGGAGCGGGCGCCGGCCAGCAGCAGCGAGACGATGTCGCGGCCGAAGACGTCAGTGCCGAGCCAGTGCGCGGCCGAGGGCGGCTGGAGCTTTGCGGCGATGTCGATCTCATAGGGCGACCAAGGCGTCCACAGCAGCGACAGCAGCGCCGAGGCGAGAACCAGCAGGCTCAGCGCGCCGCCGAGCACGAAGCTGCGATGACGCAGCGCGCGGCGCCAGAAGGTCCGGGCCGGCAGAGGGCGCGCTGTGGCCGGCGCATCGACGAGGGTGGTCAGCGGCGCGCTCACAGATCGTGGACCTTGATGCGGGGATCGACGAAGGCATAGAGCACGTCGACCACGAAATTGACGATGACGACCATGGTCGCGAGCAGCATCACGCAGTTGCGCACCACGATGAGGTCGCGGTTGGCGATCGACTGGAAGATCAGGCGGCCGAGGCCCGGCAGATAGAACACGTTCTCGATCACGATGGTGCCGGCGAGCAGATTGGCGAATTGCAGGCCCATCACCGTCATCACGGGAATCATGGCATTGCGCAGCACGTGCTTCCACAGCACCTCGCGCTTGCCGAGCCCTTTTGCGCGCGCCGTGCGGACGAAATCCTCGCGCAGCACTTCCAGCACCGCCGAGCGCGTGACGCGTGCGAGGATCGCGGCCTGCACCACCGCGAGCGATACCGCCGGCAGCAGCAGCGACTTGATCCCGATCCAGATGCCGTCCTCCCAACCGGGAAAGCCGCCCGCGGACAGCCATTGCAGCCGCACCGAAAACAACAGCACCAGCAGGATCGCGAACCAGAAATTCGGCAGCGCGATGCCCACCTGGGTCAGCGACATCACGCCGACGTCGCCGAGCTTGTTGTGGTTGGCGGCGGTGTAGATGCCGGCCGAGAGCGCCAACGTCACTGTGATCAGCATGGACATCATCGCGAGCGGAACGGTCAGCACCAGCCGCTCCGCAATCAGGCTTGCGACCGGCGTGCCGTAGACATAGGAGTTGCCGAGATCGCCGACGAGCAGCCCCTTGATCCATTGCAGATAGCGAAGCGCCAGCGGCTGGTCGAGCCCGAGCTTGACGGTGAGCGCACGGACCGCATCTGGCGAGGCGTCGGCGCCCATCAGCATCTGCGCGGCGTTGCCCGGAAGAGCATCCAGCACCAGGAAAATGATCACGGACGCGCCGACCAGCGTCGCCAGCAAGGTCAGCACACGTCGGAGGACAAATACGCTCATGCGCGCTCGGATTCAGGGCTCATCCGCAGCACGATCAACATGTCCGAGCACCGGAGGCAAGTGCTTTGCGAACAAGTCCTTTGCATGTCCCTCTCCTCAAGCCGGCCAGCGGGACAGGAGGTCATGCGAGGCTTCGAACAACGCGCTCGCGCGCAGCAAGTCGGCATCGCTGCGGAAGCGGCCCACGAGTTGCAAGCCGATCGGCAGGCCGTCGCGGCCAAAGCCGCAGGGCAGACTGATCGCGGGGTGCCCGGTCATGTTGAACGGCATGGTCCAAGGGAACCAGTGCGGCCGGACGCTGTCAAACTGCCTGCCGTCGATCTCGATGGTGCCGAACAGATCCTGATCGATTGGCAGGGCGGTGCGGGTGATGGTCGGCATCGCCAGCAAATGCCCGCGCGCAAGCAGGGATTGCACCCGGCGGAACAGCGCCGTGCGGGCGAACATCGCCTCCTGATAGGCGACGCCGCTGACGTCGGTGGCAAGCGCAAGCTGCTTGAGGAAGGCCTCGCTCAGCGCGTCCCCATGCTCGGCCGCGAGTTTTGCAAAGCGCGTCCGCCAGACGGTGTGATTGATGGCGCGCCAGATCGGCTCGATGTCGAACCCCTCGCCGGAGAATTCCTCGAGCTCGGCGCCGAGCCCTGCCAACCGATCGAGGCTCACCTTGAAGCCGGCTGCGACGTCGGCAGAGACAGGGCGTCCGGGCGGCGACATGCAATACAGGATTTTCTGCCCACGCAGATCGCCGCGCGGGGCGGCCGTGCCGATGAAATCGGACACGGGAACGCCGATCGACCAGGGATCGCAAGAATCCTCGCCGGCCATCGCCTGCATCATCAGCGCGGTGTCGGCGACGGTTCGCGTCATCGGCGTGACATAGGTCTGGTTGCCGAACACGTCCAGCGCCTGGCTATGCGGGATGACGCCGTTGCTCTGCTTCAGCCCGACAACGCCGTTGCAGGCGGCGGGAATTCGCGTCGAGCCGCCGCCATCGGTCGCGATCGCCAGCGGCGAGATGCCGCTCGCCACCGCCACCGCCGCGCCGCCGCTGGAGCCGCCGGAGGAACGCTCGGCACTCCACGCATTGCGGGTGCGGCCGAACAGCGGCGAGTCGGTCAGGCATTTGCTGCCGAATTCGGGCGTCGTGGTCTTGCCGATCAGGATGGCGCCTTGCGCGCGGAGCCGCGCGACCGCGACGGCATCCTCGTCCGGAACATTGTCCTTGTAGGGAATGGCGCCGAAACTGGTCTTCACGCCCTTGGTGTTGACAATGTCCTTGACGGTGACGGGGATGCCGTGCAGCAGGCCGAGCGGCCCGCCGGCCATCAGCTTGCGCTCTGCCTCGCGCGCGGCGGCAAGCGCCTCGTCGCCGCAGATCGTGATGAAGCAGTTCAGCTCGGGCTGGAGCGCTTCGGCGCGGGCGAGCACCGCGCGGGTGAGCTCGACGGGCGAGATCTGCTTTGTCGCGATGAGGCCGCGCAGCACGGTTGCGGACAGCAGGCAGGGATCACCGTTCATCGTCACTTCGCTCCGAACCCGGCCGCCGGTGGCCGATAGCATTGACAGCCAGGATGACAGTTTTGTTAACTCGCCGCCAATACGATTTTGAACACCAACCCATACGTTTTCGGTATGCCAATGGATCTTCGCCGGCTCCGCTATTTCGTCGCCGTCGCCGAGGCGCGCAGCGTCGGCAAGGCCGCCGAGCGGCTGCGGATGGCGCAGCCGCCGCTCTCGGTCCAGATCCGCAAGCTGGAGGCCGAGGTCGGCGCGCCGCTGTTCCGCCGCGGCACGCGCGGCATGGATTTGACCGAAGCGGGCCAGGCGCTGCTGGCGCGCGCCGGCGGGGCGCTGGCGCTGGCGGCTGACGGCATCGAGGCCGCGCGCGCGGTCGCGGCCGGTAGCCGTGGTCGGCTGTCCGTCGGCTACATGTTCGTGCTGGCGAACGCGATGCTGCCGCGTCTCATCCCCGAGCTCCGGCGATCCATTCCCGGCGTCGATCTCGATTTCGCCGAGCTCAGTGCCTCGACGCGCGAGGCGCGGCTGCTCGACCGCAGCGTCACCGTCGCGATCTGCATGCCAGCCATCAACCACCCCGAGATCCAGGTGGCCCGGATCGGCGCGCAGCCGTTCATGCTGGCGGTGCCAAACCGTTCGCCGCTTGCGCGCCTGAGCGCGGTGCCAATGACACGACTGCAGGGCCGTCCGCTGATCGCGCTGCCGCCGCCGGAGCGGGACCCCTCCTCCTCCGCGGTCGCGGCCCTGCTGCGGCGGCATCAGATCGTGATGCCGATTGCGAGCCGGGTGGAGACGGTACATTCGGCGATGAGCCTGGTTCTCGCCGGTGAAGGCCTCGCCATCCTGCCCGCCTGCGCCCAGCTCGGGGCGCCGCGCGGGGTCGTGTTCCGGCCGCTGCGGGACGCAAGCGATTCCATCGACATCGCGGTCTGCTGGCGGCGCGACTCCCAGACTCCGCTGATCCGCACTTTTCTGAAATGCGCCGAGAAGGCTGTCGCTCGGCTGTGAGGCGTGCTTCCCCTCTCCCCTTCTTGTGGGAGAGGGTGGCTCGCCGCGTAGCGGCGAGACGGGTGAGGGGTTCTCTCCGCGCGTGACCTCATGCTTGTGAATTCGCGGAAGCAACCCCTCATCCGGCGCTTCGCGCCACCTTCTCCCACAAGGGGAGAAGGAAAAAGCGAATTACCAGCTCCAACTGATCTCGTGGCTCCAGGGCGGATCGGCGCCCGGACGGGTGCAGGTCAGCCCAGCGCAATTGGCGGCAAAGGACAGCGCGCGGCGGAGCTCGTCCTCGCCGATATCCTTTAGTTGCTGTCGGGCGAGACGTCCCTGCTTGTGCAGGGCGAACAACAACGCCGCCTGAAAACTGTCACCCGCGCCGATGGTGTCGGCGACCACGACCTTGGGGGCGGCGACCTCGATCTGCCCTGCCCCCGCATGCCACGCGATCGCACCGTTGTCGCCACGGGTGATGACGACGAGGCTCGCGCCGCGTGCGAGCAGCGTGCTCGCACGCTGGTGATACGGCTCCTCGGCGAACAGATAGGTAAAATCGACGTCCGACATCTTGATGAGATCGGCGCTGGCCGCAAACTCGGCCATGCGCGCGAGATAAGCCGGCTTGTCGTTAACGAGGTTGGGCCGGCAGTTCGGATCAAAAGAGATTGTCGAGGACGCCCGTGCGTCCGCGATCAGGGCCTTGGTTTCGGTCGCGCCCTGGTCGTTGACGAGCGTGGTCGAACCGACATGGAGGGCTTCAACAGTATCGAACGGAATGGACCCGCGCCGGTAGGTCCAGTTCCGTGTCGCGGTCTCGGCATCATAGAACGCGTAATGCGACTCGCCGGCGAGAATACGAACAAAGGCGAGCGTGGTCTGGTGTTCGCTGCGGGTGGCGAGGGCGAGCTCGACATTGGATGCAGCGGCGTGGTCGGCGATCATGCGCCCGAACATGTCGGTCGAGATGCCGCCGACAAAGCCGGTCGGCGCGTCCAGGCGCGCCATGCCGATCGCGACGTTGAGGCAGGAGCCGCCGACGGCGGGCATCACCGCTTCGCGCGCGTCGATGTTTCGCGTCGGGACGAAATCGATCAGCGCATCGCCGCAAGAAATCAACATCCGTTTCAACCTCCGGCCATTCCACGCATCGCGGCGCGGCTGCCGCGATCGACCTCGCGCAGCAATCTGTAGACCTCGCGTTTGCGGGCGTGGAAGGCGGCGATGTCGGGCGTGGTCGGCTCGCTCTTCCGTCCCAGCGCCGACATCTTTGCCATGGTCTCCCCGATCGAGGCATAGGCGCCGCCGGCGACGGCGCCAAGCATGGCGGCACCGAGCAGCACCGGCTCCGTGGTCTGCGGCAGCGCCACGGTGAGGCCAGTCGTATCGGCCATGATCTGCCGCACCAGCGGACTGCGGCTGGCGCCGCCGCCCATGATCATGATGCTGGAATGGACGCCATGCGCGGCAAAGGCCTCGATCACCTCGGCAAGCCCATAGGCGAGCCCGCACAGACCGGCGACGAACAGCCGTTCCATCGAGGCGATGTCGGTGTCGAGATCGAGGCCCGCGATCACCGCGCGCGTATCAGGATCGGCGTAGGGCGAGCGGTTGCCGATGAACTCGGGAAGCACATGGACGTCGCGGGCCAGCAGCGCGGCGCGGCTGGCGCCGCCTGCGCGTGCGATGATGCGGCGCTCGAGAAACTCGATGAGGTCGAGACCGTCGCTGCGCGCAGCCGCGCTCGCTTCGGCGTGGCCGGGATGCGATTTGAGAAGATGGTCGATCGCAGCGCCCGCAGCGGACTGCCCGCCCTCGTTAAGCCAGAAATTCGGCACCATGCCGGAGTAATAAGGACCCCACACGCCCGGCACGAAGCACGGTTCTTTCGTGGTCGCCATGATGCAGGCCGACGTTCCCATGATGTAGGCGAGGCGGTCGGAGACATCTGTGGCGCCGTCCGACTCATCTCGGCCGCCGATTGCGCCGATGCCGCCGGCGTGGGCATCGATCAGGGACGCTCCGACCGGCGTGCCCGGTGACAAGCCAAGATCGGCAGCTGCCGTACCGGTTAGACCGGCGCCGAGCCGCGTGCCGGGCGCGACAATCTCGGTGCCGATGCGGGCGTATTTCTCGTTGACGAAGTCCGACAGGCCGATGCGCTTGAAGAATGGCGCGCTCCAGCCACCACCGTCATGCGCAAGGTAGTTCCATTTGCAGGTGACCGTGCAGGTCGAGCGTTGCAACGAGCCGGTGGCGCGCCAGCTCAGGTAATCCGCCAGATCGAAGAAGTGCCCTGCGGCGTCGAAGCTCGCGCGCATATGCCGCTTCAGCCACAGCAGTTTCGGCATCTCCATCTCGGGCGAGATCGAGCCGCCAACATAGCGCAGCACGGCATCACCGGTTTCGTTGATCAGCCGCGCCTCGGCCGTGGCGCGGTGATCCATCCAGACGATGACGTTGCGCTGCCGGTCGCCGGAGGCGCTGATGGTGAGCGGCTCGCGTTGCCGGTCGAGCACCACGAGGGAGCAGGTGGCATCGAAACCGATACCGCCGACGCTGTCGGGCGCGATTGCAGCTTCCGCCATCGCGGCCCGTACCGACGCCGTGCAAGCGTCCCAGATATCCTGGGACGACTGCTCGACGACATCGCCGGCCTCATGCCAGATCCTGATCGGATGTTTGGCCGTCGCCAGCAAGGTGCCCGCCTCGTCGAACACCCCTGCCCGCGTGCTATTGGTCCCTACATCGACACCGATATACGCTCGCGGCATTGTCGCCCCCGGAAGCTGTCGTCAATTTTGACGCAAGCCTACCAGCAAGTGTAGCCGCCATCCACCAGCACGATGCTGCCGGTCATCAGGCTCGCGGCCTCAGAAGCCAGGAACAGCACGACGGAGGCGATCTCCTCGACCTGCCCCATCCGTGCCATCGGGGTTCCACCGATCCAGGCATCGTACATTCTCGGATTGCTCTTCACGAAGGCGTTGAGCGGCGTCTCGATATAGGTCGGCGCGACCGCGTTCACGCGGATGCCGCGCGCCCCCCATTCGGCGGCGAGCGATTTCGTGAGATGGTGCACGCCGGCCTTGGACGCGTTGTAGAAGCACTGCTCCTGCGGCTTGTTGACGATGAATCCGGACATCGATCCGACATTGACGATGGCGCCGCTCTTGGCGTTGAGCATGTGCTTGCCGAACTCGCGGCAGCACCAGAAGGTGCCATTGAGATTGACGTCGATGACGTTGAGCCAGTGCTCGTCGGTCACGGTCTCCGCCGGCGTCTCGCTGCGGGCGATGCCGGCGTTGTTGACGAGGATGTCGACCTTGCCGTGGCGGGCAACGAGGTCGTTGGCCACTTCCGCCACGCGCTTGGTGTCGGTGACGTCCATGATCGCCGTCTCGGCGTCGTAGCCCTTCGCCTTCAGGCTGGCCTTCGCAGCGTCGGCGACCTTGCTGTCACGATCGCCGATGACGACCCTGGCGCCGGCTTCAGCCAGCGCTTCGGCGCAGGCGAGCCCAATGCCCTGCCCGCCGCCGGTGATGAACGCGATCTTGCCGTTCAGCTTGAATTTTTCCAGGTACATTTTGGTCTTTCCGGTTTTCTTGCCGTTTCTTGTCAGTTCCGAATGGCGTTACCGCTCGCGTCGAAGCGATGGATGCGCGCGGGCTCCGGCACCAGCGATACATGGTCGCCGGCGTGCAGGCTCAATTCACCGATGTAGCGCGCCGTCAGCATGCCGAGCTGACCGGCATCGACATAAAGGAAGGTGTCGCTGCCGAGATGCTCGGCCACCGCGATCGTTCCCTGCCAGCCGCCGGCGCCGTCGCGCTCGATCTTGAGATGCTCCGGCCGTACGCCGATCGTTGCCGCGCCCTTCTGCAAGGCGTGCTCGCCGGTGACGAAGTTCATCTTGGGCGAACCGATGAAGCCGGCCACGAAGAGGTTGGCCGGCTTCTCGTAGAGATCCAGCGGCGAGCCGTATTGCTCGATCTTGCCGCCGTTGAGCACCACGATCTTGTCGGCCATGGTCATGGCCTCGACCTGGTCGTGGGTGACATAGATCGCGGTGGTGCCGAGCTGCTTCTGAAGCCGCGTCACCTCGATCCGCATCTGCACGCGCAGCGCCGCGTCGAGATTGGAGAGTGGCTCGTCGAACAAAAACGCCTTGGGCTCGCGGACGATGGCCCGCCCGATCGCGACGCGCTGGCGCTGGCCGCCGGAGAGCTCGCGCGGCTTGCGATCGAGATAAGGCGTGAGATTCAGCGTTGCGGCGGCGGCCTCGACCTTGCGGTTGATCTCGTCCTTGGCCAGCCCCGCCATCTTCAGGCCGAAGCCGATATTGCCGCGCACGCTCATATGCGGATAGAGCGCATAGGACTGGAACACCATCGAGAGCCCGCGCTTGGCCGGCGGCGTGTCGACCACGTTCTTGCCGTCGATCAGGATCTTGCCGCCGGAGACGTCCTCGAGCCCCGCGATCAGCCGCAAGAGCGTGGTCTTGCCGCAGCCCGATGGCCCCACGAACACCACGAACGACCCATCGGCGATCTCGAGGTCCGCCCCCTTGATGATGTGCACGGGGCCAAAGGATTTCTGCACATCCTGAAGTGTGATCTGACCCATGATCCGGCAGCCCTTCCTACTTTACCGCGCCAAAGGTGAGCCCGCGCACGAGCTGCTTCTGGCTGAACCAACCGAGGACGAGAATAGGCGCGATCGCCAACGTGGAAGCCGCCGACAGCTTTGCCCAAAATAGCCCTTCCGGGCTCGAATAGGACGCGATGAACGTGGTGAGCGGCGCAGCGTTCGAGGTCGACAGATTGAGCGTCCAGAACGCCTCGTTCCAGGCCAGGATCAGGTTCAGCAGCATGGTCGATGCGAGCCCCGGGATCGCCATCGGCGTCAGTACGTAAATCAGTTCCCGACCGATGGTAGCGCCGTCCATGCGCGCGGCTTCGAGGATGTCGCGCGGGATCTCCTTGAAATAGGTGAACAGCATCCAGATCACGATCGGCAAGTTTCCGAGGCACAGGATGAGGACGAGGCCGATGCGGGAATCGAGCAGGCCGAAGGACTTGTAGATCAGATAGATCGGCACCAGCACGCCGACCGGCGGCATCATCTTGGTCGAGAGCATCCAGAGCAGGATGTCCTTGGTGCGCTTGGTCGGCGAGAACGCCATCGACCAGGCGGCGGGGATCGCGATCAAAAGCGCAATGAGCGTCGAGCCGCCGGCGATGATGATCGAGTTCATCGCGTGGAGGAAATAGTCGCTGCGCTCCTGCACCGTCGCGTAGTTCTCGGTGGTCCAGTGGAAAAACACGAAGGACGGCGGAATCGCGAAGGCCTCAAGTTCGGTCTTGAAGCTCGCCAATACCATCCAGAGGATCGGGAAGAAGATCAGGAAGCCGAAGAACCACGCCCCGATGGTCGAGACCACCACCCGCTGCCTCGTCGCCATCCGCGCCATGTCTCATGCCTCCAGGTTGCGACCGACGATACGGACGAGGAAAAAAGCAACGATGTTGGCGATCACGACAGCGACGAGGCCGCCCGCCGAGGCGGTGCCGACATCGTACTGGATCAGTGCCTGCGAATAGATCAGGAAGGCGATGTTGGTGGTCGACAGTCCCGGGCCGCCGCCCGTGGTGACGTAGATTTCAGCAAAGACGGTGAGCAGGAAGATCGTCTCGATCAGGATCACCACCGTGATGGGGCGCGCGAGGTGCGGCAGCGTGATGTAGATGAAGGTCGAGACCGCGCTGGCACCGTCCATTTCGGCGGCTTCCTTCTGTTCCTCGTCGAGCGACTGCATCGCGGTGAGCAAAATCAGCGTCGCGAACGGCAGCCATTGCCATGACACGATCAGGATCACGGCGAGCAGCGGCGCGTCGGTGAACCAGTCGATCGGCGTCAAGCCGAACAGCGAGGCGATCCAGGCAAACAGCCCGGACACTGGATGCATCAGCAGGTTCTTCCAGACCAGCGCGCTCACCGTCGGCATCACGAAGAACGGCGCGATCACCATCAGCCGCACGATGTTGAGGCCGATCACGGGCTGGTCGAGCAACAGCGCCAGCGGAATTCCGAGCAGGACGGTCAGCGCCAGCACCGAGCCGACCAGCACCAGCGTGTTCTGGAGCGAGGCGAGGAAGGCGGGATCGGTGAGGAAGTAGCGGAAATTTTCCAGCCCGACGAACGATTCTGAGCCGGGATCGAGCAGACTGTAGTGCAGCGTCGAGAAATAGATCGTCAACGCGAGCGGGACGATCATCCAGATGAACAGCAGCCCGACCGCCGGCGTCAGGAGCGTCCGTGCGAGAAGCTGCGTCTGCCGGGTTGCCATTGTTGGCCTCTCCGCTTGCGGGAAGAAGGCGGCCATCCATCCTTAGCGGTGGATGGCCGCAAGTCTGAGCTCAGGAGGGAGAGATCGAGCTCACTTGATGTAACCCGCGCGCTTCATCTCGCGCTCGGTTGAAGATTGCGCCGCGGTGAGCGCGGCATCGACCGTCATCGATCCCGCAAGCGCGGCCGAGAATTGCTGGCCCACCTGCGTGCCGATGCCCTGGAATTCGGGGATCGCCGCATATTGCACGCCGACGTAGGGCACCGGCTTCACCGTCGGCTTGTTCGGATCGGCGGCGTCGATCGAGGCCAGCGTCAGCTTCGCGAACGGGGCGACCTTCAGATATTCAGGGTTTTGGTAGAGCGAGGTTCGGGTGCCCGGCGGCACGTTGGCCCAACCCTCCTTCGCAGCCACGACCTTGGTGTAGTCCTTGCTGGTGGCCCAGGCGATGAACTTCTCGGCGGCTTCCGCTTTCTTCGAGCCGGCGGGGATTGCGAGACTCCAGGCCCACAGCCAGTTGGCGTTCTTGCCGAGCCCGGTGTTGGGCGCCAGCGCGAAGCCGACCTTGTCGGCGACCTTGGAGTCCTTCGGATTGGTGACGAACGACGCCGCGACCGTGGCATCGATCCACATTGCGCACTTGCCGGCATTGAACAGCGCGAGGTTCTCGTTGAAGCCGTTCGAGCTCGCACCGGGAGGGCCGGCCTGCTTCATCAGGTCGACATAGGTCGTGAGCGTCGCCTTCCATTCCGGCGTATTGAACTGCGGCTGCCACTTCTCGTCGAACCAGCGTGCGCCGTAGGAATTGGCCATGGCCGAGAGGAACGCCATGTTCTCGCCCCAGCCAGCCTTGCCGCGAAGACAGATGCCGTAGACGCCGGCGCTCTTGTCGGTGAGCTTCTTGGCAGCGTCGATGACGAAATCCCAGGTCGGATTTTCAGGCATCTTGAGGCCGGCCTTGTCGAACAGGTCGGTGCGGTACATCACCATCGAGCTCTCGCCGTAGAACGGCGCGGCGTAGAGCTTGCCGTCGACGGAGACCGCATCCTTGATCTTGGGCAGGAGGTCGGCGACGTCGTAGTCGGCGCCAAGATTGGCGAGCGGCACCAGCCAGCCCTTCTTGGCCCAGATCGGCACCTCGTAGGTGCCGATGGTGAGAACGTCGAACTGGCCGCCCTTGGTGGCGATGTCGGTGGTGACGCGCTGGCGCAGCACGTTCTCTTCCAGCGTCACCCATTTGACCGATATATCGGGGTTCTTCTTGGTGAATTCACCCGTCAGCCCCTGCATGCGGATCATGTCGCCGTTATTCACGGTGGCGATCGTCAGGGTGGTTTCGGCCATCGCGGGGACGGCCAACAACAGGCAAGACGCGCCACAGACGGCGCCGAGGACGTGTTTCACGGTGACCTCCCTAAGCTCGCGCTTTTGAGCATATGCCCACGCGTTGGGCGTATGTTCGACTGAGGGCGCGCCGTTGTCAAGCAGGCACAAAGATGTTCGCGCAACTTATGAGTGCTGCGATGCGGGAGTGATGAGAGCTGCCGCCTCGCACTCAGCTGTCATGCCCCGCGAAAGCGGGGCATCCAGTACTCCGTGCCGCCTGTTGATTTGCCCTAAGCGAGGCCGCGGCGTACTGGATCATCCGCCTTCGCGGATGATGACAGCAGTGCGAGAGGCGCTATCGCCGCCCTACCGCTCCAGAATCGCCCTTGCGGTCGCCTCGTCCGTGATCAGGCCATTGATCAGCCGCCCATTCAGCGCCGCCGCGATCGCCGGCACCTTGGCGGCGCCGACGGCGGCGCCGATCGTGGTGGTCTTCGCCGGGACCTCCGGCGGGATGCTGGTCAGGCGCTTGTTGGTTCCGGCCTTCAGCAGCCGACCCTTGGAATCATAGGCCCAGCCGGTGATCTCGCCGATCGCCCCCTGCCGCATCATCTCGAACAATTCGTCGCGGGTCACGAAGCCGTCGACATGGACCTGCGCCTTCTGGTCCATCTGGCCGATGCCGACGAGGCGCAAATCCGCCTTGGCCGCGACCGCCTTGACCTTCGCGATCGGCTCGATCCGGACCATCTTGTTGCGCTCATCCTCGGACGACATCAGGAACGGTAGCGGCATCGGATAGTGCCGCGCACCGGTGCGGTCGGCGAGCCGGCCGACGGTGTCGTAGAAGCTCGCCGAACCGTCGGCGGAGATATTGCCGACCAGCGAGACGATCTGGTGGTTGGGCCGGTCGATCGGCGTGACGCGCTCGACCGCGGCGCGCACGGCGCGTCCCGTCCCGAGCGCGACGATGACGGGGGTTTCCGAACGCAGGGTGGAATCGAGCAGGTTGGCACAGCGTTCGGCAATGCCCGCCGTGGCCTGCGGCGCGGCGGAATCCGCCGGCACCACCTCGCAATGGCTAAGCTCGAAACGCTCCTTCAGACGCGCCGCCAATTCCATGCACGCGGCGATGGGATGTTCGAGCCGGAAGGTGATCAGCCGTTCCGCGAGACACAGCGACACCAGCCGCTGCGCCGACGCGCGCGACACCTGGAGCATCTTCGCAATCTCGTCCTGGGTGTGACCGGCAATGAAATAGAGCCAGCCGGCACGCGCGGCGTCATCGAGCCTGGACTTTTCATTCTCGGCGGCCATGGCAGGCGTCAGGCGTCCTTCCAGAAATCGATCATGCGCGCGAAGACCCGGTCGGCCCCCGCACCCGACAGTATAGCCTGCCCGTCGCGTCCGCGATAATGGCCGCCGCCGGCAAATCCCCAGACTGTCATGCCGGCCGCCTTGCCCGCCTGCACGCCGCTCGCACTGTCCTCGATCACCAGCGTGCGCGCAGGTTGCGCGCCCATCTGCTCGGCCGCGTAGAGAAAGAGATCGGGCGCCGGCTTGCCGTGCCTGACCATCTGCGCCGTGTAGATCCGGTCGCCGAAATGCGCCCGCAGGCCGGTGACGTCAAGGGAGAGCGCGACACGGTCGATGTCGCTGGACGACGCCACGCAGAATGGCGCCCGCAATTCCGATATCACGGCGGCCACACCCGCGATCGGCTGGAGTGATCCGGCGAACGTGCTCAACACATGCGACTTCAAGCGCGGCAGAAAGCCGTCCGGCACGACCTGCCCGAGATCCCGATAATGCTGCTCGACCGCCTTGGTGCTGCGTCCGAGAAAGAGCTCGAACGCCTGCTCCGGACTCAGCGCGATGCCACATTCGGCCAGCACGTCGGACAGGCACCGACAGCTCAACAGCTCACTGTCGACCAGCACGCCGTCGCAGTCGAAGATGATCAGATCGAGTTTCGGCCGGCCCTGGTCCATCCAGCCATTCGATCATATACCCATAGCATGGGCAATAGCTCACCAGAGAACGGAACGCCGCACCCTTTCTGGATCAGTGCGCCACCTGCTGGTAGATCGCCGGCAGCGCCGCGGGCAGTCGGCGGATATTACCGACGATGGCGTAGCCGCCGCGCCCGAACAGCGTCGGGAAATAGGATTGCGCGGTTGCGTCCACCGTGACGCCGAAGGCGGCGATGCCGAGCCGGCGCGCCTCCTGCACCGATTTGCGGGTGTCCTCGACCGCGAAGCGGCCTTCGTAATGATCGACATCGTTCGGCTTGCCGTCGGTGAGGACGAGCAGCAGCTTTTTGCGCTGCGGCTGACGGGCGAGCTCGGCCGAGGCGTGGCGCACCGCCGCGCCAATCCGCGTGTAATAGCCGGGCTTCAGCGCGCCGATACGACGCTCCACTGCCGCGCTCATCGGCTCGCCGAAGGCTTTGACCGTTTCGAGCCGCACCCAGGACCGCCGGCGCGACGTGAAGGTCAGGATGCTGTAGTGGTCACCGCAGGCCGACAGGCCGTGCGCGAGCACGAGCAGCGCCTCCTTCTCGACATCGAGCACGCGATGGCCGTCGGCCCAGGCGTCCGTCGAGAGCGAGACGTCGACAAGCAGTGTGACGGCGAGATCGTGCCCCTGCGGGCGCATCGCGACATGGATGCGATCGAGACCGCCGCCGCTGCCGGCGCGAAGATCGCACCGCGCGCGCACGAGCGCGTCGAGGTCGAGGTCGTGTCCATCGGCCTGGGCGCGCATCAATTCGCGGCGCGGCCGCAAGATCTCGAAGCGCTGCCGTACCTGACGGATATGCCGGCGCATGGTCTCGTCGGGCGACCAGGTCTCTCCGGTCTCGGACGCGGCGTCCGCCAGCACGCGGCAGTGATCGGGCAGGTAGGAGCTGCTGCGGTAGTCCCATTCGGGATAGGTGAGATCTGCGTTCAATGGCGAGGCATCGAGAGCTTCCGGCGGCAGGTCGAGATCGAATTTGAGCCGGCTCGCCGGCTTGCCGCTGCGGCGGCTCAGCGTAATCTCCTCGAGATCGTCGGCGGCCTTCTGCGCGTCCTCGTCCTCGCTGTCATCGGCCGGACGGTCGACATTGACCATCTCGGCCATCGCGAGGATCTTTTCGAAGCGGTTGAGCACGAAGGGATCGCGGCGTTTGGCGTTGTCCTCGCGCTCGCGCACGGCAAAGCGCTTGCGATTGTCCTGGGTCGCGGCCCCCGCGCCCGGCGCGCACGCGTCGTCGCCAGCATGCGCGGGCGAGAACTCGCGCGTCCAGCAATCGCCCCAGAGCGGACACGGCAGGACCGAGCGATAGCCGGGCGGGGCCTTGTCCGGCAGCGCACCTGTCCCCATCATCGCCGGCCACAGCTGGCCTGCGGGCGCCTTTCCGGTCCCGAGCAAGGCCAGCACGATCCGCTCGATCTCCTGCTCAAGACGCGGCAACGGACGTTGCGGCCGGGCTTCGGCCATTGCTGCGGCGAGCCGCGCGTAATCGGCGGCGAGCCCGGGAAACTGCGTGAGCACGAAGACCGCCGTCTCGCTCGCCCGGCGCAAGACCAGAAGGTCCCGCCGCAGCGGATCATGCTCCGTGATCGTCTCGATCGGCGCGACCGCGAACCACGCCGCAAGCCAGCGATAGAGGCATGCGTTGAGGTCACGGTCGGCAAATATCGCAATGCGGTCGGGGAGGAAGATGGTAGTGGCGTCGCGGCCCGGCTGTTCGAGACGTTCGTCTCCAAGGCCGATGCGCTGCCGCCAGCCGAGCCGATGGCCCGCGCTACGTGCACCCGCGCTCGCGATCTGAACGCCTGGCTCGCCTCCGAGCGCGCGAAACATCACCGCGAGCCGGCCTCTCACCTCCGCAAGCGCGACCGCGTGATCATCGTGAACCGGATAGCTCGCGGTGCCGCCGACCATGCGGTGCCAGGCACGGCCGACCGTCTCCTCCAGTTCGAGGAAGTCGAGCATGGAATCTGCCTCACCCGATCACGGCGCGCGCGACATCCCGCAGCGCTGCCTTGACGTCGCAATCGTCGGTCAGCGGCTCGATCATGCCGGCGAGCACGGCATCGGCGATCGAGACTCCCGCCGCAATCAAAGTCGCGCAATACACCACGAGTCGGGTCGAGACGCCCTCCTCCAGATCATGCCCCTTCAGCGCCCGCAGACGTCCGGCAAGCGCGACCAGCGGCCGTACGCGATCCGGCGGCAGCCCGCTCTCGGCCGACACCACCGCAATCTCCTGCTCGGTCGGCAGGAAGCCGAACTCAATGGCGACGAAGCGCTGCCGCGTCGACGGCTTCAACGCCTTGAGCAGGGTCTGGTAACCGGGATTGTAGGAGACGACGAGCATGAAGCTCGCGGGAGCAACGAGCTCCTCGCCGGTTCGCTCCAGCGGCAGGATACGGCGGTCATCGGTGAGCGGATGCAGCACGACGGTGACGTCCTTGCGGGCTTCCACTACCTCGTCGAGATAGCAGATGCCGCCCTCGCGGACCGCGCGCGTCAACGGACCGTCGGTCCACACAGTGTCGCCGCCTCTCAGCAGATAGCGGCCGGTGAGATCGGCGGCGGTGAGATCGTCGTGGCAGGCGACGGTGTGGAGCGGCAAGCCCAGCCGCGCGGCCATATGCGCGACGAAACGCGTCTTACCGCAACCGGTCGGCCCCTTCAGCAGGACCGGAAGCCGGTGCCGCCAGGCATGCTCGAACAGCGCGCATTCGTTGCCGCTTGCGACATAGGCCGGTAGCGCGGGTGCAGGAGCGGCCAAGGCGTGAAGGGCTGCTTTCATGATCTTTCTCCGTAGATTTCTGAAGCGGCGGCCGCGACGAAACGCGGCCGCCGTCACGCTTACTCGGCCGGCTGCAGCACGGCGGGAATGGTCGCCAGCTTCTCGCGGCCGGGCACCAGCACCGCCCAGACGAACATCAGCGCGGAGATCGCGACGAACCCACCGGAGCCGAGCCGCACCCAGTAGAAGAATGCGAGCTGGTCCTGCACATCCATGTAGCCCTGGCCGAGCACGCGCTGGAGATGGACCTGGACCACGCCGGCAAAGGTCAGCGCGAACGTCATGGTCATCATGGCCGTGCACATGATCCAGAAGCTCGTCATGCTGAGCCACTGGTTATAGGGCGCGCGTCCCTTGATCTGCGGGATGGCGTAAGCCATCACGGCAAGGTTGAGCATCACATAGGCGCCAAAGAAGGCGAGATGGCCGTGCGCAGCGGTGACCTGGGTGCCGTGGGTGTAGTAGTTCACCGAGGATAGCGTGTGCAGGAAACCCCAGACGCCGGCTCCCAGGAACGCCATCACCGAACAGCCGACCGACCACAGCAGCGCGGCGCGGTTCGGATGCTTGCGGCCGGCCTTCCAGGTCATCTGCACCGTGAAGATCACCATCGTGAAGAACGGCGCGACCTCGAGCGTCGAGAACAGCGAGCCGATCCACTGCCAGTAGCCGGGCGCGCCGATCCAGTAGAAATGGTGGCCGGTGCCGAGAATCCCCGAGAACAGCGCGAGGCCGATGATGACGTAGAGCCACTTCTCGACCACCTCGCGATCGATGCCATTGAGCTTGATCATGAGATAGGCGAGCACGGAGGCCATGATCAGCTCCCAGACGCCCTCGACCCAGAGATGGACGACGTACCACCAGTACATTTTGTCGACGGCGAGGTTCGCCGGATTGTAGAAGGCGAACAGGAAGAAGATCGCAACGCCCCACAGGCCGAACAGCAGGATGTTGGTGACCGTGGTCTTGCGTCCCTTGAGCGCGGTCATGGTCACATTGAACAGGAACATCAGGCAGACGACGACGATACCGACCTTGATGATGAAGGGCTGCTCAAGGAACTCGCGGCCCTCGTGGTAGTGGAAGAGATAGCCCACGACCGCGACGCCTGCTGCGCCAAAAAACATCCAGAACTGGATCTTTGCGAGTAGCGGGCTGTACAGCTCGGTCTCGGTTTCCTCAGGCAGCAGGAAGTAGGTCGCGCCCATGAAGCCGATCAACGACCACACGATCAGCGCGTTGGTGTGGATCATCCTGACGATGTTGAACGGCAGCAGAACCGACAGCGTGTTGGGCAGGACGTAGATCGTCCCGGCGAGGAGGCCGAACAGGACCTGGGCCAGGAACAGGGTCAGCGCGCCGTAGAAATACAGCATCGCGACTTTCTGGGTTTGATATTTCATCTCGGATTCTCTCTGTCTTGAAAGAGGAAAGCGGCGGGCTTAGCCGGCCTTGTTCGGCGGCCAATCCTGGCGCTTGATCGTGCTCACCCATTGCAGGAAATCGGCGAGATCGTTGAGCTCCTGATCGGTGAGGTTGAACTGCGGCATCTGTCGCCGGCCCTCCGCGCCTGAAGGCTGCGACTGCATCCAGGCCTTCAACGCCTCTCGCGCGCCGGCCGGATCCTCCTTGCCGCCCCATCGATCCCAGACGTTGCCGACTTCGGGCGCGAAATAGGCGCCTTCGCCGAGCAACGTGTGGCAATTGATGCAGGAGTTCTTCTCCCAGACGTGCTTGCCGCGGGCGACCGACGACGTCAGCGTCACTGCGTCCGTCGAGGTCGTGACCATGTAGTAGTGGCTGTGCGCCGTCAGCCCGATGAAGATGGCGAAGAAAAAGGCCGAGCCGCCGTAGAAGACGTTTCGAGCGGCCGACTTGGTCAGGCGTTCAGCCATTGCCAATCCTTTCAATTGAGTCCCGCCGAGAAAATCGGTGATGCGATTTATCGCTGATCGGCACGGCCTGTTCTTTGTCAGGGCGCAAGGAGTGAGTCAGATCAGGGCGCTGACGGCAGATGTGAGCCAGGCAAACAGCACCACCATGAGGATCCAGGCGCTGACGAGGCCGCGCCAGAGCGCAGGCGCCGCGCGAAGATCGAGGAAATCGAGCGCAATCCGGCGGCCCTTGACGGCGGCCAAGGCCAGCAGCAGGGCGTTGCCGAGCAGCGGCCGCGGCACCAGCGGTGGCACCAGGATGGTCGCGAGCGCGAGGCCGATCAGCGCGATCCATGTGATGTCCAGGCGATCCGGCATCGTCACCGCACCAGATAAAGAATCGGGAACATCACGATCCAGACCAGATCGACCATGTGCCAGAAGGCCGTTCCCGTCTCGACGCCGAACGCTTCAGCGCGGCGGCAGACCAATGCGAGGATGATGATGCCGAGGCAGACGTGCAGAAGATGGAAGCCGGTCAGGAGGAAGTAGAGTGTGAAGAACGGACTGGTCTCGAGTCCGATGCCGCGTCCGATCTCTTCGGCATATTCGCCGAGCTTGATCGCCACGAACAGGCCGCCAAGCCCCATGGCTGTGAGGAGCCAGGATTGTGTCGCCCGGCTCTCGCTGGCCCGCGCGGTCTTCGCAGCCCGGGCTGCGGCCCAACCGCTCGTCACCAGCACGACAGTGTTCAATCCGGCGAGACCCGGATCAAGCGCCGCCTGCCCCACCGCGAACACGGCCGGATGGATCGCGCGGGCGACCGCGAATGCACCGAGAAACAGACCGAAGGCGGCGAGCTCGCTGAAGATCAGCACCCAGATCATGGGATCGCCGGGAAGATCGTCCAGAATTCCCCAGCCGGCTCCCCGTGGTTCGCAATCGGCTGCCGACATCTGCTCTTCCGGATCAGGACACCAGCCAGACTTAGCTCAGCCGTGCCGATCCGAGTTTGTTGCCGGACAAACTTGGGGAATGCCGATCAATTTGTTTGCGCCGTCGCAACGTCCGGCCGGCCGGGTCGCGGTACCAAACGCCCCAGGGTTCCGTGGAGCTGCGAGCGATAACATGAGCGATGCACAAATCGGACTGATGACCGCAACGCCCATCATCATCGTCTTCGCCATCGCGCTCCGGCGAATGGGCGTGCTATCGACCGTCGCCACCGTCTCCGCGGTGAGCCTCTCCGTCGCGATCGCGGCGGTGCTGTTCACGACGCAGTAATGACTGCCGCAGCCTCATCTCCGCTGATTATACACGTCGATGCACACCGCCCCGAGCAGGACCAGGCCCTTGATGACCTGCTGATAGTCGATGCCTATGCCGAGGATGGACATGCCGTTGTTCATCACACCCATGATCATGGCACCGACCACGGCGCCGCCGACGCGGCCGACACCGCCATAGGCCGAGGCGCCGCCGATGAAGCAGGCGGCGATGACGTCGAGCTCGAAGCCGAGACCCGCCTTCGGCGTTGCGGTGTTGAGGCGCGCGGCGAAGACGAGGCCGGCGAGCGCGGCGAGCACGCCCATGTTGACGAAGGTGAGGAAGGTCAACCGTTCCGTCTTGATGCCCGACAGGCTTGCCGCTTTCGCATTGCCGCCGACCGCGTAGACCTGCCGACCGATGACGGTGCGGCGGGTGACGAAGCCGTAGAGCGCGATCAGCGCGGTCATGATGACCAGCACGTTCGGCAGACCGCGATGCGAGGCGATCAGATAGGTGAAATAGAGCACGGCGCAGGCCAGGAGAATGCTCTTGCCGAGGAAGAACGCGTAAGGCTCGACCTCGATGCCGTGCAACTGCTCGCGCGAGCGCCCCTTGGCGCTGGCGTAGACGAGGCCGAGCGCGAGCACCGCACCGACCAGCATCGACGTCGGATGCAGCGTGCCGGCCTCGGGCAGCATCTCCGGAATGAAGCCCGACGACAATTTCTGGAAGGTCGCCGGGAACGGCCCGAGCGACTGGCCCTGCAACACCGCGAGCGCAAGTCCTTTGAACACCAGCATGCCGGCCAGCGTCACGATGAAGGACGGAATCTTGAAATAGGCCACCCAATAGCCCTGCGCGGCGCCGATTGCCGCGCCCAGCAGCAGGCAGGCGATGAAGGCGAGCGTGTAGTCGACCTTGTATGTCACCATCAGCACGGCGGCCACCGCGCCGACGAAGCCCGCGACCGAGCCGACCGAGAGGTCGATATGGCCGGTGACAATGACGAGCAGCATGCCCAGTGCCATGATGACGATGTAGCTGTTCTGCAGTACCAGATTGGTCAGGTTGAGCGGCTGCAGCAGCGTGCCGCCGGTCATGACCTGGAAGAACAGCATGATCGCGATCAGCGACATCAGCATGCCGTAATTGCGCAAATTGTTCTTGATGAAGCTGCCGTGCCGGCCCTCCTCGGGCAGCGAAACCGTCTTGTCGGTCATAGCTGCGATCCTCCCATCTCCGCACCCGCGAGGGCGCTGCTTCCATAATTTCTGTCGTTGCGCATGATGGCGCGCATGATCTTTTCCTGCGTCGCTTCGGCGCCGGGGAACTCGCCGACGAAGGCGCCGTCGTTCATGACACAGATGCGGTCGCAGATGCCGAGTAGCTCGGGCATCTCCGAGGAGATCACCACCACGCCGCGGCCGGCTTCCGCAAGCTCGTTGATGATACAGTAGATCTCGTATTTGGCACCGACGTCGATGCCCCGGGTCGGCTCGTCCAGGATCAAGACCTTGGGGTCGGTCATCAGCCATTTCGACAGCACGACCTTTTGCTGGTTGCCGCCGGAGAGCTGGCCGGTCTCCTGGTAGACGTCGGAGCAGCGGATGCGCATCCGGTTGCGGTAATCGCTGGCGACCTTCAGCTCGGCGATGTCGTCGATCACCCGGTTGGGGGCGACCTGGTCGAGGCTTGCCAGTGTGATGTTCTTGCGGACGTCGTCGGCGAGGATCAGTCCGAGCTGCTTGCGGTCTTCGGTGACATAGGCAAGGCCGGCGTCGATCGCGGCCGCGACGTTGGGCAGCACGATCTCATGGCCCTCGAGCCGGATGCGACCGCTGATCGTGGTGCCCCAGGAGCGGCCGAACAGGCTCATGGCGAACTCGGTGCGCCCCGCCCCCATCAACCCGGCGATGCCGACGACCTCGCCGCGCTTCACCCTGAAATCGACGTTCTTGATCACCTGCCGCTCGGGATGGATGGGATGGTAGACCGACCAGTTCTCGACGGTGAGAACGGGCTCGCCGATTTTTGCGCTGCGCTCCGGAAAGCGATGGGCGAGATCGCGGTTGACCATGCTGCGGATGATGCGGTCTTCCTGGATCGGCTCGGCGCGGCAGTCGATGCCGTCGACGGTGCGGCCGTCGCGCAGCACGGTGATGTGGTCGGCGACCTTGGCGACCTCGTTCAGCTTGTGCGAGATCAGGATCGAGCCGATCCCCTGCTCGCGGAACGCCATCAGCCGCTCCAGCAGCGCGGCGCTGTCGGCCTCGTTGAGGCTCGCGGTCGGCTCGTCCAGGATCAGCATCCGCACCCGCTTGGACAGCGCCTTGGCGATCTCGACAAGCTGCTGCTTGCCGACGCCGAGATCGGTGATCAGCGTATCCGGCGATTCCTTGAGGCCGACCTGCGCGAGCAGGTCGCGCGTGCGCCGATACACCTCGTCGCGGTCGATGACGCCGAGCTTTGACGGTGGGTGCGACAGAAAAATGTTTTCGGCAATCGACATCAGCGGGATCAGCGCCAGCTCCTGATGGATGATGATGATACCGAGCGCCTCGGAATCATTAATGTCGCGGAAGCGGCGCTCCTCGCCATCAAAGATGATGGTGCCCTCGTAGCTGCCGGCCGGGTAGACGCCGCTGAGCACCTTCATCAGCGTGGACTTGCCAGCACCGTTCTCGCCGACCAGGGCGTGGATCTGCCCGGCTTCAACCGAGAAGTTGACGTCGCGCAGCGCCTGCACGCCGGAAAAGCTCTTGCTGACGTTGCGCATCTCCAGCATTGCGGTCATCGGTTCATTCTCCTGGGGGCTTCCACAATCGTCATGGCCGGGCTTGTCCCGGCCATCCACGTGCAGCCGCTTGCGAAGAGGGACGTGGATGCCCGGGACAAGCCCGGGCATGACGAGTTGATAAACATGCGCTTCGCCCTAACCCTAAAGAACTCCCTCTCCGCAGGTCGGGAGAGGGAGTAGACCTCCTACTGGAACTGCGACTTCTTGTAGTAGCCGCTCTCGACCAGGACCTTCTCCCAATTGTCCTTGTAGACCACGACCGGCTTGAGCAGATAGGACGGCACGGTCTTGGCGCCGTTCTCGTAGGTCTTGGTGTCGTTGACGGTGACCTGCTTGCCGGCCAGCGCAGCGTCGACCATGTCGGCGGTCACCTTGGCGAGGTCGCGGGTGTCCTTGAAGATGGTCGAATACTGATCGCCGCGCAGCATCGCCTTGATCGAGGGCACCTCGGCATCCTGGCCCGAGATGATGGGCATCGGCTGGCCGGCGCTACCATAACCGACGCCCTTCAGCGAGGAGATGATGCCGATCGACAGACCGTCATACGGCGACAGCACCGCGTTGACCTTCTTGTTGCCGTAGTAGGCGCTGAGCAGATTGTCCATGCGGGCCTGCGCGGTGGCGCCGTCCCAGCGCAAGGTCGCGACCTTGTCCATGCCCATCTGGCCGGAGACGACGACGAGCTTGCCGCTGTCGATGTACGGCTTCAGCACACTCATCGCGCCGTTGTAGAAGAAGTAGGCGTTGTTGTCGTCGGGCGAGCCGCCGAACAGCTCGATGTTGAACGGACCCTTGCCATCCTTGAGGCCGAGGCCCTGCACGATCGACTCGGCCTGGAGCACGCCGACCTGGAAATTGTCGAAGGTCGCGTAATAGTCGACGTTCGGCGTGCCGCGGATCAGGCGGTCATAGGCGATCACGGTGATGCCTTTTGCTTTCGCCTGCTTGAGCACGTCAGAGAGCGTGGTGCCGTCGATCGCGGCGATCACCAGCGCTTTCGCGCCCTTGGTCACCATGTTCTCGACCTGCGAGAGCTGGTTCGGAATGTCGTCCTCGGCATATTGCAGGTCGGTGTTGTAGCCGCGCTCCTTCAGCACCTTGACCATGTTGTTGCCATCGTCGATCCAGCGCGCCGACGATTTGGTCGGCATGGCGATGCCGACCGTTGCTTTGTCCTGGGCCGAGGCGGTGACGCCCGCGGCCATCGTCGCAGCGCCGGCCAGCGCCAGCGCGAGGAAGGTCGTCTTCAGTTTCAGCATGTTTCACTCCCTTTGGTGTCAGACTGTTTTTTCGTGTCGTCGCGAACTTTGGTGGTGTGCGGCTTCGAGCCTCCTATGCGAGCTTGACGTCAGGCTCCGCGCGACCGCGCGCGGATGCCTCCAACAGAAAGGTGTAGCCGGCTTGCGGATCGGCGGCACGCGCCGCCGCGTCCATGTCCTGCCAGGCCGAGGTGACGAGGAGACGCGACAGATCAGGGCCGACAAAAGCGGGGCAGCTCGCCTGCTTTGCCGGCACGCTCATCGAGCGCAGGCGCTCGCCTTGCGGAGAGTAGACGTCGATACGGCCAGCGCCCCAGCCCGCGTTCCAGATGTTTCCGTCCGCGTCGCACACCGAACCGTCGAGGCCGCCGATACCGGTGTGGCGCAGCAGCACCTCCGGCTCGCCGCGCGGCAGGCCGGTCGTGGGATTGAGCGGCACCGCGTAGAGCACCGCGCGCGCAGTGTCGGCGAAATAGCCGGTGGTGCCGTCGGGCGAGAAGCAGATCGAGTTGGGAATGCTGACGCGCGGAAACAGCATCGATATCTCGCCGTGATGGAACGCGTAGATCGCGCCTGCCCCTGCTTCCGCCTTGCGGCCCATGGTGCCGATCCAGAACGTGCCGGAGGGATGCACGCGGGCATCGTTGGAACGGGTCGCGGGATTATCGGCTTGGAGCGGACAGAGCAGCGTCATCGCGCCATCGGCGATTTTGCGGATATAGAGCCCGTCTTCCGCGACGATCAACTGCCGTTCGGCGTCGATCCGCCCAAGTGCGCTCGCCATCCGGCCCAGCGCATGAACGCGAATGCTGCCGCTGGCGAGCTGCGCCTCGAACAGTCGCCCCTCGCGGATATCGAACCACCAGGCCGTGTCCGTGGTCACGTCATAGGTCGGCCCCTCGCCGAGATGGCAAGGATCGTCCGAAAGAACCGAGGTGGGCACCTGTTCCATCATGACCTCCTCACCGCAAAGCGATAGACCGTGTGATGGCGGTAGACCTCGCCCGGCGCTAGGCGCGGGCTCGGGAAATCCGGCCGGTTCGGTGCGTCCGGCCAGATATGCGGCTCCAGGCACATCGCGTCGGACTGCCGGTAGAGCTTGCCGCCCTTGCCCGAGATCGTGCCGTCGAGATAATTACCCGAATAGACCTGCAGACCGGGCTGATTGGTGAGCAGCTCCATGATGCGCCCCGAGCGCGGTGCCTCCAGCCGCGCCGCGAGCGCAAGTTTGCCATCACGCGCGAGATTGTAGGTGTGATCGTAGCCCCTGCCGGTGCGCAATTGCTGGTCGCTCTCGCGGATGCGCTCGCCGACGGCCCGCGGCTCGCGGAAGTCGAACGGCGTGCCGGCAACGCTGCGCGGCGGCTCCGGCAACGGAATGGCGTTGGGATCGATCGCGAGGAAATGCCCGGCGGCGACCGTCAGCTTGTGATCGAGAATGGGCGTGCCTGATGTCGCGCCTTCCAGATTGAAGAAGCTGTGGTTGGTCAGGTTGACGATGGTCGGCCGGTCGGTCCGCGCCTCCATGGTCAGGGATAGCTCGGCCGGGCCGGTGACGCGATAGGTCAGGCGCACATCGAGCCGACCGGGAAAGTTTTCCTCGCCATGCGGGCTCGTGTAGGTCAGCGTGACTGCGGGCTCGGCGCCATCGTCGATCTCCGCAATGTCCCAGAGCTTGCGGTCGAAGCCGTCGAGGCCGCCATGCAGCGCATTCGGACCGTTGTTGACGGGAAGCTGCACCGTCTCGCCGTCCAGCGAAAATTGTCCGTTGGCGATGCGATTGGCGTAGCGGCCGACGGTGGCGCCGAAAAACTTTCGCTCGGCGAGATAGCCGGCGAATGCGTCATGGCCGAGCACGACGTCGTCGTAGCCGCCCTTGGCGTCCGGCGCGATCAAGGCCTGCAAGACTGCACCATGGGTGATGATGCGCGCCTCGAACCCGCCCTCTCCGCGCAGCACGATGCGGTCCACCTTGCGGCCGTCCGGCAGCGTTCCGAAGACGTCTCTTTCTGTTTTCGATCCAGCCATGATCAATCCACAAACGGTTCGACGATCGTGCGCCTGCCGAGCAGGAAGGCGTCCGCGACGAGACGAAGCGGCGCCAAATCGACGTCGCTCGCGCCTGTCGCGGCGAGCGTGACGAAGCGCCGGTAAAGCTCCCGATATTCCTCATCGGGCGCCTCGGCAACGGTCTTGCCGTCGATCGCCATGATCCTGCCGCCGCGGGATAGCGTCATCCGGCCCTGGTCGGTTTCGACGAGGATATCCCAGCTCTGCGGCCCGGTCTGGCGGAAATCAAACTCGGCGGCCACAGGCAGGCCGTCGATGTCGGTCAGCGTCAGCTTCGCGGCGATCGGCGCCTGGCAATTGGCAGGGAAGGCGAGCTCGGCCGCGGTGACGAACACAGGTTTCGGCAGGATCCTGGTCAGGATCGACAGCGCATTGATGCCGGGATCGAACACCCCGAGCCCGCCCGGCTCCCAGATCCACGCCTGCCCGGGATGCCAGACGCGGACGTCCTCTTTCCAGTTGATGTGCACGGAATGGATGCGGCGCGCGGCGAGCCACTCGCGCGCCGGCTCGACTGCCGGCGCATGGCGCGAATGCCAGGTCGCAAACAGCGTTCGCTTGGCCTCACCGGCCATCGCGATCAGCGGATCGAGCTCGGCAACGCCGGCGCCGGGCGGCTTCTCCAGCATGACATGCTTGCCGGCCCTGAGCGCTGCGACGGCCTGGGCGCGGCGCACTTGAGGCGGCGTGCAGAGCGACACCGCGTCGATCGGCGGACCTTTTTCCAGCAGCTCCTCGATGGTCGCGAAATGCGGCAGATCCGGCAACGAGGCATTGCGGCTGGCGACGGCCGCCAGCGTCGCGCCGGGAACCGCTGCGATGGCGCCGACGTGCTGGTCCCGCGCGATCTTGCCGAAGCCGACGATGGCGATGCGAAGTTCAGTCACGATCTTTCTCCAGCTTCCGCGGACGGCAGCGCTTCGGCCGGTACGGTCTCGATCACTGTACCCTCGTGGCGGCGCATGCCGTTGTGAATGACGTAGACCATCGCCTCCGACGCAGTCGTGGCATCACCGTCCGCGATGGCATCGACGATCTTCTGATGCCAGAGCAGAACGGTGTCGCGGTCCTCCGGTTCGACCGGTGCGCTGAGCAGGAATGAGGCGCGCAACGCAGCCTCGATGACGTGCCCGATCGAGCGCATGAACAGATTTCCGGAGGCGCGCGCCACACCGACATGGAGCGCGAGGTCGGCATCGGCGAAGCCAACGGAGTCGGAGGCTTCAAGCCGCATCCGCTCCATGCAGCGACGGAGCTCGGAGAGATCCTGCTCCGACCGCTGCGCCGCCGCCAGCGCGGCCGCGCGCGGCTCAACCGCGAGGCGGATTTCGGCGAGGTCGTTGAGGAAGCG
The DNA here is from genome assembly GCF_040547695.1 of Bradyrhizobium sp. JR4.3. NCBI lineage: Bacteria > Pseudomonadati > Pseudomonadota > Alphaproteobacteria > Hyphomicrobiales > Nitrobacteraceae > Bradyrhizobium > Bradyrhizobium sp. JR4.3. The sequence continues at coordinate 111,456 of NZ_JBEPQF010000011.1, read as the reverse complement.
CTTGTCGATCCCGGCGTCCAGGTGCCAAGCCAGCACGTCGGCGTCGAACATGTTCCAGGCGACGCGCTCGCGCACGACGGTGCCGACCCGCGCCTTGGTTGTGAGCAGGCCCTTGGCCACCAGCGTCTTCACGCTCTCGCGCAGCACCGGTCGCGACACTCCGAACATCGCGATCATTTCGGCATCGCCAGGCAGGCGCGTTCCCTCCGCGTAGCGGCCGGCAATGATGTCGACGCCGATCGAGCGGGCCACCTCCGCGTGATTGGAGTGCGCCCGGCGCGTCGGGATGACAAGGATGCGCGAGGTGGTCATGAGACTGCTCCCGCGCGCTTTGCCACGGGCCGGCGCGCGAGCGCGACCAACCCCTGCTGCAAGGCGATGAAGGCGAACAGCAGCACCCCGGTCGCGATCTTGGTCCACCAGCTCGACAGCGTCCCGTCGAAATTAATGTAGGTCTGGATCATGCCCTGGATCAGCACCCCGAGGAAGGTGCCGATCACAGAGCCCTGCCCGCCCGTGAGCAGCGTGCCGCCGATCACGACGGCCGCTATGCTGTCGAGCTCGACGCCAACCGCGGACAGCGAGTAGCCGGCGCTGGTGTAGAAGGAGAAGACGATGCCGGCGATGCCGGCGAGCAGGCTCGACAGCATGTAGATCTTCACCGTCATCCTGCCGACGGCGACACCCATCAGGCTCGCGGTCGCCCGGCTGCCGCCGAGCGCATAAACATTGGCGCCGAACCGGGTGAGCTGCAGCAGCAATGCGCCGCCGATCACGATCGTAAGCATGATGATCGCGACCGCCGTCAGCCGTCCACCGCCGGGTACTCGCAGTGCGAAGTCCGACACGGTGGAATAGACCGGTGCTGTGATCGGCACCGATTCCGTCGAGAGCAGGAAGCTGGCACCCCGGGCCAAGAACATGCCGGCGAGCGTCACGATGAAAGGCGGCAAATCGAAGACATGGATCACCGCGCCCATCGCCGCTCCGAAGGCGGCCGAGAGCGCGAGGATGGCGACGAAGGCGACCAGGGGCGGCATTCCCCAGCGCTCGATCGCCAGCGCGACGAACACCGTGGTGAAGCCGATCACCGAGCCGACCGAGAGATCGATGCCGCCGGAAATGATGACGAAGGTCATGCCCGTCGCGACGATGCCGAGGAAGGCGTTGTCGGTCAGGAGATTGCCGACAACGCGGGTGGAGGCGATGTTGGGAAACTGCATCGCGCAAAGCGCGAATCCCGCGACGAGCACGATCGCCGTGATGAGGACGGGCGGCAGGCCTTTCATGCCTTGGTCCCCCGCAGCCGCGTCACGATTCCGGCAAAGCCGGACAGCTTCGGCGATTGCAGCAGCAGCACGGCGAGCACCACCATCGCCTTGACCAGCAAATTGAACTCCGGCGGATAGCCCGACAGCAGAATGCCGGTGTTCATGGTCTGGATGATCAGCGCGCCGAGTACGGCCAGCACGAGACTGAAGCGGCCGCCGAACAGCGAGGTGCCGCCGATCACCACCGCGAGGATGGCGTCGAGCTCGAGCCAGAGGCCGGCATTGTTGGCATCCGCGCCCATGATGTCGGCCGCCGCGATGACACCGGCAAGCGCAGCGCAAACGCCGCACCAGACATAGACCGCCAAAATCATCGCGCGCGTGCCGACGCCGGCAAGCTCGCTCGCCCGCGCATTGCCGCCGGTTGCCTCGATCAGTAACCCAAGTGCCGAGCCTCGCACCACCGCGCCGGTGAGCATCAACATGCCAAGCGCAATCGCGACTGGCACCGGCACGCCGAGGATGGAGCCGTTGCCGAGCCAGACCAGATCGGGCGAGGAGAAGGTCACGATGCGGCCTTCGGTAATGAGCTGAGCGATGCCGCGTCCCGCCACCATCAGGATCAGGGTCGCCACGATCGGCTGCATGCCGAGCACCGCGACGAGAAATCCGTTCCACAATCCGCAGATCAGGCCCGCGCCGAGCGCAGCCGCCAGCACCACGGCCAGACTGTGGTTGTCGGCGAGGCTCGCCGCGATCGCGCCCGAGATCGCCATGACCGCGCCGACCGACAGATCGATGCCGCGCGTCGCGATCACCAGGACCATGCCGAGCGAGAGCAGCGCCACCGGCGTGCCGCGATTGAGCACGTCGATCAGGCTGCCGAACAGACGTCCATCCTGGAGGCGCAGATCGAAGAATTGCGGCGACACCACACGATCGACCGCGAGGATGACGATCAATGCGAGGATCTGGGCAAGGCCGCGGCGCGGCAGCAGCGCTGTCATGTGTGAGCCTCAAGCGCAACGGCGACGCTATCGGCGGCAATGGCCGCGAGAATGTTGCCGACGTCGATCGCCTCGCCCGCGAGTTCCTCGACATGAGCGCGGTCGCGCAGCACCACCACGCGATCGGAATAGGTCACGATCTCGTCGAGCTCGGAGGAAATCACGAGCAGCGCAAGCCCGTCGTCGCAGAGCTCGCGTATCAGGCGGATGATCTCGGCATGCGCGCCGACGTCGATGCCGCGGGTCGGCTCGTCCAGCACGAGGAGCCGCGGGAAGGTCGCAAGCCACCGTGCCAGCAGGACCTTCTGCTGATTGCCGCCGGACAGCAGGCCGACGGGACGCTCCGGATCGGGCGGGCGAATGTCGAGCATCTTGACGTAACGGCTTGCGATCTCGTCCTGCTCGCGTCGCGACAGCGGCCGATGCAGACCGCGCTTGGCCTGGAGCGCGAGCACGATGTTCTCGCGCACGGTGAGCTCGGCGACGATGCCGTCAGTCTTGCGCTCCTCAGGGCAATAGCCAAAGCCGTGGCGCACGCCGTCGCGCGGCGAGTGAAGCCGGACAGGCGCGCCTTCCACCCTCGCCTGCCCGCGATCGGCGCGCTCGGCGCCGAACACCAGCCGCGCCGTCTCGGTCCGGCCCGAGCCGAGCAGGCCGGCGAGACCGACCACCTCGCCATGGCGCAGCTCGAGATTGAACGGCGCGACATAGCCTGATTTGCCATAGCTCTCGAAGCTCGCGCAGACTTCGCGGGCCTGATGCTCGCGCGTCGCGGCCCGCGCGCTGGTGGTCTCGGCCAGCTCGCGGCCGAGCATCATCCGGATCAGCTCGAGTCGCGACAGCGACGCGGTCTCGCGCTCGCCGACCAGGCGACCATTTCGCAAAACCGTGATGCGATCGGAGATCTCGTAGACCTGGTCGAGGAAATGGCTGACGAAGACGATGCCAATGCCGCGCTTGGCAAGCTGACGCATGATGCGAAAGAGGATCTCGACCTCATGGCGGTCGAGGCTCGCGGTCGGCTCGTCCAGGATCAGCACACGCGCCGAGAGATCGACAGCGCGCGCGATTGCGGTGACATGCTGGATCGCCACCGAATAATTGCCAAGCGGCGCTGATACGTCGATGTCGAGGCCGAAATCCGCGAGCAGCGCCTTGGCGCGGCGGCGCATCTCGCCTTCGCGCACCATGCCGAAACGCATCGGCTGCCGGTCGAGGAACAGGTTCTGCGCCACCGAGAGGTTCGGCAGCAGATTGACCTCCTGGTAGACGGTGGCGATGCCGGCCTGAAGCGCCGCCTTGGCCGAGCGCGGCGCGACCTCTTCGCCGCCGAGCCTGACGATGCCAGCATCGCGCGGGAACACGCCGGTGATCACCTTGATCAACGTGGACTTGCCGGCGCCGTTCTCGCCAAGCAACGCATGAATCTCGCCAGCGCGCAGCGTGAAGTCGACTTGCTGCAACGCGCGTACCGCACCAAAACTCTTGCTGATCCCGCGCGCCTCCAGCAGGGAAGCCGCGGAATCCGGGCTGTTCTCCATGACAAATTCACTCCCAGCGGCGCCCGCCGACGATGCGGACACGGAGCCTGTTCGTTCGCGCAGCGGTTTCGAGCGGGATCGCCGGACTGCCGAAACACGGCCGTCCGGCGACTTCCTCGCCTCAGTAACCGAGGCCCTTCTTGCTGTCGTAGATCTTCTGCGGATCATCGGCGGCCGTATAAAGCTTCGACTCGGTCTGGATCCATTTCGGCGGCACCGTGCCCTTGCCCTTGAAGGCCGCGATGGCATCGAGCGCGGGGCCCGCCATGTTCGGCGTCAGTTCGACCGTGGCATTGGCTTCGCCGGCGGCCATGGCCTTGAAGATGTCAGGGACCGCATCGATCGAGACAGTGAGGATCTCCTTGCCCGGCTTGAGGCCAGCTTCCTTCATCGCCTGGATCGCGCCGACCATCATGTCGTCATTATGCGCGTAGATCGCGCAGATCGACTTGCCGCCGCCTTCGGCCTTGATGAAGCTTTCCATCACTTCCTTGCCCTTGGCGCGGGTGAAGTCGCCGGTCTGGCTGCGCACCACCTTCAGGTTCGCGTGTTTGGCGATGGCGGTGTCAAAACCCTTCTTGCGGTTGGCGGCGACGCTGGCGCCGACCGTGCCCTGCAGTTCGACGATGTTGCAGGCCTTGGCCCCGACGGTCTTCGCCAGCCAGTCGCCGGCGACCTCGCCTTCATGCACGCTGTCTGAGGTCACGGCGGTGAGATAGAGCTCCTTGCCGGAGGGATCGATGTCGCGGTCGAGCAGCACGACCGGGATCTTGGCCTCCTTGGCTTCCTTCAGCACCGAGTCCCAGCCGGTCGAGACGACGGGCGCGAGGAAGATCGCATCGACATTCTGCGCGATGAAGGAGCGGATCGCCTTGATCTGGTTCTCCTGCTTCTGCTGCGCGTCGGCGATCTTGAGATTGACCTTGCGCTTGGTGGCTTCCTGCTTGGAGACCGAGGTCTCGGCCGCGCGCCAACCGGATTCCGATCCGATCTGCGAGAAGCCGATGGTGAGCTCGGCGGCATTCGCCGGCAGCGCGAGCAGCAACGCGGCAGTGGCGCTGGCCGCAAAGAGGGCTTTGAGGATCATCAGGCGTATCTCCCAAAATGTTATCCGGGGCGCCGATTGGTAGCATCGCACCCACAGGCCGACCTTTGAGGCGGCGGGAGGGACTATTTCACGGAAGCTTGGTTCCGACTAGTCATATTATCTGACTATTTGGTCGGGAGGTGACATTCGGCAGGAGAGTCATTGTACGACACGCCCAGCGCGATTTTGTTCCGCGGATGCAACGGGAAGATGAAAGAAATGATGCGGCTTGGCCAGCGCCACATCGTCATGGGCGGGCTTGTCGCGGCTATCCACGTCCTTGCCATGCGGGACAAAGAACGTGGATGCCCGGAACAACATGACGACCTTCTCTGATTTCGATGTGCAATCGCCCGCTGTCGGCCGGGCAACATGCCGACCGCTAGATCAGCTTCCGCTGCGCCAGATTCTTCATCAGCGCGCCGATGCCGAAGGTCCAGGGCTCGCACTCGTCGCTGGTCCGCATGCGGTTGACGAGTTTGCCGAGCTGGGGCGCCGAGATCGTGACGATGTCGTCGCGTTTGTGGGTGAACCCCTGCCCCGGCGCGTCGCGATCCTTAACCGGTGCGAACATGGTCCCGAGGAATAGCACGAAGCCATCAGGATATTGATGCACCTTGCCGATGGTCTGCTCGACCAGATCGGTCGGATCGCGGCTGATCATGCTGATCGAGGAATGGCCGTCGAGGACGAAACCGTCCTGCCCCTTCACGTTCAGGCTGATGTCGAGCTTGCGGGCGTCATCGAGGGTAAAGCTGTCGTCGAACAGGCGCAGCAGCGGACCGATCGAACACGACGCGTTGTTGTCTTTGGCTTTCGACAACAACAGCGCCGAACGGCCCTCAAAGTCGCGCAGATTGACGTCGTTGCCGAGCGCGCCGCCGACGATCTTGCCGCGGCTCGAGACGAACAGCACCAGCTCCGGCTCGGGGTTGTTCCAGGTCGATTTCGGATGCAGCCCCGCATCCATGCCGGTGCCGACCGACGACAAGGTCGGCGCCTTGGTGAAGACCTCGGCATCGGGGCCAATGCCGACCTCGAGATACTGGCTCCAGGCGTTCTGGTCGATCAGCACCTGCTTCAGGTGCATCGCCTGGTCCGAGCCCGGCTTGAGCTTCGACAGATCGTCGCCGATCAGCCGCGTCACCTCTTGCCGGATCGCTTCGGCCGAGGCCGGATTGCCTTTCGCCCGCTCCTCGATCACGCGCTCCAGCATCGAGATGGCGAAGGTCACACCGGCCGCCTTCAGCGTCTGGAGATCGACCGGCGCGAGCAGCCACGGCTTTTTCGGATCGCGCTGATCGGGCGGCGTGTTGCGGACGATGGCCTCGATATCGCCGATGCGCTCGCCCTTGGTCGTGGCAAGCGCCTTCGCCGGATCGTCCTCCTCGCAGAGCGTGCTGACGGTCGGGAACGTTGCGGTGACGTCGAACACACCATCGCCGCGCACGGCGACCACGGCCGGGCCATTCGCCTGCGGCAGCCAGACGCGGCCGACAAGCGTTCCCCGCGTGCCGTCCTCGGGAAGAAGGTCCTTTACCGTCAATGTCGTCATGGGCGTATCCTCGCTCTTTTCGGATCGGCCGCGCTCGCGGAGGCCGATCACATTGGCGAAGACCAATAAACGTCTGGGACGGGAAGTCCAGCGCGGCAGCCCGCCGCGCTCCTATGCCCCCGCGCGCGCTTTCCGGGCCGCGATCTGCTGAAGCGCCCAGCGCGCGTTCTTGCGCACCTCGGGATCTGGATCGTTGGCGATGACGGCAAGGAACGCCTCGCCGTCGTGGTGGGCGATTTCGCCGAGCGCAGCAGCGGCTTCCTTCCGCAAATTCGCCTGCTCATGGTTGACGCAATTGCCGATCGGGCGAACCGCGTGCTCGATCTTCATCCGGCCAAGGCTGCGGATTGCCTTCAGCCGCACCTGCCAGAACTCGTCACTGAGCGAAGCGATGAGCTGGTCGGCGGCGATCGAGCCGTTGACGTTGAGGCCCAGCGTTTCTGCGGCCATCTCCCGCACCATCCAGTCCGAATCCTTCAACGCGCGCGTGATCATCTCAGCCGCGGGCTTCATCTGCGAGAAGGCGAGCGCGCTGACGGCGGCACGGCGCACATGCGCGTCGGGATCGTTGATCAGCGCGGTCAGCGCCGGGATTGATTCCTCCAGCTTGAGGAACCCGATCACGCCGATCGCTTGCACCCGCACGGCGGCGTCGGAATCCTGGAGCGCTTCCAGCGCCGGCTTCAGCGTATCCTTGCAGCGCAGCTCCTTCAGCGCGCGCAACGCGCCCATGCGGACGAAGGCGTGGGCGTGCTTGACCAGCGGCAGGATGATTTCGGCGCAGGCAGGATCCTTGAACTCGGCCATGCTGTCGGCCGCGGCGGACGCAACGATTCTCTCAGGATCGACCAGCAGCTTCACCAGCGCGCTGGCAGCCTCCGGCCCGTCGAACTCGCCAAGCGCCATCGCGACCTGCTGGCGGACGCCGGCATCGGGATCGGCGACCATTTTGGCGAGATGGCCGACTGCTGCGGGATCGCCGGAATGGCCGAGCGCGATGATGGCGACGCGGCGCTCCCCTGGATCGGCGGCCTGGAGCCGCTCGTCGGCATCTTCGAGATCGTCGTAGGATTCGAACGGGCTCGACATGACTACCTCAGCAGATAGGGAATGTTGACGGTGACAGCGCCGGTCGGGCAATCCGCCTCGCAGGGCATGCAGTACCAGCATTCGTCATAGGCCATATAGGCCTTGTTGGTCATATCGCTGATACGCAGCACGTCCAGCGGACAGACGTCGACGCACACCGTGCAGCCCTTGTCCGCGATGCATTTGGCGTCGTCGACGACCACCGGAACCGATGTCTGATAGGAAGCGAGAGGCATCGTATGTCTCCTGTTACTTTGGCGGGTCAGGCTGTCGCGCGGATGCGCTGCTTGTCGTAGAGATCCTTCTCATCGTCGGCGATCGGCACGATATAGGGCTCCACGGCACGCTTCTCGCTGGTCATCTTGCCGTCCTGCTTGCTGAGCAGCGTGTGGCAGAACCAGTTCTCATTGTCCTTCTCCGGGAAATCCGTGCGCCAGTGATAAAGGCCCCAGCGGCTTTCCTCGCGGTAGAGCGAGGCATGCACAGCCATGTCCGCGCAGTCCATGATCGACTGGACTTCGAGCGCGCGGAGCAGCTCGTGCGCATTGCGCGCGATCATGCGCTCCTGCATGTCTTCCCTCGCGTCAGCGAGCCGGCGCATGCCGAGTTCGTATTTGCGCGTGACTTTCGGCGGCTGGAGATAGTCATTGACGAGACGCCTGGTCTTGTACTCGATCTGGTTCGGCGGAATGCCGTCCTCGCGTTTGGTCGGCGCCATGACGCGGTCACGTTCGCTGGCGACATCGGCCGCGTCGAATTCCGCGAAGTCGTGATTGTCAGCGAATTCCATCGCGTCGAGGCCGGCGACCGAACCGTTGGTGAAGGCGCCGAGCATGTAATTGTGCGGCACGCTGGCCATGTCGCCGGCGGCATAGAGGCCCGGGACGGTGGTGCGCGCGTTGTCGTCGACGAACACGCCCGACGCACTGTGACCGGAGCAGAAGCCGATCTCGGAGATATGCATCTCGATCGACTCGCTGCGGTAGTCGACCCCGCGCCCCTGCTGGAACAGGCCGCGTGTGGGACGCTCGACCTTGTGCAGCGTCGATTCGATCTCCGAGATGGTGTCGGGGTGAAGATGCTTGAGCTGGAGAAACACCGGGCCCTTGCCAGACAGCAGCTCGTTGTAGAATTCCAGCATCATCTGACCCGACCAGTAATCGCATTCGATGAAGCGCGATCCCTCGTTGTTGGCGGTGAAGGCGCCGAAGGGACCGGCGACGTAGGCGCAGGCCGGGCCGTTATAGTCCTTGATCAGCGGATTGATCTGATAGCATTCGAGGTTCGCCAGAGCCGCACCGGCATGATAGGCCATGGAATAGCCGTCGCCGGAATTGGCTGCGTTCTCGTAGGTACCAAACATGTAGCCGGAGGTCGGCAGACCGAGCCGGCCGGCGGCGCCCATGCACAGGATGACGGCCTTGGCCTTGATCACCAGCATCTCGGCGGTACGAGTATTAACGCTGATCGCGCCGGCAATGCGCCCGTCGGCGGATTTGAGCAGCCGCGTCGCCATGTAGCGGTTGGAGATCAGGATGCGGGCGCGACGGAGCTGGCGATACAGCGCCTTCTTCACGGTCTCGCCGTTCGGCATCGGCAGCACGTAGGTGCCGATGTGGTGCACCTTCTTGACGGCGTAGTCGCCGTTCTCGTTCTTCAGAAAGCGGATGCCGAAACTGTCGAGTTCCTCGATGATCGAGTAGCAGTTCTGCGCGTATTTGTAGACCGCCTTCTGATCGACGATGCCGTCATTGGCGATGGTGATTTCCTTGGTGTACTGCTCCGGCGTTGCGTATCCGGGAATGACGGCGTTGTTCAAGCCGTCCATGCCCATCGAGATCGCTCCGGAGCGCTTGACGTTGGCCTTTTCGAGCAGGACGACATTGGCCTTCGGATTCTTCAGCTTCGCCTTCAGTGCCGCCATCGGGCCGGCCGTGCCGCCGCCGATCACCAGCACGTCGCAGGAAACCTCCGAAAGTCCATCGACGATCTGATCTAGTGACATCGCTTGCTCCTGGTTCGCCGGCAGGTCCGGCGCCTTTGCATCAGATTTGTTCAGCAGGCGTCCCGGCGATAGCAATTAGTTGTCGCCGGGCTGCGATTTGCGCCTCAGCGCTCGACAAAGGCCTTTTCGATCACGAAATGACCGGGCCGGCTGTGATTGCCCTCGACAAAGTCGCGTGCGGACAACATCGCGGGAAGTTCCTCCAGCATCGCCGGGCTGCCGCACAGCATGATGCGGTCGGTCTCGATATCGAGGCCTGATAGACCGATGTCGTCGAAGAGCTGGTTCGACGCGATCAGGTCGGAGATGCGGCCGCGATTCCTGAACGGCTCGCGGGTAACGGTCGGGTAGTAGACGAGCTTGTCCCGGATCAGCGGCCCGAAGAACTCGTGATCGCGCAGGCCTTCTACCAGGTGCTCGCCATAGGAGAGCTCGGAGACCTGGCGGCAGCCATGGGCGAGCACGATGGTCTCGTAATTCTCGTAGACGTCGGGGTCCTTGATCAGGCTGGCGAACGGCGCGAGCCCCGTGCCGGTCGAGAGCAGCAACAGGCGCTTGCCGGGAAGGAGGTTGCCGGTGATCAGCGTGCCCGTGGCCTTGCGGCCGACCAGGATGACGTCTCCCTCCCTGATCTTCTGAAGGCGCGAGGTCAGCGGACCGTCCTGCACCTTGATCGAGAAGAACTCGAGCGCCTCCTCGTGATTGGCGCTCGCCATGCTGTAGGCCCGCAGCAACGGCTTGCCCTCGACTTCCAGCCCGATCATCGCGAACTGGCCGTTCTGGAAGCGGAAGCCCGGATCGCGCGTCGCGGTGAAGCTGAACAGGCTATCGGTCCAGTGCCTGACCGACAGGACCGTTTCCTTCTGAAATGCGCTCATTGTCTCTCCTGACCTCGATTGCGCACAAGGTTTCGGAGAGACGGGAATCCGGCAACGCCGAACTGAAATTCCCGGTCGATTAGTTTCACATTTCGTGGGCGATGATCGAACAGCAGGCAGCGAAGATCAGCGCCTCGCACCTGAGCCTGGCAATTAGTTGCTATCGCAGCAGCGCTGCGGCAACGTAGAGAAGGGTCGGAGACACGTCATGACCTTGGTGGCACCGATCGTGGCAGATTACGAAGCAAGCGCCGACCTCGCGACGCTCCGCGTTCGCACCGCTCAGGACGACACGCTGGACTTGCCGGCGGAAACGCTCCGCCTCTCCTGCAAATGCGCCCACTGCACCCGCGCCCGCTTCGACGGCCGCTTCCCCGAGCGGTTTCCAGGCATCGCGATCACCGAAATCGGCGATCTCGGTTACGGGCTGAACATCTCGTTTTCGGATGGGCATAATCGGGGGATTTACCCGAAGCCGTATTTGCTGAGCCTGGCGGGACGGTAGACGCAACAGGTCGTCCTCCAAACTCCGCTGTCATTCCCCGCGAAGGCGGGGAATCCAGTACGCCGCGGCTTCTCGATAACCCATTGACGTCTCTGGAATACTGGATCGCCCGGTCAAGCCGGGCGATGACAGCGGAGTGAATCTGGCACGGACATTGCTCCTCTTTAGAACGGTTTGAACGTTCCGGAGGCAGATAATGTTGCAGGCGGCGGCGAATGCGGTTCGGGGGGCCGGTCCCCCGGCAGTCCGGCCTGCCGGCGGTTCCTCGCTGCTGCTCACCGAGAACCAGCAATGGATCGGCGGACCGCCGCCGTTGATGGACAAGCTCAGCCAGCGCGAGCGGGAGCTGGTGCTGAAGCAGGGCCGCCGAAAAGTGCTCAACCGTGGCCAGACGCTGTTCAGCCAGGGTGGCAAGCATGACGGTATCTGGCTGATCGAAAGCGGCCGTATCCGGGTCTTCTACACCTCGCCGCTCGGCCGCGAGATCACGCTGGCCTATTGGCATGTCGGCAATTTCGTCGGCGGGCCGGAAGTGTTCGAAGGCACCGTGCATCAATGGTCCGGCGTTGCATCCAGCAATTGCAGCGTGGTGCATCTGCCCGGAAAGGAGTTGCGATCGCTTGCGGTCGAGATTCCGAACCTCGCGATCGGCCTGATCGAAGGCCTGACCTTCAAGGGCAAGTGCTATTCGGCGCTGGCCCAGATGCTGGGAACGCGCTCGATCACACAGCGCCTTGCGCATCTGTTGCTGCATCTCGTCGACCTCTATGGCGTCGATGACGCCGACGGCCGGGTGATCGCGGCCGCCTTCACCCATGCCGATATCGCCCACATGGTCGGCGCCACCAGGCAATGGGTCACGATCAGCCTGAAGCGCATGCAGGAGAAGGGAATCGTGCTGACCAAGCGCTCCCAGATCGTGGTCTGCCGGCCCGACGTGCTGGAAGAGATGCGAGGGCAAGCGTCGGACTAGGGCCGGTGCCCACCCAAGCGGCTTTATAGTGCAGGACTGCCCAAGGACTATGCAATCAACTTTTCCCGGCAACTAATCGACTGTGGCGCTCATTCCGGATTTGCCCTGCCCACGCCCTCACCCAATCATGGCAACCACAGCACATCCAACCGAATGAGGATGAGAATGGTCCGCCATCTTCCCACGCTCTCGATCGCGATGTCGGTGACGTCGCTGGCGCTTCTCCTCGCGCAGCCGGCCGCGGCGGAAACCGTTACGCTCGGCATCGGAACGCAGGACACCACGACCAACACGGTGACCGCCGGCGTCGTCATCCGCCAGCTCCATCTCCTCGAAAAATATCTGCCGAAGGACGGCAAATACGCCAACATCAAGTTCGAGCTGGAGTGGCAGAACTTCACGTCCGGTCCGCCCGTCACCAATGCGATGATGGCGAACAAGCTGCAGATCGGCATGATGGGCGACTATCCGCTGATCGTGAACGGCTTCACTTTCGACAGCAATCCGGAGAGCAAGAGCCGACTGATCGGCATCGCCGCCTACAGCCTGTCGGGCTCCGGCAACGGCATCGTCGTTCACAAGGATTCGCCCTACTACGATCTCGCAGACCTCAAGGGGAAGCTCGTGAGCGTGCCGTTCGGCTCCGCCGCGCACGGCATGGTGCTGAAGGCGATGCAGGACCGCGGCTACGCGTCGGATTTCTTCCAGCTGGTCAGCCAAAGCCCGGAGGTCGGCTCGACCAATCTCCAGGAGAAGAAGATCGACGCGCATGCCGACTTCGTTCCGTTCGCCGAGTTGCTGCCGTTCCGCGGTTTCGCGCGAAAGATCTTTGACGGCGTCGAGACTAATCTGCCGACCTTCCACGGCATCGTGGTCCGCACCGATTTCGCCGAGAAATATCCCGAGGTCGTCGTCGCATATTTCAAGGCGCTGATCGCCGCCAATCAGTGGCTGCGCGACGATCCCAAGCTCGCCGCCGAGAAAATCCAGGAATGGACCGGCATCAACAAGGAGGTCGTCTACATCTTCCTCGGCCCCAGCGGCAACATGACCACTGATCCCTCGATCAAGCCGGCGCTGATCGACGCCGCGACGGCCGACGTCAAGGTGCTGCAGAACCTCGGCCGGATGAAGGAGTTCGACCCGAAGAAATGGGTCGACGACAGCTACATCCGCAAAGCCTATTCCGAGATGAAGCTCGACTACGACGCGCGGCTCGCCAGCACCAGCAATTACGAGATCTCCGGCGAAGATTCCTTCTGCAAGAAACCGATCTCCGATCCGCGCAAAGCCGGCGAGGTCTGGGTCGACGAAGCCGGCATCATGCCTTTCTCGTCAACCGGCTGCACGCTCGCCGCCTATGCCGACTACAAGGCAAAGGGCAAGAAGATCAACGTCGCTTACGTCTTCGATACCACCCGCGGCATCAAGCTGTTCGCCGACCAGGCTTTCTTCGCGGTCGGCAATGGCCAGGTTGTGCCGTTCCTGTTGAAGAAGGACGCCGAAGCCTATGCCGCCAAGATCAGCGGCAAGGTGCTCGGCTTCGACGAGGCCGTGAAGGCGGCGGTCGGCGGGGGCAAGACGTGAGCAGTCCCGCCCTCCTCAGACATCCCGAGGACAGTATGCCGGCAAGTGCCATCGCGGAGGCAAGCGCCATGCCCGCCTCCACTCCACCCGCATCACCGCCTTCCTTCGGCACGCTCGCGTTGCGCTGGTACCGGCTCAACCGGGGCGGGCTGCGCGCGACCGCGATCGGCATCATCTCGCTGCTCGCCTTCCTGCTGGTCTGGCACCTGCTGACGACCTACCGCGTCGTGTTCTTCGTGCGCTTCACCAACGTGCCCTCGCCACTCGCGGTCTATGCGAGCTTCACCAAGGCGATCCACGATCCGAAATTCCTGCTGCACGTTCTCTTGAGCTGCCGGCGCATCTTCTTTGGCTTCTCGCTCGCGGCCATCGTCGCGGTGCCGCTCGGCCTGATCATGGGCCGCTTCAAGCTGGTCCACGAGATTATCTTCCCCGTGGCGGAGGTGCTGCGGCCGATCCCGGCGATCGCCTGGGTGCCGATGGCGATCATGCTGTGGCCTACCAACGAGCAGAGCATCGTCTACATCACCTTCCTCGGCTCGTTCTTCCCGATCCTGGTCAACACGCTGCACGGCATGTCGCTTGTCGACCCCGTGCTGGTGCGCGCCGCGCAATGTCTCGGCGCGCGGGAACGCTCGATCTTCCGCGACGTGTATTTCCCGGCCTCGCTCCCGCACATCTTCACCGGCCTCACCGTCGGCATGGGGGTGGCCTGGGTGTCGCTGATCGCCGCCGAGATGATCTCGGGGCAGTACGGCATCGGCTATTTCACCTGGGAGGCCTATTCGCTGGTCCAGTATGCCGACATCGCGCTCGGCATGATCGCGATCGGCGTGCTCGGCCTCGGATCGAGCATGCTGATCCGGGGGGCCGGACAATTGGTGATGCCGTGGAGGTCAAGATGAGTGAGATCGTCGTCAAGGCACCGCAGGGGCATATCGAGGTCAGGAATTTCTCCCTCAGCTACGACAGCATCGAAGGACCGGTACAGGCCGTCACCGATACGCAGATTCATGTGAAGCCTGGCGAGTTCGTCTCGATCGTCGGGCCCTCCGGCTGCGGAAAGTCGACGCTGCTTAACGCGGTCGCCGGCTTCCTCAAGCCGACCACGGGCATCGTCACCGTCGACGGCGAGAGGGTGAACGGTCCGAGCGCCGAGCGTGGCATGGTGTTCCAGCAATATTCGCTGTTTCCCTGGAAGACGGTGCGAGAGAATGTCGAGTTCGGCCTGAAGATGCGCGGCATGCCGCGCTCGCAGCGCGAGCGCGCCGCGCGCACGCTGCTGGGCCTCGCGGGCCTCGAAGCCTTCGAAAAGCATTACCCCGAGAAACTCTCAGGTGGCATGAAACAGCGCGTCGGCATCGTGCGCGCGCTCGCGACAGGACCCAAAGTGCTGCTGCTGGACGAGCCCTTCGGCGCGCTCGATGCGCAGACCCGCGTCATCATGCAGCAGATCCTCACCAACATGTGGCAGCGGCTGAAGATCTCGGTGCTGTTCGTCACCCACGACATCGACGAGGCGATCTTCCTGTCCGACCGCGTCTACTGCATGACCGCGCGCCCCGGCTCGATCAAGGCGGAGATTCCGATCCCGCTGGAGCGGCCGCGGCAGCAGTCGATGATGATGTCGTCGGAATTCCTGGCATTGCGCCGCGGACTGATGTCGCTGATCCGCGAGGAGAGCATCAAAGCGATGGGCGGCGAGCTCAACGACATGGGCATGCAGGGGCTGAACATCGAGCTGCACGGGCATTCGCTCGCGGACGTGATTTGATCTTACCTCGCCCCGCTTGCGGGAAGCCAGTTTCGTAGGGTGGGCAAAGCGAAGCGTGCCCACCATCGTTCTCCATGAGAGAAATGGTGGGCACGGCGCTTTCGCGCCTTTGCCCACCCTACGGCAGTGTCGCGCCGCTCACTTGAACCAGTGCACCAGCGCGATGCTGATGCCGAGCAGCAGCAGCAGCGACAGCGTTACGGCCGCCGTCACCCGCCCCCCGACATTGGCAAGTACCTTCACATCGACACCCAGGCCTAGCGCAGCCATCGACACCACCGTGAGAAAACCCGTGATCCGCGTGATCGGGGCAACCACCGTGCCCGGCACGATCTCCAGCGAGCGCAATGTCGCCAGCGCAAGGAAGCCGAGGATGAACCACGGGACCAGGCGGAAAAAGCCGACATTGCTCTTCTTGGCGTCGCTGTGCCAGCGCGAGGCCGTCAGCGAGAGGCCGACGACCACCGGCCCGAGCATCAGCACGCGCATCAGCTTGACGAGCGTGCCGATCTGCGTCGAGACGAGTCCCGCCGGCACCGTCGCGGCCAGCACCTGCGGCACGGCATAGACGGTGAGGCCTGCAAGGATTCCGTATTGGGTGGCCGATAGCTGCAGCAGCGGAATCAGCAGCGGCAAGCCGAGCACCATCATCACGCCGAGGATCGCGGTGAAGGAGATCGAGGATGCGATCTCGTCATTGTTGGCGCCGATGATCGGCGCCACCGCGGCGATCGCCGAATTGCCGCAGATCGAGTTGCCGCAGGCGATCAGGATCGAGAGCCGCGTCGAGAGACCAAGCAGGCGGCTGATGCCGAAGGAGACGCAGAGCGCGATCACGACGACCGCTGCGATCGAGGCCAACAGCGCGACCCCGGACGCCGCGATAGCAGCAAAGCTGATCGAGGCCCCCAGCAGCATGACGGCGACTTCGAGCAGTTGCTTGGCGCTGAAGGCGATGCCGGACTGCCAGCGCGGCGCGGGCTTCCAAAAGCTGCGCACGGCCATGCCGAGCAAGATCGCCATCACCAGCGCCTCGACATAGGGATGTTCGAAGACGCCCAATTCCGCCCGTTCGAGCAGGGCCGAAACGCCGGCCACGGCGATGCAGAGGAGGATCCCGGGAATCAGCGCGACGATGCGGCCAGTGGCCGTGGTCGGCTTGGCGTCGGCCGGGCTGGATGCTTGATTCTGCGACACAAATCTCTCCCAAGGAGAAGGATTTATACGCAGCGCCATCCGATTGGGAAATAAGTTTTCGACATATCAGGGCTCAGGGAAGTTCTATCCTCAGCCCGGAATAATCTGGCTCTGAAGGTCAGGCGCCCTTTAGAAGATCAGGCGCGCCTTAGAAGATCAGGCTCTTGGCCAGCGAGGCGACGCGGCTGAAGCCATCGTAGACGCCGGGCTCGAAGAAGGCCGCACGCGCCAGCACGATGCCGGCAACCAGCGACCAGAACAGGCCGGTGCCAACCCGCAGCAGCAGCTTCGACCCGCGCGAGCGCGGTTGGGTGTCCGTTGCGGACACCAATTGCTCGCCGAAAGGCTCAAACCTGGTGCGTTCCATAGCAGTCAATCCATCAATTTCTGATGGAAATGTCGTCGTTTCGGCCCCAAACAGCAATGGAAGCGATTGGCTTTTTTGCCTCCCGGCGGGGAAACTCCTTCCGCAGGACGGGCACGGGACAATAGTTTTCTTCTTCCGGCCTGGAAAACCGCTGCGCACTTTTCCGGATCGTGCTCTACGCCGCCAGCCCGCTCCCCACCGGAGCAAACTCCAGCCCGAGGCTCTCCGCCACCGCCTTGTTGGTGATGCGGCCGCGATGCACATTCAGCCCGTTGTGCAGATGTGGATTTTCCAGCACCGCCGCGAAGCCCTTGTTCGCGAGCATCAGGCCGAACGGCAGTGTCGCGTTGTTCAGCGCCTGGCTCGACGTCACCGGCACCGCGCCGGGCATGTTAGCCACGCAATAATGCACGATGCCGTCGACCAGATAGGTCGGATCGGCATGCGTGGTCGGGTGCGAAGTCTCGAAGCAGCCGCCCTGATCGATCGCGACGTCGACCAGCACGGCGCCCGGTCGCATCGATGTCAGCATCGCACGCGTGACAAGCTTGGGCGCACTCGCACCCGGCACCAGCACCGCGCCGATCACGACGTCGGCAGCGAACACCTCCTCCTCAACCGATTCGATGGTGGAGAAGCGGGTGCGCACGCGCCCGGCAAAGAGATCATCGAGCTCCCGCAACCGAGGAATCGAACGGTCGATCACGGTGACCTCGGCGCCAAGGCCCGCGGCCATGCGCGCGGCTTGCGTTCCCACCACGCCGCCGCCGAGCACGACGACCCGCGCCGGCTGCACGCCGGGAACGCCGCCCAGTAGAAGCCCGCGGCCGCCAGCCGATCGCTTGAGCGCGGCGCCGGCGGCCTCGATGGCGAGGCGGCCGGCGACTTCGCTCATCGGCGCAAGCAGGGGGAGGTGACCGGCCGCGTCGGTGACGGTTTCATAGGCGATCGCAGTACAGCCGGAGGCGAGCAAACCCCTGGCCTGTTCGGGATCCGGCGCGAGATGGAGATAAGTGAACAGGATCTGGCTTTCGCGGAGCTGGGCCCACTCGCTTTTCTGGGGCTCCTTCACCTTCACGATCATCTCCGACTTGGCGAAGATGTCGCGCGCGCTCTCGGCAATGGTGGCCCCTACCCGCCTATAGACTTCGTCGGATGCGCCGATGCCGCCACCCGCGCCGCTCTCGACGGTCACCTCGTGCCCGGCCGCGACATATTCGCGGACTGCGCCCGGGGTGAGCCCGACGCGATATTCCTGCACTTTGATTTCCTTGGGCACACCGACGCGCATCCCTGGCCTCCTTTTGATTCACCTCATGATCGTAGCGACCTGCCCGGTTTGGTTTCGTGCAAATATCCGCTAGCTTTGACATCCCTGCGCCGGTTTCCGGCGCGCAAACGCCCTTTCACGCTGGAAACGAAACTTTGGCCCTCGACCGGAAAGATCTCGCAATCCTCGCGGAACTCACGACCAATGCGCGGGCCAGCCACACCGAGCTCGCCAACAAGGTTGGGCTATCAAGCACCGCGCTCGCGCGGCGCCAGAAGGCGCTGGAAGACGACGGCTATATCCAGGACTATCAGGCCACGCTCGACCTCGCGCAGTTCGGCCTTACCACCACGGTGCTGGTCCGCATCGCGTTGGAAAGCCAAAGCGACGAGGCGTTGAAGGCGTTCGAGGCGGAAGTGGTGAAATGCCCGTCCGTCGTGCGCTGCTTCCTGATGTCGGGGACCGACGACTACATCCTGATCGTGCTCGCCCGCG
The DNA here is from genome assembly GCF_040547695.1 of Bradyrhizobium sp. JR4.3. Classification (NCBI taxonomy): domain Bacteria; kingdom Pseudomonadati; phylum Pseudomonadota; class Alphaproteobacteria; order Hyphomicrobiales; family Nitrobacteraceae; genus Bradyrhizobium; species Bradyrhizobium sp. JR4.3. Next base: position 92,855 of record NZ_JBEPQF010000011.1, on the reverse strand, counting down.
ACATCCAGGATTTTGAGCGCATCCACCGCATGGAGCTGTCGCGCCTGCCGCGCGTCGCGCGGGTGCAATCGAGCTTCGCGCTGCGCGAGGTCGTCAACCGCGCCGTGCCGAATGTGGTGTTCGGCGAAGCGAAGCGCTGATCGCAACCTCTCGGAAAGGCGAACTGCCGGCAAGGGAATCAAAAGGAACCAACCGGTCGGTGATCCGTTGGGCGCTATTGGCCGGCGGAGGCGTGCCCCCGCGTCAACACGGCTGACGTCCGGCACGGTCGCCGTCGCAGGGAGCAGGACATGGGCGATGTCACGCATCAAATTTCCGAACGCATTCCGATCCATCTTGTCGTCAACGGCGTCAGTCACACGCTCGATCTCGTGCCATGGACCACGCTGCTCGATGCCTTGCGCGACCATCTTGCGCTGAGCGGCACCAAGAAGGGCTGCGACCATGGTCAGTGCGGCGCCTGCACGGTGCTGGTGGACGGCCGGCGAATCAATTCCTGCCTCACGCTCGCCGTCATGAAGGACGGCGCGAAGATCACGACCATCGAAGGCCTTGCCAACGACGGCGCGCTGCATCCACTGCAACAGGCGTTTATCGACCATGACGCCTTCCAGTGCGGCTATTGCACGCCGGGACAGATATGTTCGGCGGCCGGACTGCTCGTCGAAGGCCGTGCCAAAGATACCGACGAGATCCGGGAGTTGATGAGCGGAAACCTCTGCCGCTGCGGCGCCTATCCGAACATCGTCGCCGCCATCCAGCAGGCAATGGGCCAGCCATGAACAACTTCCAATACGCCCGAGCCAATGATGTCGCCGACGCGATTCGCCTGCTCGCCGCCGATCCCGGCGCAAAACTCATTGCCGGCGGCACAAATCTGATCGACCTGATGAAAGAGAATGTCGAGCGCCCCTCCCGGCTGATCGACATTTCCCGCCTGCCGCTGCGCAAGGTCGAGGAGACGTCCGACGGGTCCCTGCGCATCGGCGCGCTGGTGCCGAACTCGGACCTCGCCTACCACCCACTGATCGAGCAGCGCTATCCCCTGCTCGCCAGCGCCATTCTGGCCGGCGCATCGGCGCAATTGCGCAACATGGCCTCCGTCGGCGGCAATCTGATGCAGCGAACGCGCTGTGCCTATTTCTATGACACGGCCACGCCCTGCAACAAACGACATCCCGGCAGCGGCTGCTCGGCGATGGACGGGCTGAACCGCAACCATGCGATCCTGGGTACGAGCGCCGCCTGCATCGCGACCAATCCATCCGACATGAGCGTGGCGCTGGCCGCGCTCGATGCGCGCGTGCACATCGCGGGTCCCTCCGGCGAACGCAACATCGCGCTGACCGATTTCCATCGGCTGCCCGGCGACAAGCCTCATGTGGATACCAATCTCGGCACCGGCGAGATCATCACGGCGATCGAGCTGCCGCAGCGCGGCTTTGCTCAAAACTACAGCTACCTCAAAATTCGCGACCGCATGTCCTATGCTTTTGCTCTGGTCTCGGTTGCCGCCGCGCTCGAATTGGAGGGCAACGCAATCAGCGGGGCACGCGTGGCGCTCGGCGGCGTGGCTCACAAGCCCTGGCGCAGCCTCGAAGCCGAAGCTGCGTTGCGCGGCCAGGCCGCGACGCCCGATCATTTCGCGCACGCCGCGGAGCTCTTGCTTCAGGGAGCAACGCCCCGCTCACATAACGGCTTCAAGGTCGAGCTCGCCCGCCGCGCCATCGTGCGGACGCTGACACAGGCGGCGAACGCCACGCCGCAATCCCAGGCCCACAAGAAGATCGCGTGAGGGACCGATGAACGCTTATGTCGGAACGCCAACGTCGCGTGTCGATGGCCGGGCCAAGGTCACCGGGGCCGCCAGATACGCCGGCGAATTTCCGGCGGACGGGCTCCTCCATGGCTTCGTGGTCGAGGCCACCGTTCCATGCGGGCGCATTGCCCGCCTCGACACCAGTACGGCACTCCAGGTCGAAGGCGTACTCGACGTGCTCACGCATGCGAACCGTCCGCCGCTGGCCGACAAGGACGATTCGTGGAAGGACGAAGTAGCGCCCGAGGAAGGCTCGCCTTTCCGTCCGCTTTATGATGACACGATCAAGTTCAATGGCCAGCCGATTGCGTTGGTCGTGGCGGAGGACTGGGAAACCGCGAAATTTGCCGCGACTCTCGTGCGGGTCGAATATGAGCAGCATGGTTTTGCGACCGACCTCGAAGGCGAGCGCAGCAACGCTGCCGAGAAGGACAAGCCGCACAAGCCGCGGGGCGACGCCGTAGCGGCTCTTGCGGGAGCTTATGTGCGCCACGAGGCGGACTACGTGATACCGACCGAGCATCACAATCCGATGGAGCTCTATGCGACTACGGCGGTCTGGGACAGCAATGGCAAGCTCACGATCTACGACAAGACTCAAGGCGTCCAGAACGTACACAAGTTTCTATGCAGCGTGTTCGATAAGAAGCCGGATGACATTCGCGTGATCTCGCCCTACGTCGGCGGCGCCTTCGGCTCCGGCTTGCGGCCGCAATATCAGGTGGTGTTGGCAACGCTCGGCGCGCTCGCGCTGAAGCGATCCGTTCGCGTCGTGCTGACGCGCCAGCAGATGTACGGGCTCGGCTACCGGCCGATGACGATCGAGCGCGTCGGGCTTGGCGCAAAATCGGATGGTACGCTCGATTCAGTCACGCACGAGGCCATTGCCGTCACCTCGCGCTACGAGGATTTTGCGCGCAACGATACCGGCTGGGCCGAACAGCTCTACAAGAGTCCGAACAGCCGCTTCGCGCACAAGCTGGTTCACCTTGACGTCTCCACGCCTTGCGATATGCGCGCACCGGGCGCGGCGTCGGGCGTCTGCGCGCTCGAATGCGCCATGGACGAGCTCGCCGTCGCGCTCAAGCTCGACCCGGTCGAACTGCGGCTGAAGTGCTACTCGGATCGCGACCAGAGCGAAAACCTGCCCTACACCAGCAAGCAGTTGCGCGAATGCTACGCGCGCGGCGCGGACGCCTTCGGCTGGAGCAGACGCAATCCTGTGCCGCGCTCGATGCGCGACGGCAAGGAGCTGGTCGGCTGGGGCATGGCGACGGGTGTGTGGGAAGCACTGCAGATGCCGGTCGCCGTCCGTATCGCGCTGACGTCGAACGGACATGCCGAGGTGTCATGTGCCGCATCGGACATCGGCACCGGCACCTACACCATTGTCGCTCAGGTCGCAGCCGACGCACTCGGCCTGCCAATCGAGAACATCAGCGTCAGGCTCGCAGATTCCAGTCTGCCGCAGGCGCCTGTCGAGGGCGGCTCCTGGATGGCCGCCTCGAGCGCACATGCGGTGCTCGCAGCCGCCGAGGAAGTGCGCAAGGAGCTGTTAGCTCTGGCCGGGAAGATGCCAGGCTCGCCGGTCGCCGGCGCCGAGCTTGTCGATACGGTGCTGACCGACGGCAGCATTGCCAGCGCCAGCGACAACAGCCGCGCAGTCTCGATCGCCGACGCGATGCGCCATGGCGGTGTCGAACGTATCGAGAAGGAAAAGCTCAACCAGTTCGGTGAGGACAAGAAACACGCGCGCAACACCCATTCGGCCGTCTTCGCCGAGGTCAAGGTGGACGAAGAGCTAAACGTCATTCGCGTGACGCGGGTCGTGAGCGCCGTTGCGGCCGGGCGGATTCTGAACACCAAGACCGGCCGCAGCCAGATCATGGGCGGCGTGGTCTGGGGGATCGGGATGGCGCTCCATGAGGAGACGGTGATGGATCATCGCTTCGGTCGGATCATGAACGCGAACATCGCCGAGTACCACATTCCCGTGAATGCGGATGTTCACGACATCGACGTGATCTTCGTCGACGAGCCGGACGCGCACATCAACGGGCTCGGCATCAAGGGCATTGGCGAGATTGGCATCGTCGGCGTCCCGGCGGCGATCGCAAACGCCGTCTATCACGCCACCGGCAAACGCATCCGCCGCTTCCCGATCACATTGGACAAGCTGCTGGACTGAGCCGATGGTCATCCGACCCGGCCCGCTCGGGATCGCGCTCCCTGTCATCCAGCTGTCATCAAATGTGTCGAGACCTGTCGGTCTCGCACATTCGGGACATGACATGGACTATTTCAAGCGCTTCAACTTCCTGTTCGCCGCACCTGTGTTCGACGCCGACGACCTCGAAGGTGTCCGCTTCAACCAGATCATCGAGGAGATCCAGCGTTCCGGCTTCGAGGTCGTTCGCGCCCGCAAGCTGGAGGACGCGGAGATGGCGGTGCAGACCGATGCCGCGATCGGCTGCATGGTGGTGGACTGGGGCAAGAAGGGCCTAGAGGGCAAGACCTCGGCGCTGATCAATTTGATGCGGCGGCGCGGCCTCGATTTCCCGATCATCCTCCTGATCCGGCGCAAGCGGTTCGAGGATCTGCCGGTCGAGGTGCTCGACTTCATCGACGGTTATGTCTTCCTGTCCGAGGAGACACCGACCTTCATCGCCAAGAACCTGATCAGCCGTCTGAAGCAATATGCGGAGACGCTGAAGACGCCCTTCTTCGGCGCGCTGGTCGATTATGCCGAAGAGGGCAACCAGCTCTGGACCTGTCCAGGCCACAATGGCGGCGTGTTCTACAACCGCAGTCCGATCGGGCGGGTGTTCGTCGAACATCTCGGCGAGTCCGTGTTCCGCGACGACCTCGACAATTCCGTGCTCGACCTCGGCGACCTCCTCACCCACGAAGGTCCCGCGCTAAGGGCGCAGAAGGAAGCCGCCCAGATTTTTGGCGCGGAAAAGACCTATTTCGTGCTCAACGGAACCTCGACATCGAACAAGATCGCGCTCGGCGCTCTCGTCACCGACGGCGATCTCGTGCTGTTCGACCGCAACAATCACAAAGCCGCTCATCATGGCGCGCTGATGATCAATGGCGGCGTTCCGGTCTACGTGCCGACCATCCGCAACGCCTGGGGCCTGATTGGCCCGATGCGCTGGGACATGCTCGACGAGAAAACCTTGCGCGAGACGATCCGCAATCATCCCTTGGTGACGGACAAGGACGCCTGGCGCAAGGAGCGGCCGTTCCGCGTCGCCGTGGTCGAGCAGTGCACCTATGACGGCACCATTCACAGCGCCGAGATGATCTTGAAGCGCATCGGCCATCTCTGCGAGTACATCCTGTTCGACGAGGCTTGGGCCGGCTTCATGAAATTCCACCCGCTCTATGCCGGCCGCTTCGCCATGGGGCTGACCAACCTTCCCCCCGAGGCTCCCGGCATCATCGCGACGCAGTCGACCCACAAGCAGCTCGCGAGCTTCTCGCAGGCATCCCAGATCCACATCAAGGATCGTCACATCCGCGGCCAGAAACGGCGCGTCGAGCACCGCCGCTTCAACGAAAGTTTCATGCAGCACGCTTCCACGTCGCCATTCTACCCGCTGTTCGCCTCGCTCGACGTCGGCGCACAGATGATGAAGGGCCGCTCCGGCGAAGTGTTGTGGGACGACACGATCCGGCTCGGCATCGAGTTGCGCAAGAAAATCCGCGCGATGCGCCGGGAGTTCGAGGAGAAGGAGCAGACTCCGGACCGCCGCTGGTTCTTCGAACCCTTCGTCCCCGACCGCGTCGCAATTCCCGACGTCAGCCGCGCCGGCGCCGCCCACAACGTCGCCTGGGAAACACTCTCCACCGACGAACTCGCCACCAACCCTGCGCTGTGGCAGCTCTCCCCCGACAGCGCCTGGCATGGCTTCCCTGGCCTCAGCGAGGGCTTTGCCATGACCGATCCGAACAAGCTGACGCTGCTCACGCCCGGCTTCGATCGCATCACCGGCGCCTATGTCGAGCACGGCATCCCCGCGCCGGTCGTCGCGCAATATCTGCGCGAGAACCGCATCGTCCCCGAGAAGAACGACCTCAACTCCCTGCTCTTCCTGCTCACTCCGGGCGTCGAAGCAAGCAAGGCGGGCACGCTGATCTCCGGTCTCGTCGCATTCAAGCGGCTGCACGACGACAATGCGCTGCTGGCCGACGCCATCCCGGAGTTCTGCCAGCGACGGCAGGCGCGCTATGCCGGCGTGCGGCTGCGCGATCTCTGCGGCGATATGCACCGTTTCTTCCGTGCCGCCGACGTCAGCGCACTCCAGGCCCGGCAGTTCATGCCCGAGCACATGCCTGACATCGCGATGTCGCCCCGCGATGCCGCGCGCTACCTGTTCCGCAACGATGTCGACTATCTGCCGATCGAGGCGATCACGGGCCGCATCGCCACCACGCCCTTCGTGGTCTATCCGCCCGGCATCGCAACCATCGTGCCCGGCGAGCGGCTGACGGAACGGGCCAAGCCCATGCTGGATTATCTCAAGATGTTCGAGACCTGCTTCAACACGTTCCCGGGCTTCGATGTGGAAATCCAGGGCGTCTACAAGGAGATCGATGCGCAGGGGCGCATCGGGCTCTATACTTACGTCGTTGCCGGGTAGGTGCCGATGAACGAAACTGCGATTGCGCGCCCGGATGACGGGCCAGTCGTGGTCCGGCCCTCACGCGAGAGCGACGTCGATGCGATGCTGGCGATCTACCGCCATCACGTCCGCAACGGCGTGCCGCGCGATGTCGAGGGAACCGGTGCGCCCGAGCCGGACGATCTGCGCGATCGGCGCAAGAACCTGAAGCAGACCCGCCTGCCGCATCTGGTCGCGACCTTTCGTGGTGAAGTCGTGGGATATGCCTATGCGGTACTGTTCCGCAAGCGTCCAGCTTATCGCTACGCCGCCAAGCATTCGATATGTGCACCACGACCATCTCGGCCGCGGAGTCGGACGGCTATTGCTGCAGGAGTTGATCGACGCGTGTGCGGCGGCCGGCTTCCGCCAGATGATCGGCTATATCGATGCCGACAATGCCCCCTCGCTGGCGCTGCACGAGAAGTTCGGTTTCGCGCGCGCCGGCCTGCTCTGCGGTGTCGCCTATCGCAACGGTCACTGGTCCGACACCGTCATGGTACAGCGCTCGCTCGGTGCCGGCGTCACCGCGCCGCCGCCCGTCACGGCGCCCGGCCGCTAGGCCCTCACGACGGAAAGTCAGCCGGTCTGACCTGGATGCGGTCGGCATGCAAGGACCAGTGGTGCAGTGCCTGGTCCTCGCAAAACCTCGCCTTCGCCCGCTCTCTGGCTTCGTTCTCGTCGGAAGCGTCGATCTCGAGCGTGCCCTGGCACACCTCGATCTGCCGGCCGTACTGGCCGAGCACGTCCTTCATGAACCTGACCACATAAGTTGACATGGGACCTCCTGCCTGCCCCGGCGGCGCTCACTCTAATCCCATTTAGCCGGATTGCGGGAGGGAGATTTTGATGCGGATCAAGGTCGGGGCGCGGTTCCCGCCCGCCGACAGTCGTCGGCTCAATCCGTCAACCACCCCCGCCCTGCCTAGGGGCCTGCGGAAGGCGCGCGCGACACGAGCGCCCGCGCCGACATCACGTCGTGATGTCGAGTAGCGACTCTGTCGTTTCTGAATAGGCCTGAATGACCTTCGCATTGGCAATGAAGCTGTACTTCGCGGTCGCCAGTTGAACGAATTCGCTGGCGAGATCGACATTCGGCGCGGCGACCAGGCCGTCCTGGTTTGCGAAGGGGGCGCTTGGGTCGGATTGTGCGGTAAAGCTCGGCGAAACCGCCGACACGGTCGTGAACGTACCGCCCGGCGTCGAGCCGCTCGATTGGTCGACCTGATCGACTCGCAACGGCACATAAGCCGCGGGAAACGTCGGACTAATGCTCGAACTGACCGCACTGGCCGATGTGCTCGATCCGCCTGACGCAGGTAGCGGGCCTGTCGTGCGAATGTTGGCGATATTGCTCGCGGCCACGTTCACACGCAAACTCGCCGCGGAAAGTCCGGATGTCGCAATCGAAAATATGCTCATGAACCCTGATCTACAGGACAAGTCATACGTGTTCACTCACGCCATCAGTAAAATCCGCCGCTTTCTGTTTTCATCCTCGTAACCAGCGATCGGAGCACGATCAGACTTCGCGCGCCCTACGCCGGCATCACACCAAACGCCTGCTTGAACCGCTCCGCATAGCGCGGCCAGACCTCGGGATTGATGATGCGCGGCGGGCGCTTGCCGTCGAGCGTATCCAGCACCTGCTCGGCGGCGATGCGGCCCATGTTCTGGCGCGCCTCGATCGTGACGCCGGCCGTATGCGGGCTCGCCAGCACGTTGTCGAGCTGGAGCAGCGGATGCTCCGGCGGCGGCGGCTCCTTCGACCAGACGTCGAGACCGGCGCCCGCAATGCGCTTGTCACGCAACGCCTGGAGCAGCGCATCTTCATCGTGGATGAAGCCACGCGCCGTGGTGATAAAGTACGCATGCGGCTGCATCAACCCAAACTCGCGCACGCTGATCATATTGCGGCTGCCCTTGTCGAGCGGACAGGAGATCGAGACGAAGTCGGCACGGCGCAAGAGCTCGTCGAGCTCGACCTTCTCGCCGCCCCGCTCGGCCATCATTTCGGCCGTCAGGTACGGATCGTAGGCAAGCACCTTCATGCCGAACAGGCCCTTGCACAGCGCGGCGATGCGGCGACCGACATTGCCGAGGCCGATAATGCCGACGGTCTTGTGCTCGATCTCGTTGCCGACGAGTTCGTTGCGGTTGACGTTGGACTCCCTGCGGAGCTTGCGGTCGGACTGGATGATGCGCTTGGACAGCGTCAGCATCATCGCCAGCGCATGCTCGGCGACGGAATGGGCGTTGCCGCCGGACTGGTTGACGACCAGCACGCCGGCATCGGTGCAGGCCTCGACGTCAACAGGATCGAATCCAGCGCCGTTGCTGGAGACGAGCAGCAGGTTCGGCGCGCGCTTCAGGAAGGCAGCATCGACATGGAAATGCGGGGCCAGTTCGTCACGGGCGGCGCCGATCTGGTAGACATGAGCCGCTTCGATGATCGGCGCGAAATATTCCTCGGGGCTCTCGTTCTCGATGCGATCGAGCCGGACGTCGGGCCGCGCCTTCAGAATGTCGATATAGATCGGATTGGCCAGATATTTAACGTAGAAGACGCGCTTGCTGTTGACGGACATCAGGACCCTTCCGGCTTTCTCCAGGAGATCCGCAGGGCCAGCGCGGCGCGCGATCCTTTCATACGTTCCTCCGTTCTCTTGTTATTGCCGCTTATGACACGGCGGCACCGGCCGCGGCAGGCCGTCTGGCGCAGATCACGGTGCAGCCCGGACATGTTGACAATCCCGCTGCCTGCGTCAAGTTCGGCAGACCGCCGCGACGGCCAAGACGATGGCCACGACAAAGGCAAAAGACCAAGAAGCATGCGCGGCCGAAGGGAGAACGCAATGCCGATTGCGGAGCAACAGACCTCGTCCGAGGCGGCGCAGACCTCCAGCGACAAGAGCTGGCACGGCATCGTCCTGCAAACGCTGAAGCGGAACGAGATCAGCCTCGTCCCTTACGTGCCCGACCGCGTGCTGACGCCGCTGATCAAGAACCTGCACGCCGATCCGTTCTTCACCACCTTTGCCACCGCCCGCGAGGAGGAGGCCGTCGGCATCGTCTCGGGCGCCTGGATGGGCGGACGACGGGGCGCGGTGTTGATGCAGACCTCGGGGTTTGCGACGCTCGCCAACGTGCTGGCCTCGCTTGCGGTGCCCTACCAGATTCCGCTGATCATGTTCGTGTCTGAGCGCGGCACGCTCGGCGAATTCAATTACGGCCAGTCACTGGTCTGCCGCACCATGCGTCCGGTGCTGGATTCGCTGGCGCTGGAGCATCACACCATCACCCGGCTCGACGAGCTCGAATTCATTGCCGACCGTTCGATCAAGCAGGCCATCACGACGCAGGCGCCAGTCGCGCTGATCCTCAACCCGCTGCTCACGGGCGGCAAGGTGTTCGACAAGTGAGGACGGCCAAATGAAGACAGACGCGCGCAACACTAAAGTGATGAACCGCTTCGACGTCACCTCGCGCCTGATCGCGAAACTCGAGCACGAGGAAGCCGTGATCGGCGGCATCGGCAATACCAATTTCGACCTCTGGGCCGCCGGCCACCGTCCGCAGAATTTCTACATGCTCGGCAGCATGGGCCTCGCCTTCCCGATCGCGCTGGGCGTGGCGCTGGCGCAACCGGACCGGCGCGTCTTTGCGCTCGAAGGCGATGGTTCGCTCCTGATGCAGCTCGGCGCGCTCTCGACGATCGCGGCGTTGAAGCCGAAGAACCTCATCATGATCGTGATGGACAACGGCATCTACCAGATCACCGGCGCGCAGCCGACACCGGCCGCGAACGTAGCTGACATCGTCGCCATCGCGACCGGCTCCGGGCTTGCCAATAGCGCCTGGGCCGCGGACGAGGAGGATTTCGAGCGTCTGGTCGAGGAAGCCATGTCGGCTGGCGAGCCCAGCCTGATCGCCGTTCGTATCGATGACAAGCCCGGCGTCGGCGCCACCCGACGCGATCCCGTACAAATCCGGGAACGCTTCATGCACGGCCTGGGCGTGCGCGAGCCGCTTTAACGTTTCGTCATTAACTACACGGCGATCTGATCCCGGCGCCTCGGCAAGCTGCTGCAATCCGTGCTAAGCGGTCCGGATGTCCATTTTGGTTCGCTCCTCTGCCTGGCTGCTTGCCGCCGCCGTCGCCTTTGCAACCCTCGGTCCGCCCGGCCTGCGGCCCCATTCCGACCTTGGCCAGGACGGCGAGCATGCCCTTGCCTTCGTCCTGGTGGGACTAGCCTTCGGCTTCGCCTATCCGCGCCGCCGCCTGTCGGCGACAGCCATCGCCGTGGTGCTGATCGGCCTGCTCGAACTGATGCAATTCTGGGCACCGGGACGACATCCGCGGCTGGAGGACTTTCTGGTCGATGCCGGCACCACCTGCATCGGCTTCGCGCTGGCGGCCATCGCCGATTGGGCCATGACGCGGTTTCGCGTAAATTCGGCCCTCTCGAGTCAAGGCCCCGCGGAGTGACGCTCCGCAGGGCCCGTCTCTTCAAAGCTCACGCTCTGATCGATCAGTCGATGATCTTGACGACGCGGCGCGTGCGCGGCTCCACGATCACGCGGCGATCGTTCACGACCGCATAGCGATATTCGGTGTAGTTCGGCACGGGCCGCAGCACCACGGTCGGCGGCAGCGGCTCGCCGACCACGACGCGCTCGTGGACCACGACCGAATCATCACGCGGAATTCCGCCGAGGATCGCATTCGGGATTTCCAGACCAGCGCCGACCGCCGCCCCGACGGTACCACCGACCATCGCTCCGACCGGGCCGCCGATGTCGCCGCCCGCGCGTGCGCCGTTCCTGGCGCCCTCTTCGGTCGTCGACTGAGCAAAGGCCGCACTCGACGCCAGCAGCGACGCGGCAGCCAACGAAATCGCAAGACGGGTTTTCATGTGCTTATGTCTCCAGTGATTGTTGTGCGCCTTCAACCGCGGGGCCGGATCATTGTTCCGGTTCCCCGCCCGATCTAGACGGCACCAAAACCGGAGACTGTTACCCGGTAACAGTTCAGGCCGCCGCGATCTCGTGGCCCGCCATCAGTTCCAGCGCGCGCACCATCGCCGAGTGATCCCAGCCCTTGCCGCCATGCGCGGCGCAGGACGAGAATAGTTGCTGCGCCACTGCCGTGCTCGGCAGCGACAGGCCGAGCGCGCGGGCGCCTTCAAGCGCGAGGTTGAGATCCTTCTGGTGCAGCTCGATGCGGAAGCCGGGATCGAAATTGCGCTTCACCATGCGCTCGCCATGCACTTCGAGAATCCGGGACGACGCAAAGCCGCCCATCAGGGCCTGCCGCACCAGCGCCGGATCCGCACCGGCTTTCGACGCGAACAGTAGCGCTTCGCTGACCGCCTCGATCGTCAACGCGACGATGATCTGGTTGGCGACCTTCGTCGTCTGGCCGTCGCCATTGGCGCCGACGCGGGTGACGTTCTTTCCCATCCGGTCGAAGATCGGCTTCATGGTGTTGAAGGCGCGCTCGGGGCCACCGACCATGATGGTGAGGCTTGCCGCCTTGGCACCGACCTCCCCGCCTGACACCGGTGCATCGAGATAATCCGCGCCGAGCGCCTCGATCTTCTTCGCAAATTCCTTGGTCGCCAGCGGCGAGATCGAGCTCATGTCGACTACGATCTTGCCCTTGGAAATGCCGCCCGCGACGCCGTCCTTGCCGAACAGCACGGCCTCCACATGCGGGGTATCCGGCACCATGATGATGACAGCATCCGCCTCCTCCGCGACCTCCTTGCTTGACTTGCAGTCAACGCCGCCGGCCGCGATCAGCTCGGGTGCGACCGGCCCGACATCGTGCAGGAGAACGCGATGGCCTGCAGCCAGAAGATGGCCGGCCATCGGCCGCCCCATGGTGCCAAGTCCGATAAAGCCGATGTCGATCATGTCTACGGTTTCCTCAGGTCTCGAAAGTCTGCGCCGCGTGCCAGGACAAGCCTTCCAGCGTCGTGGTGCGCGGCTTGTATTCGCAACCAATCCAGCCGCGATAGCCGATCGCGTCGAGATGGCGGAACAGGAAGGGATAGTTGATCTCGCCGGTGCCGGGCTCGTTGCGGCCGGGATTGTCGGCGAGCTGGATGTGCGCAATCTGCGGCAGATATTCCTGCATGGTGCGGGCGAGATCGCCCTCCATGATTTGCATGTGATAGATGTCGTATTGGATGAACAGATTGTTGGAGCGCACCTCGGAGATCAGCTGCACGGCCTGCTCGGTGCCGTTCAGGAAGAAGCCGGGAATGTCGAGCGTGTTGATCGGCTCGACCAGGAGCTTGATGTTCTCGCGCGCCAGGGTCGAAGCTGCAAACCGCAGATTCCCGACCAGCGTTTCGTTGAGCTCACGCGGGTCGGCATCGACAGGCGCGATGCCGACGAGACAGTTGAGCTGCTCGCAATCGAGTGCCTTGGCATAGTCGATGGCGCGAAACACGCCGTCCCGGAACTCGCTGACACGATCCGGCAGGATCGCGATGCCGCGCTCGCCTGCCGCCCAATTGCCGGCCGGCAGATTGTGCAGCACCTGCGTCAGCCCATGGCGGTCGAGCTGCTCGCGCAAAAGCGCCTTGTCGAAATCATAGGGGAAGAGGTACTCGACCCCGGAAAAGCCCGCCGCTTTGGCCGCGGCGAAGCGGTCCACGAACGGCATTTCGTTGAAGAGCATGGTGAGGTTGGCGGCGAATCTCGGCATGATGCTGTTCCCTATTCCGCCGGCTGCAGCACGCCGGACCGCGCGGTTGCGACCTCGTCGAGCGGCAGATCCAGCACCTCCTCGAATTCGACGATGTTGTCGATCTCGGTGCCCATCGCGATGTTGGTGACACGTTCGAGGATGAACTCGACCATCACGGGCACGCGATGCTTGGCCATCAATTCGCGCGCGGTCGCGAACGCCGCCTGCGAGTCTTTCGGGTCGGTGACGCGGATCGCCTTGCAGCCGAGGCCTTCGGCGACCGCAACATGGTCGACGCCATAGCCGCCGAGCTCGGGCGCGTTGATGTTCTCAAAGGAGAGCTGGACGTGATAGTCCATGTCGAAGCCACGCTGGGCCTGGCGGATCAGGCCGAGATAGGAGTTGTTCACGACGACGTGGATGTAGGGCAGATTGAATTGCGCCCCGACCGCGAGCTCTTCGATCAGGAACTGGAAGTCGTAGTCGCCGGAGAGCGCGACGATGTCGCGATCCGGACACGCCGCGCGCACGCCGAGCGCCGCGGGCAGCGTCCAGCCGAGCGGCCCGGCCTGCCCGGCATTGATCCAGTTGCGCGGCTTGTATACCCCCAGAAACTGCGCCCCGGCAATCTGCGACAGGCCAATCACGGAGACGTAGCAGGTGTCACGGCCAAAGGCCTTGGTCATCTCCTCGTAGACGCGCTGCGGCTTGATCGGAACGTTGTCGAAATGGCTCTTGCGCAACATCGTTTTCTTGCGGTCGCGGCAGGAAGCGGGCCACGCCTGGCGCTCGCGCAACCTGCCTGACCGGCGCCACTCCCTGGCGACGGTGACGAAAAGCTCAAGGGCGGCCTTGGCATCCGAGACGATGCCGAGGTCGGGGTTGAACACGCGCCCGATCTGGGTCGGCTCGATGTCGACATGCACGAAGGTGCGGCCCTTGGTGTAGGTCTCGACCGAGCCGGTGTGGCGGTTGGCCCAGCGGTTGCCGATGCCCAGCACGAAATCGGATTCGAGCATGGTGGCATTGCCGTAACGGTGGCTGGTCTGAAGACCGACCATGCCGGCCATCAGCACGTGGTCATCGGGGATGGCCCCCCACCCCATCAGCGTCGGCACGACCGGCACGTTGGCGATCTCGGCGAATTCCACCAGCAAATCCGAGGCGTCGGCATTGATCACGCCGCCGCCCGCGACGATCAGCGGCCGTTCGGACGCGTTGAGCATCTCCAGCGCCTTCTCCACCTGCTTGCGCGTCGCGGTGGGCTTGTAGACCGGCAGCGGCTCATAGGTCTCGTCGTCGAACTCGATCTCGGCGAGCTGCACGTCGAGCGGCATATCGATCAGGACCGGGCCAGGCCTTCCCGAGCGCATGATGTGAAAGGCCTGGCTGAACACGCGAGGCACCAGCCCGGGCTCGCGCACGGTCACCGCCCATTTGGTCACGGGCTTTGCGATCGATTCGATGTCGACGGCCTGGAAATCCTCCTTGTAGAGCCGCGCCCGCGGCGCCTGGCCGGTGATGCAGAGGATCGGGATGGAATCGGCGATCGCCGAATAGAGCCCGGTGATCATGTCGGTGCCCGCCGGCCCCGAGGTTCCGATGCAGACGCCGATATTGCCCGCCTTGGCCCGCGTATAACCCTCGGCCATGTGCGAGGCCCCCTCGACATGGCGCGCCAGGATATGGCGGATCGAGCCGCGCTTCTTCAGCGCCGAGTAAAGCGGATTGATCGCGGCCCCGGGAACGCCGAAGGCAGTCGAGATGCCTTCCTTCTCCAGAATTCGCACGGCAGCATCGATGGCTCGCATCTTCGCCATATCGGACCTCGCTTGAGTTGCATTGGCTCGAGCGAGATCATCGGGCCCGCGAGGGCTTCACTCAACGAGATCGATTTTATTTTCCACGATGCGGCAGCCGCGAAAAAATCGCGGCGGCTTCAGTCGGTTAGGTCGAGACTCGCGTGAAAGCGCTCACTCGAACAGCGTCGCCAGCTCCATCTGCGGCACCAGCACGAGGCCCTTGTCGGTGATGCGAATTTCCGGAATGACCGATAGAGGAATCAAATTGAAGCCCATGTAGGGGATGGTGCAGCCGGCTTCCGCCCATTCTTTCTTCAGCACCTTGACCTCTTCCGCCACTTCGGTAACGCGCTTGTCGGACAGCAGACCGGCGATCGGCAGCGGCACCAGCGCCCTCACCTTGCCCTCGGCGACGAGGCAGACGGCGCCCTGTTGCTCCTTGATGGCGGCCACCGCGACCTGCATGTCGGCCTCGTTGGTACCGGCAACGATGATGTTGTGGCTGTCGTGCCCGACGCTGGAGGCGACCGCGCCGCGCTTCAGGCCAAAGTCCTTCAAGAGGCCATAGGCGACATTGCCGGCCGATTTGCCGTGGCGCTCGACCACCGTGACGAAGCACAGGCTGTAGCGCGCGAACAATTCCGGCCAATCCTTGGCCGGCTCGATCTCGATCTTCTCATGGATCAGCGTGATGCCGGGCAACGCGGTCTTGATGGCGTTGACGGTGCAGGCCTTCGCCGGCAGCTCCGGCGTCAGCTTCAGCTTCTCCGGCAGCTTCACAGTCGCGTAGGCCGCCTTCGGGTATTGATATCGCTGCGACAATGCCTGATCGAGCCGCGGCGTGATCTTGCGGTTCTCGACCACCAGCTCGCCGCCATACCAAGTGCATTGCGGCTTCAGATTGTCGTCCATCAGCACCAGATCGGCGCGGCGCCCCCCGCCGAGCCCGCCGATATCGCTGTCCATGTTGAAGCGCGTCGCGCCATGCAGCGAGCCCATCGACCAGGCCTGCTCGGGCGACATTCCCGCCTTCACCGCCTCCCGCACCACCCAGTCGAGACCGAACAGCAGGAGATCATCGGCGTCGCGATCGTCGGTGCACGCGGCCGTGCGCTTGTGCGAAGCGCCGAGCTCGGTGATAGTGCGGATCGCCTGCGGCAGCGAGTGCCACGGTGTGGTCGGCGGTCCCCCGCGCAGGAAGACCCAGACCCCGGCATCGAGCAAATCGTCGGCGATGTCGCGGTCGATCGCCTCATGGGTATCCGTGACGCCGGATGCCGCATAAGCCGCAACGAATTCGCGGCCATAGACATGGCCGGACACCGGCCGCCCACGCTTCAGGGCGGCGGCGAGGATGGCGTGGCTGCGCTCATCGCCCATGGTCACGGGCACGAAATCCATCTTCTCGCCGAGCCCGACAGCCTCCGGCCAGCGGTCGAACAGGCCGGCGATCTTGTCCGGCGTGAGGTCGCCGCCCGCAGTCTCCAGTGCGGCCGAAGTCGCGGGCACCGTGCTCGGCACTGTCAAGAAGATCGACAGCGGCGCCTCGCGCGCGTCCTCCAGCATCGCCTCGACGCCGGCGACGTCCATGACGTTGCCGATCTCGTGGCTGTCGCAGAAGATCGTGGTGGTGCCGTTGAGCAGGGCGGCCTCGGCATAGGCGCAGGCCGTCACCATCGAGGATTCAATGTGGATGTGCGGATCAACCAGGCCCGGCGCGATAATGCCGCCCGCGGCATCGTAGGTCGTGACGCCGCTCCAGGCCTTCTTGGCTATTCCAGCCGGCTTCACCGCCGCGATGCGGCCGCCGGTGATCCAGACCTCACGTCCCTGATGGATGCGCTCCGAATAGGTCGAAAGCACCCGCGCGCCGGTGACGACGAGATCCGGCGCGACCCGCGCCGAGGCCACATCGGCGAGACGCCGGGTCATCGAATGCAACGGTGCGACGGCGAAGCGGGTAAGTCTGGTCATCGGGACCCTCGCGTGGCGTTACGGTCCCGCGATGGTTACGCCCTGCGCCAGACCGGGCAAGCGCAAATATAACGGCACGCCCTGCTTACGCTTTAGGCGGCGAAGCGCCTGCCGCCCCTGACCTCGCGGGCCTGCGCGAGTTCCGTCGTCTCGGGGCCGCTGCGGCAGTGGGCTTGACCCGAATCCGCATTGACCTCCCGTTCTGCTCGTCGATCTCGAAGGAATTGGTCTTGCGCACGAGGTCGCTCAGCTTGCGGAAGCCGAACGTTCTCGGATCGAAATCGGACGCGAGATTGGCAAGTTGACGGCCGACTTCCCCGAGCGTGACCCAGCCGTCCTCGCTCTCCATCTGGGTGATGACCTTCTTGATGATGGGGGTCGCGGCATCGAGCGGCTGAAGCGATTTCGATCTCGAAGCGGCGTCCTGGGTGTGCGCCGGCGCGGCAAGCAGGTTCTCCGTGTAGACGAACCTTCGGCAGGCCTGCCGGAAGCTCTCCGGCGTCTTCTGTTCGCCGAACCCAAAGACATCGATGCCCTGCTCCCGGATCCGGGCGGCCAGACGGGTAAAATCGCTATCCGACGACACCAGGCAAAAGCCGTCGAACCGGCCGCTGTGAAGCAGGTCCATCGCGTCGATGACCAGGGTGATGTCGGAGGCATTCTTTCCGGTCGTATAGGCAAACTGTTGCTGCGGGATGATGGCGTGTTTGGAAAGGATGTCGGCCCAGCCCCTGGACCTGGCATTGGAGAAGTCGCCGTAGATGCGGCGAACGCTGGCCTCGCCGATCTTGGCAATCTCCTCGAACAGTCCATCGGCAATCTTTGCCGAAGCGTTGTCGGCATCGATCAGGACAGCGAGACGGGGCGAACGGAGCTCTGACGGCATGACTTTTCCTAAAAAGGAGGCGACAACGGTGCGTGGATATACCGATGTCGGGGCAGCTGCCGCCAGAGCTGATTTCTTCAACGGGCCACGACGGACCGCGAACCGGGGTCAGGCTGGCTTCGCGACCGGGGTCACACCCCCGAGCGCGGCCGTCAGTTCCGCCGCAACCTCGCGCACCACACGGCCGATCTCCGGCAGCCGCGCATCGGTGACCCTGCTGGTCAAGCCGGAAACGGAGATCGCCGCCAACGGCTCGGCAAGCGCGTTGTAGACCACGGCGGCAACGCAGCGCAGGCCGATCTCGGCTTCCTCGTCGTCGATCGCAAAACCCTGCTTGCGGATGGTCGCGAGCTCCTTGAACAGGTCGCTTGGTCGCACGATCGATTTCTCGGTCAGGCGTGGCATGCCGTGATGGCGGATGACGGCACCGACGTCCTCGTCGGAATAGGTCGCGAGCACCGCCTTGCCGACGCCCGATGTTACCATCGGAACGCGGCCGCCGACCTTGGTCAGCGAACGCATGATTTCACGGCTCTCCATGCGGGTCAGCACGATGATGAACTCGTCGTCGACCACGGCGAGATTGGCGGTCTCGCGGGTGAGATCACGCAGCTTGCGCAAATAGGGAATAGCCTGGGCGCTGAAATTGCGCCGCCGGGCAAAGCTCGCGCCCACCGTGAAGCTGCGCACGCCGACATGCCATTTGGATTCGGCGCGGTCGAACTGCACGAAGCGGCGGCTTTCCAGCGTCGCCAGCAGGCGGTGTACGGTCGAGGCCGAGAGCCCGGTGCGAACGGCGAGATCGCTGAGGCGATAGCCTTCGTCGTCTTCGGACAATGTTTCGAGAATCGACAGCGCGCGATCAACGGATTGCACGCCGCCGTCGCGCGCGTCGTGGTCAGGCTCCGATGACGATCGGGGCTCGATCGATTTGCGTCGGATCACGTTCTTGCTCATCGCGACCTGCATTGCCAATCAGACAAGACGCGAGCCGCCTGCCCTCCCTCGCCCCGTTCTTACGGGGAGAGGGTCGGGGTGAGGGGCTATCTCCGCGAAGACGGAGAGAGACGGACTCGCGGAGAGTGCCCCTCACCCGGAATTTGCTGTGCAAATTCCGGCCTCTCCCCGCAGGCGGGGAGAGGCGAAGGCAGCCTCAGAGCAGCCCTGCTCCGCGCGCCCATTTGTACTTGGCGCCGAGGACCTCGACCGGCAGCTCGGTCGAATACGCATAGGCCGGGATGCCGTTCTGGTAGAGATATTCGGCGGCCTCCTCGACCTCGACGTCGCCGGCGAGCGAGGCGACGATCGGCTTCACGAAGCCCTTGGCCTCCATCTCCTTCTTCACCTCGACCATGTTGCGGGCGAACACCATCGGCGGCGTGACGATGGTGTGCCAGTAGCCGAGGATGAGCGAATGAATGCGCTCGTCCGTCAGGCCGAGCTTCACCGTGTTGACGTAGGTGATCGGCGGCTCGCCGCCGGTGATGTCCACGGGATTTCCGGCCGCGCCAAACGGCGGGATGAACTTGCGGAAGGCAGCATCGAGATCTGCCGGCATCGACATCAGCGACAGGCCGTTGTCGACGCAGGAGTCCGACAGCAGCACGCCCGAGCCGCCGGCGCCGGTGATGATCAGCACGTTCTCGCCCTTCGGCGTCGGCAGCACCGGCACGCCGCGCGCGAATTCGAGCAGCTGCCGCAGCGAACGGGCGCGGATCACGCCGGACTGCGCCAGGACGTCCTCGTAGATCTTGTCGTTGCCGGCGAGCGCGCCGGTATGCGACGAGGCCGCCTTCGCGCCGGCCGAGGTGCGGCCGGCCTTGAGCACGATGACCGGTTTTTTCTTGGAGACGCGCTTTGCCGCTTCCGCAAAGGCGCGGCCGTCCTTGAGGTCTTCGCAGTGCTGCGCGATCAGGTTGGTGTTCGGATCCTGCTCGAAGAAGGCGAGCAGATCGTCCTCGTCGATATCGGACTTGTTGCCGAGGCCGACGATCGCGGACACGCCCATCTTGGCCGAACGCGAGAAGCCGATGATGGCCATGCCGATGCCGCCCGACTGCGAGGACAGCGCCGCGTGGCCCTTGACGTCATAGGCGGTGCAGAAGGTCGCGCAGAGATTGGCAGGCGTATAATAGAAGCCGTAGATGTTCGGGCCCATCAGGCGGATGTCGTACTTCTTGCCGACTTCGACGATCTCGGCCTGCAGCTCCGGCGCGCCGGCTTCCGCGAAACCGGACGGGATCAGAACCGCGCCGGGAATTTTCTTCTCGCCGCATTCGGTGAGCGCCGCGGCGACGAACTTCGCGGGAATGGCGAACACCGCGGTATCGATCACGCCGGGCACGTCCTTGACGCTCTTATAGGCCTTGTAGCCGAGGATCTCGGCGGCCTTGGGATGGATCGGGTAGATGTCGCCCTTGTAGCCGCCGTTGATGAGGTTTTTCATCACGGAATTGCCGATCTTGCCGTCCTCGGCCGAAGCGCCGACCACGGCAACGGCCTTCGGCTGCATGATGCGGCTCATGGCCGCGACGATCTCTTCGGTCGGGCGCGGCTTCGGCTTGGGCACGTAAGCGAAGTCGACGACGATGCGGACGTCGGCCGCGATCGCGTCCTTGGCCGTCGCGAACACCGGGTTGAGATCGAGCTCGACGATCTCCGGGAAATCGGTGACGAGCTGCGAGACCTTGACGATGACATCCGCAAGCGCCGTGCGGTTCACCGGCTCGCCGCCGCGAACGCCCTTCAAAATTTCATGCGCCTGGATGCCGTCGAGCATCGACAGCGCGTCTTGTTTGGTCGCGGGCGCGAGGCGGAAGGTGATGTCCTTCAGGACTTCGACCAGCACGCCGCCGAGGCCGAAGGCAACCAGCTTGCCGAACGAGGCATCGGTGATCGACCCGACGATCACTTCGGTGCCGCCGGCCAGCATCTGCTGCACCTGGACGCCCTCGATCTTGGCGTCGGACTTGTACTTCCTGGCGTTGGACAGGATCGTCTCGTAGGCCTTCTCGGCGTCTTCGGCCGTCTTGAGGCCGACGATGACGCCGCCGGCTTCGGTCTTGTGGAGAATGTCCGGCGAGACGATCTTCATCACCACCGGAAAGCCCATCGAGGCGGCCATTTTGCCGGCCTCGCCGGCCGATTTCGCCACACCCTCCTTCGGCACTGGAATGCCGTAGGCGTCGCAGACCAGCTTGCCTTCCGGCGCGGTCAGGCTGGTGCGCTTGTCCGCCTTGACCTGGTCAAGCACCTTGCGGACGGCATCTTTGGAATTGGACATGTGGCTCTCCCTTGACCTTGGTTCTTGCGTTCTCGAAGCGCGCGCGTGTTGCGGCTGCCCGTGATGCTTTCCATTCGCCGCGCTCTGTTCCATGTCGCGGAACGGAGTGGCATAAAGCCGAGATTACTCCGCCGGCTTGGATCAAAAATGGCTGGCGATGGCATTTGGTATGCCAGAAGCCAACTTGTCAAGCTGCAGCGCACCTTAGAACGCTGCAAAAAATAGGCAGCTTGACATTCTGGTATTTGGTATGCCAAAAACTTTCCCGCTAATAATCCTGTAAAAGACGACTCCCACTGGAGGAGATTCGTCGTGTCACTGCGGAAACCAACCAAGGCGTTGCCGAACATGGCCGAGGCAGATATCGCAATCGTTCGTATTGCCCCGGAGTCGAGCTTCAAGAACAAGGCGTATGACGCCTTGAAGGAAGCCATCCTCAAGATGGACATCTACTCGACACCCGAGCCGGTGATGCTCGACGAGCGGGCGTTGTCCGAGCGCCTCGGCGTGAGCCGCACGCCGATCCGCGAAGCCATCGCGATGCTCGAGCAGGACGGTTTCGTGAAGACGGTTCCGCGCCGCGGCATCATGGTGGTGCGAAGGACCAAGAGCGAGATCGTCGACATGATCCGCGCCTGGGCGGCGCTGGAGAGCATGGCGGCCCGCCTCATCACCGCCACCGCGCGCAAGAAAGACATCACGGCGCTGCGCGACTACTTCAAGGATTTCGGCAAGGATCGCCTGCCCGAGGATCACGTCGAGGAATATTCGCGCGCCAACATCGCCTTCCACCAGGCGCTGATCTCGCTGTCGGAATCACCGGTGCTGGTCGATCTCACCAACGACTTGCTGCTGCACGTGCGTGGCTATCGGCAATTGACCATCGGACGCAAGGACCGTACCGCGACGTCGCTCCCCGAGCATCTCGGCATGATCGAAGCCTTGGAGGCGCGCGATACCGAGCTCGCCGAGAAGCGCGCCCGCGATCACACCCTTGGCCTTGCCGCTTACGTCGAAGCGCATGGTCAGGAACTCTTCTAGCCAGCAACGTTCACCAGAAGGGCGAGGCATCGCCCCTAAAGCCTGAAACGGCATCTTGAGACCAGGGAGACAAGGCCCATGCTGAATACCGCGACCAAGTCCGAAGCACCGGGCACCGAGCAGGAATTGACGGATGGCTTTCATCTCGTCATCGACGCGCTCAAGCTGAACGGCATCAACACCATCTACAATGTGCCGGGCATCCCGATCACGGATTTGGGCCGCATGGCCCAGGCGGCCGGTATTCGCATGATCTCGTTCCGCCACGAGCAGAACGCCGGCTATGCGGCGGGCATCGCCGGCTACCTCACCAAGAAGCCCGGCATCTGCCTCACCGTCTCCGCTCCCGGCTTCCTCAACGGTCTCACCGCGCTCGCGCACGCCACCACCAACTGCTACCCGATGATCCTGATCTCAGGCTCCTCCGAGCGCGAGATCGTCGACCTCCAGCAGGGCGACTACGAAGAAATGGACCAGCTGGCGATCGCCAAGCCGCTGTGCAAGGCAGCCTATCGCGTGCTGCACGCCCAGGACATCGGCATCGGTCTTGCCCGTGCCATCCGTGCCGCCGTCTCCGGCCGTCCGGGCGGCGTCTATCTCGACCTGCCGGCAAAGCTGTTCGGCCAGGTGATGAACGCCGATGCCGGCCGGAAGTCGCTGGTCAAGGTGATCGACGCGGCTCCCGCGCAGATCCCCTCGCCCGCTTCGATCAAGCGCGCGCTTGATGTTTTGAAGGGCGCAAAACGTCCGCTCATCATCCTCGGCAAGGGCGCGGCCTACGCGCAGGCCGACGAGGAGATCAAGACCTTCGTCGAGAAGAGCGGCATTCCCTTCCTGCCGATGAGCATGGCCAAGGGCCTCCTCTCCGACACGCATCCGCAGTGCGCAGGCGCCGCCCGTTCGACGGTGCTGAAGGAATCCGACGTCGTGCTGCTGATCGGCGCCCGACTGAACTGGCTGCTCTCGCACGGTAAGGGCAAGAACTGGGGCGAAGCGCCCAAGAAGTTCATCCAGGTCGACATCGAACCGCGCGAGATGGACTCCAACGTCGAGATCGTCGCGCCCGTCGTCGGCGACATCGGCTCGGTCGTTTCCGCCTTCAACCAGGCGATGGCGTCGGGCTGGACCGCGCCGCCGGTCGAATGGACCAAGGCGATTTCGACCAAGCGCGAAGAGAACGTCGCCAAGATGGCGCCGAAGCTCATGAACAACAAATCGCCGATGGACTATCACGGCGCGCTCGGCGTGCTGAAGAACGTCATCAAGGATCATCCCGAGGCGATCCTCGTCAACGAGGGCGCCAACACGCTCGACCTCGCCCGCGGCGTCATCGACATGTATCGCCCACGCAAGCGTCTCGACGTCGGCACCTGGGGCGTGATGGGCATCGGCATGGGCCAGGCGATCGCGGCTACGCTCGAGACCGGCCATCCCGTGCTCGCGGTGGAAGGCGACTCGGCCTTCGGCTTCTCCGGCATGGAAGTGGAGACCATCTGCCGCTACAATTTGCCGATCTGCGTCGTCATCTTCAACAATGACGGCATCTATCGCGGCACCGACGTCAACGGCGCCAATGCCGATCCGGCGACGACGGTGTTCGTCAAGGGCGCCCGCTACGACAAGATGATGGAAGCCTTCGGCGGTGTCGGCGTCAACGCCACCTCGCCGGACGAGCTCAAGCGCGCCGTCAACGAAGCCATGGCCTCGGGCAAGCCGACGCTCATCAACGCCGTGATCGATCCGGCCGCCGGTTCCGAGAGCGGCCGCATCGGCAACCTCAATCCGCAGAGCGTTCTGCAGAAGAAGAAGTAACCAGCCGCCGGGTCATTCCCCGCGCAGGCGGGGAATCCAGTAATCGCCAGATCATCCTTGAGGCGAGCACTGAGGCCCAACTGAACCTTCAGCGAATAATGGATGCCCGCCTTCGCGGGCATGACGGAAACAGAAGAGTAACAGGAGCAACACGATGACAAAAGCGCTCGAGGGCGTTCGCATTCTCGACTTCACCCACGTCCAGTCCGGGCCGACCTGCACGCAGTTGCTCGCTTGGTTCGGCGCCGACGTGATCAAGGTAGAGCGCCCGGGCGTGGGTGACATCACCCGCGGCCAGCTGCAGGACATCCCGAACGTGGACAGCCTGTATTTCACCATGCTCAACCACAACAAGCGCTCGATCACGCTCGACACCAAGAACCCCAAGGGCAAGGAAGTCCTCACCGAGCTCATCAAGAAGTGCGACGTGCTGGTCGAGAACTTCGGCCCCGGCGTGCTCGACCGCATGGGCTTCCCCTGGGAGAAGATCCAGGCGATCAACCCGAAGATGATCGTCGCCTCGATCAAGGGCTTTGGCCCCGGACCGTACGAAGACTGCAAGGTTTATGAGAACGTCGCACAGTGCACCGGCGGCGCCGCCTCCACCACCGGCTTCCGCGACGGCCTGCCGCTGGTCACCGGCGCGCAGATCGGCGACAGCGGCACCGGTCTGCATCTGGCGCTCGGCATCGTCACCGCACTCTATCACCGCACCCATTCCGGCAAGGGCCAGAAGGTGACGGCTGCGATGCAAGACGGCGTGCTCAACCTCGCGCGCGTCAAGCTGCGCGACCAGCAGCGCCTCGCCCACGGCCCGCTCAAGGAATACAGCCAGTTCGGCGAAGGCATTCCGTTCGGCGATGCCGTGCCGCGTGCAGGCAACGATTCCGGCGGCGGCCAGCCCGGCCGCATCCTGAAGTGCAAGGGCTGGGAGACCGATCCCAACGCCTACATCTACTTCATCACCCAGGCCCCGGTCTGGGAGAAGATCTGCGACGTGATCGGTGAGCCCTCCTGGAAGACCGATCCGAACTACGCCAAGCCGGCCGTCCGCCTGCCGCGCCTGAACGAGATCTTCGGCCGCATCGAACAGTGGACGATGACGAAGACGAAGTTCGAGGCGATGGAAATCCTCAACAAGGACGACATCCCCTGCGGCCCGATCCTGTCGATGAAGGAGATCGCCGAGGACCAGTCGCTGCGCGCGACCGGCACCGTGGTTGAGGTCGACCACCCCACCCGCGGCAAGTACATCTCGGTCGGCAACCCGATCAAGCTGTCGGACTCCCCCAGCGATGTGGAGCGCTCCCCGCTGCTCGGCGAGCACACCGACGAGATCCTGCGCACCGTGCTTGGCTTCTCGGACCATCAGGTGGCCGATATCCACAAGTCCGGCGCGCTCGATCCGCCGCAAAAGCAGGCCGCCGAGTAAGCGGGCTCATCTTACAACGCGAAAGGCCGCCGGCTTCGGCGGCCTTTTTGTTGACGCGGAAGGGGCTGCATCGCACGATCGGCACGCTTGCCGCGCCGCGAAGGCTGGATTAAAGATTGGTTCGCGAGGAACAGACGCGGTGGCCGGCCGTTGCTCCCTCGACCGGCGTGCTCCCGGGAATGAGAGCATGCCCGGAAATGCCAGCATGCCATCTCCACAGCGAGTGCAGCACGCCTCGCAAAGACCCTGCCCCACGCTGAAGAACTGGTCGCCTTCGCTTCCGAGGATGGCAAGTCGGCCTTTCAGTTCGGGCACGGGTGGCGTCGCGTCCGGCACTCGCCAGGACCACGCTCTTTGATCAAATTGAGGGCTTAAATGTCGAAAGATCAATCCTCTGATCGCGCCAAGCGTGAAGCCAACAAGGCGTTCAAGCCTGCGACAACGCAGAAGCCGATCAATGACTATGCGAAGGACCAGAACTCCTTCAACGAGAATCGCGAACGGCTGAAAGCGGAGCGATTGGCCCGGGAGGCGAAGCCGGGAAGCGGCTCCGAATAAGAGCGTCGGTCCCAGACTCCGACCGCGGATTGCGCTGAAGCCGGGGCCCCGAAATCCGCCTGATCTACAGCATCGAGAGCACGACGATTCCGTCTTCGACTGCTCCGGAAGCGAGCTGCGCCCGCGCCATGCGCTCTAACTCTGTCCGGTTCTTGCGAAGATAACTGAAAGCCTGCTTCTGCGTCAGGAACGTCGTCGCAAGACGGCACATCTGTCGTCCTGCGCCAAGCGCGAGAAAGAAGGTGATGGTGCCACCGCCATCCGACTTGATTCTAGGCACGACCCGCACTCTTTGGCATGTGATCGGCCCTCTCCGAATTGTCGTCGCCGCAATGGAAGGCAGCTATGGCGTCACCTTCTTCTTGCGCTTCGTCGGGGTGGCCGCGGGCAGCGATGCCTGAAGGGCGGCGTCTGCCGCTTCCTTGGCTTCGCGCAGCTCTCGAAGCCGCGCCATGTTCTTGCGAACATCGACGGCTTGCTTTCCAACATCCACCATCGCCCGAGCGCCTTCCTCAGCGGCCAAACGCTGACGGTTAGTACGGGCGATGCTTTCGGGTGACGGTTCGGCCGGTCTCTTGGCGCTCATTATTCACCCTGCTCTGCAACGGACAAAAACCCGCTCAATCCTGGGATCGAGCGGGTGGCATGGCCGTTTCAGTACATCCGTGAAACGGCACCAAGGCTTTAGGCCAGCGAGAGATTCTCAGCGCTGACCTTGCCCCGCATCTTGTCGGTCTTGAGCTCGAAGTTGACCTTTTGGCCTTCAGCGAGACCTGCAAGACCAGCCCGCTCGACCGCGCTGATGTGAACGAACACATCGTTGCCGCCGTCGTTCGGCTGAATGAATCCAAAGCCCTTCTGGCCGTTAAACCACTTCACAGTACCTGTCGTCATTTTCTTCTCCAAAGCGCATACGCGCAGGTTCCGCGTGATCGTCACGCAGAACAAATTCTATTCGTCGATGTCTATGGAAAAGGAGCCCGCGGGCGCATTCAACAAGGCACAGCGGCTGAACGAACAGCCTCAACGTATACCTCATCCTCACCATTTGCAAGGCTTGACCGAATTTAACGCCCCGGGAGCCCGGCTAGGGACATGACGCCACGCTGCCGAGCACTCATCGTTCGGCGCCAGCTGCTCTGGGAGGGCTGCCGAGCGCCACATGCGTCGGCTCCGCCGCACGGAGACCAGATCGCGCCCGATGAAGCTTTCGTAGCGGCTCTGATTTTCTCGGCGACGATCTGCAACCCAACCCGATCACGGTTTGCAATATCCGAATTCATGGGGGCGCTCGACGCGTTCTCCAATTCAGAACGCATGTATCGCAATAATGCATTTTTACAAAACGAGGGGGTAATCTAGGCTTGATCGATGCCAAGCCGTACGGCGCGCAATGGAGCGCGACGACGGAGGGACCGATACCGACCGATGCGGCTATTTTTTACTCGGACGTCGCCATGCGCCCGCAAGGTAAGAGTCGGCATTCATGAGCTCGGATTGAGGCTTGCCGACTGGTTTGAACGCGCGCGCGTTCGCTCATCCATGATCGCGATACGGCCATGCTGAGTTTCGAGCCCGGAACGGTCTTCAGCAGCCGCCACCTCGCCGATATTTTCAGCACCGCCCCGATGCGCACCATTTTCGGTGAGCGCAATTCGCTTGAGTCCATGCTTCTGGTCGAGGTCGCGCTGGCGAAGGTTCAAGCGCAGCTCGGTGTGATTCCTGCCGAGGCTGCTGCTGCGATCGCCTCCGCTGCACGTGCTGAACTACTCGACCTCGACGAATTGGCGGCGGGAACTTTGCGCGCTGGTTTGCCGGTCGTGAATCTGGTCGAGCAGTTGATCCGACTCACCGGCAACCCCCATGGCGAATTCGTCCATTGGGGCGCCACGAGTCAGGACATCATGGACACCGCGCTCGTGGTGCAGATCCGCGACGCGCTCGAGCTCATCCACCGCGATCTGGAGCGCCTGATATCGACGCTTGCGGATCTGGCCCGTACCCACCGCGATACGCCCATGGTCGGCAGGACGAAACTTCAACACGCGATTCCGATCACCTTCGGATTCAAGGTTTCCGTCTGGCTGTCGGGCCTGCTGCGCCACAGGCAACGTCTCGCCGAACTCAAACCAAGAGTCCTCCAGGTCCAGTTCGGCGGTGCGGTCGGCACTTTCGCATCACTCGGCGACAATGGCGACAGCGTGCGCGCTGCGTTGGCCAGCGAACTCGAACTCGGCGAACCTCTGGTGGCATGGCACGCCGCGCGCGATAGTTTGGCCGAGACGGTTTGCCTGCTTGGGCTGATCTCCGCGACCTTGAGCAAGATCGCGACCGATGTCGTGTTGATGGCGCAGACTGAGGTCGGCGAAGTGCTGGAGCCAGGCGGCCAGGGCCACGGCGCCTCCAGCACCATGCCGCACAAGCGCAACCCAATCATCTGTGAGCAGATTCTCAGCACCGGACTGTCGTTGCGCCGGCTCGCGAGCGCCATGCTCGACGCTTCGGTCCACGACCATGAACGGGCGACGGGACCGTGGCAGGCCGAATGGTCGCTGCTGCCGGAAGCATTCGTACTGGTCTCCCGGGCCTTGGACAACGCTGTTCGCCTCTGCGGCGGACTGGTCGTCAGACCCGATGCGATGCAGGCCAATCTCGGGCGGACACAGGGTCTCATCGCCGCCGAGGCCGTCATGATGGCGCTGGCTCCATACGTCGGGCGCCATCATGCGCACGAGATGGTGAGCGCGGCATGCACGCACGCGATCGCTTCGGGCCTGACATTGGCCCAGAGCCTTTCGCGCGATCCGGCCGTGACGGCCCACATCGCCCTGCATGAGATCGAGGCGGCTGCGGACCCGGCTCGATACATCGGCCTGTCCGCCCGTGAGGTCGATCGTGTCCTCGCGGCCTGTGCCGATCGACCGGCCAGTGCTGCGCAAGACGACGCCCCTGATGCGGAGTGAGGCCATATGATTCTGAAACGCAAGCATACGGCCCTCCTCGCAGCTGCGATGCTGTCAATGTTGAATGCGGCACATGCCGAGTCGCCCTTCCCATCACGGCCGATCACGTTGATCGTCCCGTTCGCGGCTGGCGGCCCGAATGACGTGATGAGCCGGATCGTGTCCGAACACATGTCGCGAAAACTCGGGCAGCCGATCATTGTCGAGAACATCGCCGGGGCGGGCGGCACGACCGGCTCAGCGCGCGTCGCAAAAAGCGCGCCCGACGGTTATACGCTCGTCAGCGGTCACGTCGGGACGCATGCGGCATCGGTCGCGCTGTATCCGAATCTGCGTTACGACCCGCTGGTTGATTTCACGCCGATTGGCCTGGTCGCGGAAACGCCGATCCTCGTCGTCGCTCGCCGCGACCTTGGCGCGGACAGCATGGCGTCGTTCATCGCGATCGCCAAGGCGCGCGGCCCGGACCTCACCTTGGCCCATGCGGGTGTCGGTTCGATCAGCCACATCAGCTGTCTGCTGTTCACCTCCGTGATCGGATTCAAGCCGGTCGAGGTGCCATATCGGGGATCAGCACTGGCGATGACCGACCTGATCGCCGGCCGCAGCGACTTCAGTTGTGGATTGTTGGGCGACGTTCTTCCCTTCCTGGGTGACAACAATCTGCGTTTCCTGACCGTTTCGGCCGCAGCGCGGGTTCCGCAATTGCCGGAGACACCGACGGCCAGGGAAGCAGGGCTTCCACAGTTTGTCGCATCGAGCTGGTTCGCGTTCTACCTGCCGAAAGGCGCGCCTGACGCCATTCGCGACCGGTTCTCGGATGCGCTTCGCGCAGCGCTCGACGATGACGGCGTGCGGAGACGGCTCGAACTGGTAGGCTTGATCCTGCCACCGCCGGACCAGCGAGGCCCCGAACCGCTCAAGCGACGGATGACCGAAGAGATCGCGCGCTGGCAGGACATCGTCAAAACCGCGCAGATTCGACTCGATCAATAAGTGCGACCGATGCAGTCGAGCGCGTGATCGCCGGCCAGCTTTCGCCGTCGGCGCATCAGCCGCAGGCGGGCGGAACAATCCGACGATCCCCGGCTACAATCTCGCATTCACCATGACGCCGCACGACGTGGCGGCAGTCTGCCAATCATCCATCAAAAAAATCGAGACGCCCTGTCGGATCGGCGGTATCTGATCCGTCATCTAGACATGAATGGGCAATAGACGCTGACGTCGAGCCCGGCGATTCATGAGGAAGATGATCATGCCCAGCACTGTCCGCCTGCACCGCGTTTTGACGACCAGCCCGGAGAAAGTCTATCGCGCCTTCCTGGAGGCGGATGCGCTGGCGAAATGGCTTCCGCCGAACGGCTTCACCTGCACGGTCCATCATTTCGAGCCGAAGGTCGGGGGCACGTTCAAGATGTCGTTCCGTAACTTCACGACGGGCAACAGCCACGCCTTCGGCGGCGAATATCTCGAGCTCGTTCCCGGCGAACGTCTCCGCTACACCGACAGGTTCGACGACCCCAATCTGCCCGGCGAAATCCAGGTCACCGTGATCCTGAAGAAGGTATCCGTCGGCACTGAGCTGGATATCACGCAGGCCGGCATCCCCGACGTCATCCCGCCGGAGGCTTGTTATCTCGGCTGGCAGGAATCGCTGCGCAATCTGGCGAAGCTCGTCGAGCCTGAGATCAAGCAATAGCGTCTGAGGTAGAGCGAGCGCCTCGTCCTTCGAGACGACCGCTCCGCGGTCTCCTCAGAATGAGGCTAGCGGCAACAGTGCTCGTCGAGACTGCGGCCACATACTCCGACCTCATCCTGAGGGCCCGCCAAAGGCGGGCGTCTCGAAGGATGGGCCGCCGAAATGGTCGCCAAATGCGATGGCCAGCTCACGAACGGGACCAGCGATCGAGTGTCATCTCAGCGAGCCTACGCCCCTGCCTTCGGCGCAATCCCGCCGCTTGCGGTCCAGCGGTCGGGGTCCGGGCTGTGTCCGATCAAAGCAAGGCCGTAGGCGATCGACTCGAACTGATCGCCCGACATCAGCCGTTCGTTGCCGAACCGCTCGGCGAACAGTTTTCGAACGGCCGGCACGAAGGACGTGCCGCCGGTCAGAAATACCTTTTCGATCTCGCGCGCGGTGATGCCGGCTTCGCCAAGCACCTTGTCGACGGTGGCCCCGAGCCTCGCGATATCGTCGGCAATCCAGGCTTCGAAATTCTTCCGCGTGATGGTCGAGCCAATGTCGACCCCGCCGCCTTTGAAGCGGAACTCCACCTGATCCTGCGCCGACAGCGCGACCTTGGCGTCGGATACCGCGCGGTACAACGAAAAGCCGAGGTCGAGATCGACGATGGTGATGAAATCCTCGAGCAGAGCCGGCTTCACCGCGGTGCGCGCAAGCTCCCGGAGTTCGCGCAGGTCGCCGTTGCTCTTCATCATCGCAAGCTGATGCCAGCGCGCGAGATTGGTGTAGTGGCCGGTGGGGATCGGCAGCACCTTGTCGAACGAGCGGAAGCTCGAGCCCTTGCCCAGCCGCGGCGAGACGACGTGATCGACGATGCGGTAATCGAACGTGTCGCCCGCAATCCCGATGCCGGCATGGCCGAGCGGCTCGGCGCGCAAGGCGCCGCCGGCACGCGAGAACCGCATCACGGAGAAATCGCTGGTACCGCCCCCGAAATCCGCAACCAGCACGGTCGCATCCCGCTCCAGGCGGCGAGCGAAGGAGAACGCTGCGCCCACGGGTTCGTAGACATAGCGCGCGTGGCCGGCGCCAAGGCGCTCGAACGCGGCCCGGTAGCGCTGCATCGCGAGCGCCTCGTCAGGATTGCCGCCGGCGAAGCGGACGGGGCGACCGACCGTGATGGTGGACGTCTCGAAGCCGAATTTATCGCCGCCATGGCGCGCCAGCGTCCGCAGGAACGCCGCCAAAATGTCCTCGAACTTGTAGCGCTGCCGGAACACCTGGGTGGTGTTGAAGCTGGAGCTCGCGGCGAAGGTCTTGAACGACTGGAGGAAGCGGTAGACATGCCGTCCTTCCAGGAACTGCTCGATCGCCCACGGGCCGCCTTCGGCCTGGGCGCCGGCTCCCGGCCGGTCCTCCCAGAAACACAGCGCCGATACGAAGACACTGTGGCGCTGTCCGCCATGGTCGAAGCGGATGGCCTCGACCCGGCGGTCGTCCGCCGCAAGGGCCACGACCGTGTTGCTGGTCCCAAAATCGATGCCGATCGAGACGGCGGGCGAGGCGCTCGACATGAACCACTCTGACAGATGATTGGAAGGGGGCAGACCACTAGCGGCTTCGTGTGCCGCTGCCAAGGCTCCGTTTTTGGACATCGACGGTCAAATGGTTCAGTTTCGGCGGGGTTTGGGCATATCCCCGCTCAAATCGGCCCATTTAACGGATTATTATGCTGCAATGCGAAGAGCTAAATGCTGCTATGCAATGGCATGCATAGACATTGGCATCTGGTATACATAGATTGCCCTTCGAAATGAGACAGCAGCACTGACCGTCTCAAGAAAGGGATTTTCGATGTCCAAGACCGCTTCCGTCGCTCTCGCGCCCTCATCCTCGCTGTTCGCCCGCTTGATGGCCACGATCGACCGCCTCCTGATGGCGAGCGCCGAGATCTCGAATCACAATGGCGACCTGCCGCGCTTCGGCCTGTAAGCCGGGCAGCCTCCCGCGCCGCCGCGCAGCGGCACGGTTTTAAATCGGTTCGCATACGACTTTTGATGAATGGCCCCGGATGACGGGGCCATTTCTACTTGTGCTGTCCTGAGTCACAGCCGCCACCGGGCAAGGTGCTGCGGCATTTGCGCACGGTGACCGGACCAGCGCTTGAAGCTTGGCATAATGCATACAAGAATGCCGTTCCAGCGCTCGCAGAAAAATGAGAGGCGCCACGGGAGGCTTTATGACGGACATGGTGCAAGCAACCGCCCCGACAGCCGCGCGCGTTAGCGACACGTATCGCTGGACGCAATTGGCGGTTGGCGTCGCGGCGATGGTGATGATCGCCAACTATCAATATGGCTGGACGTTCTTCGTCCCCGACATCCAGAAGAAATTCGGCTGGGATCGCGCGTCGATCCAATGGGCCTTTACACTGTTCGTGCTGTTCGAGACCTGGCTCGTGCCGATCGAAGGATGGTTCGTCGACAAATACGGTCCGCGCATCGTGGTGCTGGTCGGCGGCGTGCTCTGTGCCGCCGGCTGGGCGATCAACGCGGAGGCGACCACGCTCAACGGCTATTATCTCGGCATGATCATCGCAGGCATCGGCGCCGGCGGCGTCTACGGCACCTGCGTCGGCAACGCCTTGAAGTGGTTTCCGGACAAGCGCGGTCTTGCCGCGGGCATCACCGCCGCGGGCTTCGGTGCAGGCTCCGCGCTGACCGTCGCGCCGATCCAGGCCATGATCAAGGACAGCGGTTTCCAGACCACCTTCCTCTATTTCGGCCTCGGACAAGGCATCATCATCTGCATTCTCGCCTTCTTCCTGCTGGCGCCGAAGGCAGGCCAGGTGCCCAGCGTGGTGGCGAACGCCAATCTGCAACAGAGCCGCCGCAACTATCAGCCGACCGAAGTGCTGCGTCAGCCGATCTTCTGGCTGATGTACTTCATGTTCGTGATCGTCGGCGCCGGCGGCCTGATGGTGACGGCCAATCTGAAGCCGATCGCGGCCGACTGGAAGATCGACAACGTGCCGGTCACGTTGATGGCGGTGACGATGACCGCTGTGACCTTCGCGGCCACGATCGACCGCGTGCTCAACGGCCTGACGCGTCCGTTCTTCGGCTGGATCTCCGACATGATCGGCCGCGAGAACACGATGTTCATCGCTTTCGGGATGGAAGGTATCGGCATCTGGATGCTCTACCTCTGGGGCCACGACCCGCTCTGGTTCGTGCTGCTCTCGGGCTTCGTGTTCTTCGCCTGGGGTGAGATCTACTCGTTGTTCCCCTCGACCTGTACCGATACGTTCGGCGCCAAGTTCGCGACTACCAATGCCGGCCTGCTCTACACCGCGAAGGGGACGGCCGCGCTGCTGGTCCCGATCGGCAATTACATGCAGCAGTCGTCGGGCAGTTGGGACAACGTGTTCATCATCGCGGCCGGCGCCAACATCCTGGCCTCGGCGCTGGCGATCGCAGTGCTCAAGCCCTGGCGCAAGGTCGTGGTCGCGCAATCGACCGTCTGACGCCCTCTAAAAGCCCTTCTCGCGCAAGACACCCGGCCTCGCGGCCGGGCGTTTTCGTTTTGCGCGAAGCTTCCGCGATCCCGCCGTGCTGCAAACGGAACTCGCATTTTGTCGCCGGCCCGCCAAGATAAGGCTTGCAATCTGGAATATGGTATACCAAGCTCGCGATCGCGCTTGCGACGATAAGCCACAATATTGCGACATCAGGTCATCTTGTGACCGGTGCCGAACCAGACAGGCGCTCGGGAGGTTTTTGATGATTTCCAGCACCGATGGCGCTGTCACAGCCGCGCCTCTTCGCACAGGTTTCCGTTGGCTCCAGCTGGTCATGGGCATCGTCTGCATGGCGATGATCGCCAACCTGCAATACGGCTGGACGCTGTTCGTCGATCCGATCGATCACGCGCACCATTGGGGACGCGCCGCGATCCAGCTCGCTTTCACCATCTTCGTCGTCACCGAAACCTGGCTGGTGCCGATCGAGGCCTGGTTCGTCGACAAATACGGCCCGCGCATCGTCATCATGTTCGGCGGCGTCATGATCGCGCTGTCGTGGATTCTCAACTCCTATGCCGATAGCCTCACCTTGCTCTACGCGGCCGCGATCATCGGCGGCATGGGCGCGGGCGCGGTGTACGGCACCTGCGTCGGCAACGCGCTGAAATGGTTTCCCGATCGCCGGGGCCTTGCGGCCGGTGCGACTGCCGCCGGTTTCGGCGCAGGCGCTGCACTCACCGTCGTGCCGATCGCCGCCATGATCGCAACGAGCGGTTATCAGCACGCCTTCCTCACCTTCGGCATCGGCCAGGGCGTCATCGTCTTCGTGCTCGCCTTCTTCATCCAGCCGCCGCGGATTTCGATCCCGCCGAAGAAGAAGCAGCTCAATCTGCCGCAGACCAAGATCGACTTCACCCCGCCCCAGGTGCTGCGCGCCCCTATTTTCTGGGTGATGTATCTCGTTTTCGTCATGGTCGCCTCCGGCGGCCTGATGACCGCGGCGCAGATCGCCCCGATCGCGCACGACTTCAAGATCGCCGACACGCCGGTCACGCTCGCCGGCTTCCAGATGGCGGCATTGACGTTCGCGATCTCGCTCGACCGCATCTTCGACGGTTTCGGACGGCCCTTCTTCGGCTTCGTCTCCGACACGATCGGCCGCGAGCACACTATGTTCATCGCCTTCGGCACCGCCGCGCTGATGCTGCTGACGCTGTCGGCCTATGGCCACGTGCCGGTCGTCTTCGTGCTCGCCACCGCGGTCTATTTCGGCGTGTTCGGCGAGATCTACTCGTTATTCCCGGCGACCTGCGGCGACACCTTCGGCTCGAAGTTCGCAACCACCAATAACGGCATGCTCTACACGGCGAAGGGAACGGCGTCCCTGCTCGTTCCGCTCGCCAGCGTGATCTCGGCCACGTATGGCTGGAAGGCCGTGTTCGTGGTCGCGGTGGCACTGAACGCGACGGCGGCGCTGATGGCGCTATTCGTGATCAAGCCGATGCGCCGCTCCTTCATCCTCGGCAAGGAAGCCGAGAGCGCCAACGCCGCGACGGGGAACGCCAAGACCGAGACGGCATAACGAACACGCATCTTGCACGGGTGAGACAGGGGCGCAGCGATGCGCCCCTTTCTTTTTGGCTTACGGCAAACGTCAGCATTGCTGCCGCAAGATTTTTCGGATGAGCCAAATCGAGTGCTTGACGATTGGCATTATGTATACCACACTTGCTTCATCATTCACCCAAGGAGGTTGCAATGCTGGTCGGAGACATTCTGCGCAAGAAGACACCGCGCGTTGTCACGGTGCGAATGAACGAAACCGTGGGTATCGCCGCCAAGCTGATGCGCGCCAACAATATCAGCGCACTGGTGGTGAAGGACGTGGTCCGCTCCGAGGGCAATACCGCGGTCGGCATGTTCACCGAGCGCGACGTCGTGCGCGCCGTCGCCGAGCACGGCGCCAATGCCGTCAACGTCAAGGTCTCGCAGCTCGTCTCGGTGCAGCAGCTCGTATCCTGCACGTCGAGCGACACGATCGAGCACGTCCGCCATCTCATGAACCGGAATCACATCCGGCACCTGCCCGTCATCGACGATTACAGCCTCGTCTCGGTCATCAGCATGCGTGACATCGCGTCCTTCATGGACGAAGCGATCAACGGCACGCCGCAAGCAGCTTAAAGCGCCTCACTTCCCCTGCGACTACCGGACCCGGCTCGGAGCCTTCCGAGCCGGACCGGATCTTTCGTCCCGAAATCCGGCTTCCGCTGCTTCGCGAGGATTCCATGAAGATCTGCATCTACGGCGCCGGAGCAATCGGCGGATACCTCGGCGTTCAGCTCGCGCGCGCGGGCGCCGACGTCAGCCTGGTCGCACGCGGCGCGCACCTTGCCGCGATGCGCGAGCACGGCCTGACGCTGCTCGCGGGCGAGGAGCAGTACACCGTGCATCCGCGCTGCACCGACGATCCGGCCGAGCTCGGCGTGCAGGACTACATCATCATCACGCTGAAGGCGCACTCGATCACCGGCGTGATCGAGACGATGCAGCCGCTGCTCGGCCCCCACACCCGCATCGTCACTGCCGTCAACGGCATCCCCTATTGGTACTTCTACAAGCATGGCGGCCAATACGAGAATTCGACGCTGGAGAGCATCGACCCCGGCGGACGGCAGTGGCGCGAAATCGGCGCCGAGCGCGCCATCGGCTGCATCGTCTATCCCGCCACCGAGATCGAGGCGCCCGGCGTGATCCGTCACGTCTACGGCAACAACTTTCCGCTCGGGGAGCCCTCCGGCGAGACCACCCCGGACGTGCAACGCCTCGCCGATCTCTTCGTCGCAGCCGGGCTGAAAGCGCCGGTGCTCGACCGCATTCGCGACGAGATCTGGCTCAAGTTGTGGGGCAATGTCTGCTTCAACCCGATCAGCGCACTCACCCATGCAACACTCGACGTGATCTGCACCGATCCGGCCACTCGCGCGCTGTCGCGCGCGATCATGATGGAGACGCAAGGCATCGCCGAGACGTTCGGCGTCAAATTCCGCGTCGACGTCGAGCGCCGCATCGAAGGCGCCCGCAAGGTCGGCGCGCACAAGACCTCGATGCTCCAGGATCTCGAGCGGGGCCGCCCGATGGAGATCG
The DNA here is from genome assembly GCF_040547695.1 of Bradyrhizobium sp. JR4.3. Lineage (NCBI taxonomy): Bacteria > Pseudomonadati > Pseudomonadota > Alphaproteobacteria > Hyphomicrobiales > Nitrobacteraceae > Bradyrhizobium > Bradyrhizobium sp. JR4.3. The sequence goes on along the minus strand of NZ_JBEPQF010000011.1, from coordinate 55,558 downwards.
ACCCGCTCGTCACCGTCGTGCAGGAGATGGGCCGCCTCACCGGCGTCGCCACCCCCGCGCTCGATTCCGTGCTGGCGATGGTGACCCAGCGCGCCCGCATCGCCGGTCTCTACGACGGCATCTCGACGCCATCGGATCCGCGCGCACTGGCGGTGGCGTGATGGCTGGCGAGATCAAACATTGGCTCCGCTTCCGCAAGAGCGGTACGACCGGCTTCGGCACGCTGAATTCGTCGGGCATCAGCGTGCATGAGGGCGACATGTTCGGCCGCCATGCAGCCACCGGCAAAACGCTGGCGCTGTCGGAGGTCGAACTGCTCGCGCCCTGCGTGCCCAGCAAGATCGTCGCGCTCTGGAACAATTTTCACGCGCTCGCGGCCAAGCTCAACCAGCCCGAGCCGCCGGAGCCGCTCTACCTCCTGAAGGCCACCACCAGCATCACGACGCCAGGCGCAGTGATCCGCCGTCCCTCTTATTACGACGGCAAGACCACCTATGAAGGCGAGCTCGGCATCGTCATCGGCAAGACCTGCGCCCGGGTGTCGCCGGCGGAAGCGGACGGCTTCATCTTCGGCTACACCTGCGTCAACGACATCACCGCCAACGACATCCTGACCAGCGATCCCACTTTCCCGCAATGGGCACGGGCCAAGGGCATCGACGATTACGGCCCGTTCGGCCCCGTCATCGCCACCGGTCTCGATCCGGCAAAGCTGGTGGTGCGCACCATCCTCAACGGCGCGGAGCGGCAGAACTATCCGATATCGGACATGATCTTCACCGCGCAGGAGCTGGTCAGCAGGATCTCCCATGACATGACCCTGCTCCCCGGGGACCTCATTGCCGTCGGCACCTCGGTCGGCGTCGGCGTGATGAAAGAGCCGGTGAACACGGTAACCGTCGCGATCGAGGGCATCGGCGAGCTGACCAACGAGTTTCGGCTGTAGGGCACTCTGTCGTTCCGGGGCGCGGGCAGCGCCGAGCCCGGAATCCATTGGGCGGTAGAGACTGCAGTTCAACGGATTCCGGGCTCGCGCTGCGCGGGTCCCGGAATGACGGCGGAGGGAGCCAGCGCCCCCCGCGGAGGAAAACCCGGCAACTTCCACACCCGCGCTCCACCGATCGGCTGACGCATTCAGCCGTGGATCGTGCGCCTGGACCTGTCCGGCAAGCCTCCGCCGCCCTTGATCTCGGTTCCGCTCTCCAATAGCAATTATGGCGATAATGTGTGCCGGCGTGAGGAAGTCACGATGTGGCTGTTTTTCCTGGTTGCCTGGTTTGTTCTGCTCACTGCCATTGCGATCTTCGCCCAGCAGGCGCTCGGTTACGATATCGGCCACCTGCCTGCCTGGTTCGGAGGCCTGCCTGTCCCGCAGCGCATTGCGACCGGCGCGATCCTGGCCCTGGCGCTGGCATTGATCGGCGCCTCCGCCTGGCGGCTCTCGCGCCAGGACCGGCGCCTCGACACATTGCGCGACCGCCTCAAGAAGACCCGCGAGGATGTCGTCGTCGCCCACGCCCTGCAGAACCACCTCGATGCCACCGTCCAGCACCTGATCGAGAGCGATCCCCGGGAGGCCGTCTCCGCCCTGCACGACAAGCTGGGCGAGACCGAGCAGCGGGCCCTGCTGCAGCGCGGCCGCAACGAATCCACCGACATGCACGACCAGCTCGCCGAAATCCGCCGCCGCCAGCAGGAACTGCGCGACATGGTCGGCAAGGTCGCCGAGCAGCGCCGCGCGGTCGAGCCGGTTTTCACCGAAATCCGCGACCGCCAGAATCAGCTCGAACGCTCGCTGCACGACCTCGAGACCGACGACCGCAAGAACAACCTCGCCGACCGGCTGAAGGATATCGCGCGCGATGTATCGACGCTGCTGTCGCGGGTCGGCAGGGTCCAGGACACCTTTGCAACCCTGAACCAGTACAAGGAAGATCTGGCGAAGTCCCACGCCGAGCTGGTGCCGTTGCGCGCGTCGGACGCCGGCCTCAATGCCTTGATCGGCGAGCTGAGCCTCGGTCATGAGCGCCTCGCCAAGAGCGTCGACGAGCTCGAAACCGGCGGCGAAGCCCCTCTCGGCGCCCGCGTCGAGACCCTGTCGAAGAACAAGATCGAGATCGAGCAGCGCCTGGCCCGCATCGACGACAGCTTCCACATCCTAAAAAGCATCGGGCTCGATTTCGAAGAGCTCGGCCAGCGCCAGGCCCAGCTCGAGCGCTCGCTCGCCGGTGTCGAGACCGACGCCGAGGGCAAGACGCTTGTCGACCGCCAGAATGCGCTGAACGATTTTGTGCTCCAGTCGCGCCAGCGCCTCGGCGCGTTACAGGAAACGCTGGCGACGCTGAACGCCTTCAAGGCGGAGCTGTCGAAGTCGCAGGCTGACCTCGTCCCGCTGAAGGCGCCCGTATTCGGAATCGAAGCCATGATCGCGGACGTCGGTACCACGCGCGATCTCCTCGCCAAAACCGTCGGCGAGATTGAGGCGAGCGGCGACGTCACCCTCGCCTCGCGCGTCGACGCGCTGACCAAGAGCAAGCGCGAGGTCGAAGACCGCATCGCCCGCATCTTCGACAATTTCAACGCGCTCGACGGCTTGCGAAAAGACATCGGCGGCATCTTCTCGACGATCCGGAACAGCCTCAACCGGATCGGGTGAAGGCCATCAATCCCGCGGGATGGTTCGAACCGCGATCCCCATCCGCGCGACCAATCCGGACATGCGCTTGATCCTCGGCCTCCTCTCCGCCCTGCTCGGCGCGCTCGCCGGCTGGTTCGCCCTTGCCGCACTGGTGATCGCGCTGGCCGGGCCAGACCGCGATGGCGGCATCGCCATGGGCGCCTTCTTCGACATCGGTCCGATCGGCGGTGTGGTTGGCCTGATCGCCGGCATCTGGCTGTTCGTGCGCTTCGGCCTGGTCCGGAATGCAACGCCACAGCCGCCCGCGGAAACCTCCGACACCACGCCTCACCGCACCACGCGGCTCTCCGCACCCTTTGCTCTCACTGTTCTACTCATCGCGGCAATCCTTGGCTATTGGGGCTGGTACGAACTCATCCGCTCGCCCTATCTCAGTCACGGCTACATGACGCTCCACATCGAGTTTCGCCTTCCCGCTGGCATGACGCTGCCGGACAAGGCGGAGGATGTGCACATCGAGGTCGAGGAAGCGACCGGGAATGCCAATGCCGATTTGCCTCCGAACTGGCGCGCGCATGAAGGCGAGCGCAAAGCGATCATTGCCTCCACGTCGTTGTCGTACAAAACGCGTCATCGCGCCGTTAGCCTGACGCTTCCGGGTTCGCCGACGCAGAGCTGGCCGATCGATCTCCCCTCCGATCCTGATCCCACCCCTGGCTTTTCACCCTGGCGCGTGGCGGGCGACCCCTCACCGGCGAAGATCGAGATGCATTTCCGCCTCAGCGCCGATCACTGAGCGAACGAGCGGCGCGAGGGCGAAACATTCAGACACATCACATTTCGGCGCGCCCGGCAGATGCCGCCAACATGTCGCGCGGATGCCGCACTGTGGTCGCATTCGGCCGCCCTTCTGTGAGGCGTGTCTGGGGGCACGGCGGTGCCGTGTTTGGACCAAACCTTCTAGGGGTATGACTGTGAAGAAGATTGTATTTGTCGTGGGTGCTACGCTTGCTCTGGTGACGGTTGCGAATGCTGCGGATCTGCCGCGCCGCCAGCCCGTTCCCGTCTATTCCGAGCAGGCGCCGATCGGCAAGATGCCGATTGGCAAGAGCCCGGTTGGAAAGGCCCCGATCGGCAAGGCGCCCGGCCCCGTCGCGGCGCGCTACTGACGCGCAGCGAAATACGCGCAGAAGCAAGCGTTGACTCTGCGTGAGTGGCCGACAGTCGAGGGGCGTAGCGTGACGAACAAACCTGATCGATCGGGACCCTGCATCCTTGCGGGATTCGCGCTCGCGGCCATGCTCGCGTGCACGACACCCTCGGCCTCCGCCCACGAAGCGAACAAGCGCGTTGCTGAGGCAAACGCGCTTGCCACGACCGAGACCGCATCACGGCCGGCGCCGCAAACGACGCGGCGCGCAGTCGCGCGCGCGGAGAAAGGTCCGTACTACGTCGATTTCCGCGCCCGCACGGCCGCGAGCTGGGGCCACGCGTTCGTCTGGTACGGCAAGACCAGCGAGCGCGCCGTCGAGGTGGCAGGGCTCACGCCCGCCGGCGACACCTGGGCCTATGTGCTCGGTCACCTCACCTGGGTGCCGGCGGAGACCGGCGCGAGCTACGGCGATCTCGACCCGGACTATTTGACCGCGAACTACCGCGTCTATCTGAACGAAGCCGACGCGAAGCGCGTGTTTGCCTATATCAAGAAATTGCAGGCGAGTTCGCCGGTCTGGAACGCCGAGACCACCAATTGCACCGGCTTCATCGGCGACATCGCCGAGTACATGGGATTGAAGGTCCCCTACCGCTGGCAGCGCCCCGAAAACTTCGTCAACAGCCTCAAGGAAATGAACGGCGGCCGCCAGATGGTGCGGCTGTCGACGGAGTAGTTCTTCGCTCCATACTCAGTGTCATTGCCCGCGAAAGCAGGCAATCCAGTATTCCAGAGACAGCGAGGCTAGAGCCGGGACGCCGCGGCGTACTGGATGCCCCGGTCAAGCCGGGGCATGACAACGGCGTTTGAGGGAAAAGCCTGCGCCGTCACGCCGCGGCTCGTCCCAATTATCCGCCCCGCGGAATCCCCTCGCCTCCCGCATGCTCGCCCCGCCCCCATCGCACGCCGGCGCAATAGACATTTCCCGACCCTGGCGGCATCCTGCCGCCATCAACCGATAACTGAGCCTGCCATGCAGGCGGGGGAAACGCATCATGCTGCAGACACGGTTCACCAAGCTCATCGGTGTCGAGCACCCGATCGTCCAGGGCGGCATGCAATGGGTCGGGCGCGCCGAGCTGGTCGCCGCCGTCGCCAATGCCGGAGCGCTCGGCTTCATCACGGCGCTGACCCAGCCCACGCCGGAGGATCTCCGGAAGGAGATCGCCCGCTGCCGCGATCTCACCGACAAGCCGTTTGGCGTCAACCTCACCATCCTGCCCGCGATCAAGCCGCCGCCTTATGCCGAATATCGCGCCGCCATCATCGAGAGCGGCATCATGGTGGTCGAGACCGCCGGCAACAAGCCGCAGGAGCATGTCGACGAGTTCAGGAAGCACGGCGTCAAGGTCGTGCACAAATGCACCAGCGTCCGTCACGGGCTTTCGGCCGAGCGCATGGGCGTCGACGCCATCTCGATCGACGGGTTCGAATGCGCCGGCCATCCCGGCGAGGACGACACCCCCGGCCTGATCCTGATCCCGGCCGCCGCCAACAAGATCAAGATCCCGATGATCGCCTCCGGCGGCTTTGCCGACGCCCGCGGCCTCGTCGCCGCACTGGCGCTGGGCGCGGAAGGCATCAACATGGGCACCCGCTTTATGGCGACGAAAGAGAGCCCCATTCATCAGCTCATCAAGGAGAAGATCGTCGCCAATGACGAGCGCGAGACCGAGCTGATCTTCCGCACCATGCGCAACACCTCCCGCGTCGCCAGGAACGAGATCTCGAACAAGGTCGTTGCGATGGAGAAGGAAGGCGCCAAGTTCGAGGACATCCGCGAGCTTGTCGCGGGCGCCCGCGGCAAGATGGTCTACGCGACCGGCAACTCGGACGAAGGCATCTGGTCGGCGGGCCAGGTCCAGGGCCTGATCCAGGACATCCCGACCTGCGCCGAACTGATCTCCCGCATCGTGCGCGAAGCGGAGGCGATCATCCGCAGCCGGCTCGAAGGCATGATCGTTCATCCGACAGCGCAGGCCGCGGAATAATCACTGCAAGAAGCGAGAGCAATTCATGAAGGCTTATGTCTACGGCCCTGGTGGCGCTACGATTTCCGACGTCGCTCAACCAAGGCCTGAAGGCACGCAGGTGCTGGTCCGCGTCCGCGCCTGTGGCCTCAATCGCGCCGACACCGGCATGCGCAAGGGCCACGCCCATGGCGCGGCCGGCGGTGCTGGGACCGTGCTCGGCATGGAATGGGCCGGCGAGGTCGCCGCGCTTGGACCGGATGCCAAAGGCGTCAAGGTCGGCGACCGCATCATGGGTTCGGGCGGCGCGGCGTTTGCCGAATACACGCTGGCCGATCACGGCCGGCTGTTCCGCGCGCCCTCGAACATGAACTTCGAGGAAGCCGCCACCCTGCCCGTCGCACTCGCGACCATGCACAACGCCGTCGTCACCATCGGCGGCGTGCAGCCCGGGCAAGCCGTCCTGATCCAGGGCGCAAGCTCCGGCGTCGGCCTGATGGCGATGCAGATCGCGAAACTCAAGGGCGCCAGGCTGGTGATTGGCTCCTCGACCGATGCGGCTCGCCGCGGCCGAATGAAGGAGTATGGCGCCGACCTCGCGGTCGATTCCTCCGACCCCACATGGGTCGACGAGGTGCTGAAGGCGACGAACGGCGAAGGTGTCGACCTCATCGTGGACCAGGTCTCGGGCAAGGTCGCGAGCCAGAACCTCGCCGCGACGAAGGTAAAAGGCCGCATTGTCAATGTCGGCCGGCTCGGCGGCACCCATGCCGATTTCAACTTCGACCTGCACGCGGCGCGCCGCATCGACTATGTCGGCGTCACCTTCCGCACCCGCACCATCGCGGAGATCCGTGAGATCTTCGACGAGGTCAAGAAGGACATCTGGGGCGCGGTCGAGTCACGAAAACTGCAGCTGCCGATCGACAAGGTGTTCGCTTTCGACGACATCGATAAGGCGTTCGAGCACATGGAGGCCAACAAGCATCTCGGCAAGATCGTCGTGACGCTGCCTTAACATTCGAGGGGCCAAAGACCTCGGTCTCGTAGGGTGGGCAAAGCGAAGCGTGCCCACAATGTGTCAGCGTCCCCGAAAGATGGTGGGCACGGCGCTCCGCGCCTTTGCCCACCCTACAAAACCAGGGGGGGCATCGCTCCTGCAACTCACTAGCGTCTACGCCTGTGGATCGTCGCTTGATGTTCAGTCACAGGCTGCTAAATCCCCCGCCATGAGCTCCCAACATAACAAGACCTCGGTCGCAGCGATCTCGATCTTCGCCAGTGGCGGCATGGCGGCGGCCAAGTTCGCGGTCGGGATCGCGATCGGCTCGCTGGCGCTGATCTCGGAGGCGCTGCATTCGTCGATCGACCTGGTCGCGACCATCATCACCTGGGCGGTGGTGCGGGTATCCGACAAGCCGGCGGATGAGGAGCATCATTACGGCCACGGCAAGCTCGAAAGCGTCTCGGCGCTGGGCGTCACCGCCCTTCTCTATGTGCTCGCCGGCGGCATCCTGGTGGAGTCCTACAGCCGGCTGCGCGAGGGAACCGCGCCGCCGACCATTTCGGCCGTGCCGTTCGTGGTGCTGGTGATCGACATCGCCGTCAATCTGTGGCGCGCCCGCGCCCTGCACCGTGCCGCGCGGGAGACCAGGAGCCAGGCGCTCGCCGCCGATGCGCTGCATTTCGCCTCCGACGTGATGGGCTCGTTCGCCGTGATCGTGGGCCTGATCCTCGCCGGCCTCGGCTTCTGGTGGGGCGACGCGGCGGCCGCCGCCGCGGTGGCCGTCATGATCGCCCTGCTCGGCCTGCGCATGGCCGGCACGACCGTGCAGACGCTGGTGGACCGCGCTCCGGAAGGCGCGCATGAGACGGCCACGGCCGCGATCCGCAGCGTACCGGGTGTGATCGACGTCGAGCGGCTCCGCGTGCGCATGGTCGGGGCCACCACATTTATCGACACGATCGCAAAGGTGCCGCGGACTTACCCCATCGACCGGGTCGAGGACATCAAGCGCAGCGCGCAAGCAGCCGTCGAGAAGGCGTTCGGCGATACCGACCTCACCTTCACCGCAGTCCCCGTGGCGCGCGACAACGAGACCGTGCGCGACCGCATCATGGTCATCTCCCACAATTCGGGCCTCGCCATCCACCACGTCACGGTGCACGACCTCGGCGCCAAGCTGATCGTCAGCATCGACCTCGAGGTCGACGCCGGGATGCAGCTCGATGCCGCCCATGACATAGCCAACACCCTGGAACGCAACATCCAGGAAGAGTTCGGCGCGGACGTCGAGGTCGACGTCCACATCGAGCCGCTCGAACCGGAACTGCCGTTCGGGGTCGACGCCGAACCGGAACGGGTGCGGGTCATTGCGGCCGCCCTGACGGAATATGCCGCCGGCGGCGAGATCCACGACATCCACAATGTCCGCGTCCGCAACACCGAAGCCGGCGAGATCGTCAACTTCCACTGCCGTGCCGAGCCGTCGATGAGCGTGATCAGGGTGCACGAGCATGTCGATGCGATCGAGCGCGCGTTGCGGCGCGCGTTCCCGAGCGTGAAGCGCGTCATCAGTCACGCCGAACCGCCGCGCGCGTGACAGAGAATGTGCGAGGAGTCACACGTTCCCGTTTCGGACTCGCCGCGCACGTAAGTTTGCGGACGCGCGACGCACAAACTGCGCGTTGGATAAGAATAAATTCGCGTTAACGATTCGTTGACTCTCGACAGCCCGCCAAATCTGGATTCAAATCGACCATGATTCGGAAGCGATGTGGGGCTGCTTCCGAACTCAAGTTGCAAGCAGGTTTCCAGGGGGCTTTAGGCATGTCGCGTGCAGACGCCGCGAACGCGTGCGTCCAATCCGATTCGATCAAAGGATTGGCGCAATCGATCGCGAAACCTGCCTATCATCGGCTCCTGATCGCGGAGCCTGCGCTGCGCCGCGCCGTGCCGACGCTCATCATCGCGTTCCTGATCACGATCTGTCTTGGCGCATTCGTGCAGGTCGTCGACCAGACACGCCAGAAGCGGCTGGTGATCCGCCACGACATCTCGGCGCTCGCCGACCTGCTCGCCGAGCGTATCGACCGCCTGACCTCCGCGCGACAGGAGCGGCTGAAGAACATCGAGAGCCTGCCGGCGCTGCTGCCCGATCTCATTCCATCCTGGGGCACCGCCTCGGGCCGCCACGTCATCGTCACCTCGGCCGGACTCGACCGCCGCATCCTCGCCCGCATCCCGGTCGACAGCGATCCCTCGGGCAACGACCGCCTGCTCGACGCAATCACGACGGCGCAACTGCTGGCGGCGCCCCCGCGCGACGGCAGCATCTCCGACATGACGCTGCCGAACGGCAACGCTGCAATGGCGACCTCGCGGCAGATCAAGTCGCTGCCCGGCTTCGTCACCGTGATCCAGGAGCGCAACGAGCCGATCTGGGGCTCGGACGCCGCGCTGTCGGTGACGCTGTCGGCCACCACCGGCTTCGTGGTCCTGATCCTCGGCTTCGCCTTCCACTGGCAGTCCACCCGTGCGCGCGAGGGCGACCTGATCAACGACGCCGTGCGCGGCCGCATCGACACCGCGCTCAACCGCGGCCGCTGCGGGCTGTGGGACTGGGACCTGTCGCGCGGCCGCATCTTCTGGTCGCAGTCAATGTTTTCGATGCTCGGCCTCGACGGCCGCAACGAGCTCCTCACCTTCGGCGAGGTCAACGCGCTGGTGAAGTCCGACGACATCGATCTGTTCGAGATCGCCGACCAGCTCATCTCCGAGAAGATCGACCACATCGACCAGACCTTCCGCATGCAGCATGTCGACGGCCACTGGATCTGGCTGCGCGTCCGCTGCGAAAAGACCAGCGGCGCGACCGACTCCAGCGTTCACCTGATCGGGATCGCCGTCGACATCACCGAGCAGAAGAGCCTCGCCGAGCGGACCGTGGAAGCCGATTTGCGCCTGCGCGACGCGATCGAGACCATTCCGGAAGCCTTCGTGCTGTGGGATGCGAGCGACCGCCTGGTGCTCTGCAATTCGCACTTCCAGCGCCTGCACAAGCTGCCCGACTCCGCCGTCATCCCCGGCACCTCCTACGAGACGGTGCTCGAGGTCGGCCGCATGCCCGAAGTCCGCACCCGGCACAACGAGACTGCGAGCCAGGGCCCGGGCGCGCGTACCTTCGAGGCGCAGCTCGACGACGGCAGCTGGCTGCACATCAGCGAGCGCCGCACCAAGGACGGCGGCTACGTCTCGGTCGGCACCGACATCACCCGCATCAAGGAGCACGAGCAGAAGCTGGTCGACAACGATCTACGCCTGCGCGCCACCGTCATCGACCTCAAGCGCTCGCAGGCAGCCCTGGAGCGCCAGGCGGGCGAACTGGCCGATCTCGCCGAGAAATATCAGCGCGAGAAGACCCGCGCCGAGGAAGCCAACCAGACCAAGTCGAAATTCCTCGCCAATATGAGCCACGAGCTGCGCACGCCGCTGAACGCGATCATCGGCTTCTCCGAGATCATGGGCTCGGGCATGTTCGGCGAGCTCGGCTCGGAGAAGTACCAGGAATACTGCCACGACATCCTAACCAGCGGGCATTACCTGCTCGAAGTCATCAACGACATCCTCGACATGTCCAAGATCGAGGCCGGCCGCATGAAGCTCGACATGGAAGAGCTCGACCTGGCGCAGACGCTGGCGGAATCCCTGCGGGTCGTCACCGGCCGGGCACAGGACAAGCACCTGACGCTCGACGCCGACATCGCGAAATCCATCTCCGTCGTCGCCGACCGCCGCGCCACCAAGCAGATCATCGTCAATTTGCTCTCCAACGCCGTGAAGTTCACGCCCGACGGCGGACGTATCGTGGTGCGCAGCCGGCAGCTCGACGACAGGATCGTGCTGATGATCGCCGACACCGGTATCGGCATCGCGCCGCATTCGCTGGCGCGGCTCGGCCGCCCCTTCGAGCAGGTCGAGAGCCAGCTCACCAAGACCTATCACGGCTCGGGACTGGGGCTGGCGATCGCCCGCTCGCTGGCGCAGCTTCATGGCGGCTCGATGCGGCTGCGCTCAAAGCTGGAGGTCGGCACCGTCGTGCGCGTCACCCTGCCCCGCGACGCGATGAAGTCGGCGTCAGGAATATCGGCTGCGGCCTGATGGCTACGATTGCAGCGACGGCGCGACTTCCCGCGCGACATTGACCAGCGCAGCGATCAGCGGCGTCATCGGATCACGCTGCGGGATCACCATGCCGATGCTGTAATTGACATCGGGATCGGTGATCGGGATCGAGCGCACGGTGTCGGACAGGCCGAGCGTCTCGGCCAGCTTGGCCGGCATCACACTGGCCCAGCGCCCCGTCTTCACATGGGTAAACAGCACGAGCAGCGAATTCGAGGTCAAGGTCGGCGTCGCCTCCGCGCCGACGGAGCGCAACGCGCGGTCGATGATGCGGCGGTTCTGCATGTCGGGTGTCAGCAGGCACAGCGGCACCTGCCCGACCTCCTTCCACGTCACTGTCTCGCGATCGCCGAACATTCCATCCGGCGCGGTGAGCAGGCGATAGCTCTCGTTATAGAGCGGAATGGTGCGCACTTTGCCGATCGGCTCGTTCTCGATATAGGTCAGCCCCGCATCCACCTCGAGATTCTCGAGCAACCCCAGCACCTCGGACGAGGTCGTGGAGCGGATACTGAAGCGCACCTCGGGATGCCTGGCGCGGAACGGCGTCGTCAGCGCAGCGACCATACCGAGCACGGTCGGGATTGCGGCAATACGGATCTCGCCCGAGAGCTGATGCTTCAGCCCGTTGATCTCGTCACGCATCGCGCGGGCATCGCCGACGATGCGCCGCGCCCAATCCAGCGCCCGCTCGCCTTCCGGCGTAAAACCCTGGAAGCGGGAGCCGCGCTGGACCAGCATCACGCCGAGGATCTCCTCGAGCTGCTTCAGCCCGGTCGACATCGTCGGTTGCGTCACGCCGCACATTTCGGCGGCCCGGCCGAAATGCCGTTCCTTCGCCAGCGCCAGCAGCAGTTCAAGCTTGTCGAGCAACCGTCATCCCCTCCGATCGTGTGGCGGCATGCAAGCTAGCATGCCCTCCCCCTTCCAACACGCAAAAACCGCCCGGTGGACGGCTCCAATCGCAATTTCAAATCGAGTGATTGCCATCGCAAATCGATCGGAATCCGCAATCGCAGCATGAGACAGCTTTATTGATCTTCGAACGATTCCAAATAGTTTGCGATCAGCAGACGCTCCGGTCGAGAACGAAGAATGACAGCGGTTTACGAGCCTTGGGACGAAACGCGCGGCGCCGAGATCATCGCCGAACACAGCAAGCAGGAAGGCGCGACGCTCGTGATGCTGCACGCGCTCCAGGATGCGTTCGGCTACGTGCCGGCGGCAGCCATTCCTATGGTGGCGCACGCGCTCAATCTGTCGCGCGCCGAAGTGCATGGCGTGTTCACGTTCTACCATGATTTTCGCCACAAGCCGGCCGGCCGCCATGTGCTGAAACTCTGCCGCGCGGAGGCCTGTCAGGCGGCGGGCGGCGACGCGCTGGCTGCGCGTGCGGAGGCAAAGCTCGGCGTGTCGCTCGGCCACACCACGGCCGATGATCGCGTCACGCTGGAGCCGATCTACTGCCTCGGACTGTGTGCAACCGCGCCGTCCGCGATGCTTGACGGTCGGCTGATTGGCCGGCTCGACGAGAAGCGTATCGATGCTCTCGTTGCAGAGGCGCAGCGATGAGCATCCGTCTATATGTCTCTCGCGATGCCGGTGCGCTTGCGGCCGGCGCCGACGAGGTCGCGCTGGCGCTGGAGCAGGCTGCAGCCAAGCGTGGCATTGCCGTCGAGATCGTCAGGACCGGCTCGCGCGGCCTGTACTGGCTCGAGCCACTGGTCGAGGTCGCGACGCCGCAGGGCCGGATCGCGTTCGGCCCCGTGACCGAGACCGATGTGCCCTCCCTGCTCGACGCACTCGCGAGCAACACGCCGCATCTGCTGCGGCTTGGGGCCACCGACGAGATCCCCTGGCTCAAGCGCCAGACCCGCCTGACATTCGCGCGCTGCGGCGTGATCGACCCGCGCTCGCTCGACGACTACCGTGCCCATGGCGGCTACAAGGGCCTGGAGCGCGCGCTCTCGCTCGGCTCGGATGCGATCCTCACCGAGGTCACTGCATCGGGCCTGCGCGGCCGCGGCGGCGCGGGCTTCCCGACCGGCATCAAATGGAAGACGGTCGCGCAGGCGAATGCGGATCGCAAATTCATCGTCTGCAACGCCGACGAAGGCGACAGCGGCACCTTCGCCGACCGCATGATCATGGAAGGCGATCCCTTCCTCGTCATCGAGGGCATGACGATCGCCGGCATCACCGTCGGCGCGACCAAGGGTTACATCTACATCCGCAGCGAATATCCGCACGCCGTCGAGGCGATGAATGCGGCCATCCAGGCTGCCAAGCGCGGCGGCTATCTCGGCGCGAACATCGGTGGTTCCACGTACAGCTTCGATCTCGAGGTCCGCGTCGGCGCCGGCGCTTACGTTTGCGGTGAAGAGACCTCGCTGCTGGAAAGCCTCGAAGGCCGTCGTGGCCTCGTGCGCGCAAAGCCGCCACTGCCCGCCCATCACGGCTTGTTCGGCAAGCCGACCGTCATCAACAACGTGCTGTCGTTCGCCGCCATTCCCTTCATCCTGGCCGAAGGCGCCAAGGCCTATGCCGATTTCGGCATGGGTCGCTCGCGCGGTACGATGCCGATCCAGCTCGCCGGCAACATCCGCCACGGCGGGCTGTTCGAGACGGCGTTCGGCGTCACTCTCGGCGAGCTCGTCGACGACATCGGCGGCGGCACGTTCACGGGCCGCCCAATCCGCGCGGTGCAGGTCGGCGGTCCCTTGGGCGCCTACTTCCCGCGCGCGCTGTTCGACACCCCGTTCGACTACGAGGCCTTCGCCGCGCGCGATGGCCTGATCGGCCATGGCGGAATCGTCGTGTTCGACGATAGCGTCGACATGCGCAAGCAGGCGCGTTTCGCCATGGAATTCTGCGCCATCGAATCCTGCGGCAAGTGCACGCCGTGCCGGATCGGCTCGACCCGCGGCGTCGAGACGATCGAGAAGATCATCAACGGCGAGCGCGTGAGCGAAAACCTCGCACTCGTCGAAGACCTCTGCAACACCATGAAATTCGGCTCACTCTGCGCCCTCGGCGGCTTCACACCCTACCCCGTGCTCAGCGCATTGAAGCACTTCCGGGAGGATTTCGTCCCGGCCCCGACCACGCTTCAGGCCGCGGAATAGGAGAACGACAATGTCTCTGATCGAAGAAATCGACTTCGGTACGCCGCGCTCGAAATCGGAAACGATGGTGACACTGACCATCGACGGCAACCAGGTCACGGTGCCCGAGGGCACCTCGATCATGCGAGCGGCGATGGACGCCGGCCATCAGATCCCGAAACTCTGCGCGACCGACATCGTCGATGCGTTCGGCTCGTGTCGCCTTTGCGTCGTCGAAATCGAGGGCCGCACCGGAACGCCGGCCTCGTGCACCACGCCAGTGATGCCCGGCCTCGTCGTGCATACCCAGAGCGAACGGCTGAAGAAGCTGCGCAAAGGCGTGATGGAGCTCTACATCTCTGACCATCCGCTCGACTGCCTCACCTGCGGTGCTAACGGTGATTGCGAGTTGCAGGACATGGCCGGCGCCGTGGGCCTGCGCGACGTCCGTTACGGCTATGAAGGCGAGAATCATGTTTTCGCCAAGACGCCTGGCAAGTCCAATGGCGAGATCAACGCCGCCTGGATGCCGAAGGACGAGTCCAACCCGTACTTCACCTACGATCCCTCCAAGTGCATCGTCTGCTCGCGCTGCGTCCGCGCCTGCGAGGAGGTGCAAGGCACCTTCGCGCTGACGATCTCCGGCCGCGGATTCGACAGCCGCGTCTCGCCGGGCATGAGCGAGAGCTTCCTCGGCTCCGAATGCGTCTCCTGCGGTGCCTGCGTGCAGGCCTGCCCGACCGCGACGCTGACCGAGAAATCCGTGATCGAGATCGGCCAGCCCGAACACTCGGTCGTCACCACCTGCGCCTATTGCGGCGTCGGCTGCGCCTTCAAGGCCGAGATGCGCGGCGAGGAAGTCGTCCGCATGGTGCCGTACAAGGACGGCAAGGCCAATCGCGGTCATTCCTGCGTCAAGGGCCGCTTCGCCTGGGGTTACACCAACCACCGGGAACGCATCCTCAACCCGATGATCCGCGAGCGGATCGAGGATCCCTGGCGCGAAGTGTCGTGGGACGAGGCATTCTCGTTTGCAGCCGACAGGATGCGCGGCATCCAGAAGAAATACGGCCGCGACGCTATCGGCGGCATCACGTCGTCCCGCTGCACCAATGAAGAAACCTATCTGGTGCAGAAGCTGATCCGCGCCGGCTTCGGCAACAACAATGTCGACACCTGCGCCCGGGTCTGCCACTCCCCGACCGGCTATGGCCTCTCGACCACGTTCGGTACCTCCGCCGGCACGCAGGATTTCGATTCGGTCGAGGACACCGACGTCGTCGTCGTCATCGGTGCCAATCCCGCTTCGGCCCACCCGGTGTTCGCCTCCCGCCTGAAGAAGCGGCTGCGCCAGGGCGCCAAGCTGATCGTGATCGATCCGCGCCGCACCGAGATGGTTGAATCGCCGCATGTGAAGGCGCTGCACCTGCCGCTGATGCCCGGCACCAATGTCGCGGTGATGACGGCACTGGCGCATGTGATCGTCACCCAAGGCCTCGCCAACGAAGCCTTCGTGCGCGAGCGCTGCGACTGGAACGAGTTCGAGGAATGGGCGGCGTTCGTCGCCCAGGCGAACAACAGCCCGGAAGCCACCGCCATCCTCACCGGCGTCGATCCGAAGGATGTGCGCGAAGCAGCGCGCCTCTACGCCACCGGCGGCAACGGCGCGATCTATTACGGTCTCGGCGTCACCGAGCACAGCCAGGGCTCGACCACCGTGATCGCGATCGCCAACCTCGCGATGGCCACGGGCAATATCGGTCGTCCCGGTGTCGGCGTGAACCCGCTGCGCGGCCAGAACAACGTGCAGGGCTCCTGTGACATGGGCTCGTTCCCGCACGAGCTTCCCGGCTACCGCCACATCTCGGGCGACGCCGTGCGGGACCAGTTCGAGGCATTGTGGAACGTCAAGCTCAACCCCGAGCCGGGCCTGCGCATTCCCAACATGTTCGACGCCGCGGTCGAAGGCACGTTCATGGGGATCTACGTGCAGGGCGAAGACATCCTGCAATCCGATCCCAACACCAAGCATGTGGTGGCGGCACTATCGGCGATGGAATGCGTCATCGTCCACGACCTCTTCCTGAACGAGACCGCGAACTACGCCCATGTGTTCCTGCCTGGCTCCAGCTTCCTCGAGAAGGACGGCACTTTCACTAACGCCGAGCGCCGCGTCCAGCGCGTGCGCAAGGTGATGACGCCGAAGAACGGCCTCGCCGACTGGGAGGTCACCATCGGCCTCGCCAAGGCTATGGGCTTCGAGATGAGCTACAGCCATCCTTCCGAGATCATGGACGAGATCGCGGCGCTCACCCCGACCTTCGCCGGCGTCTCCTATGCCAAGCTCGACGAGCTCGGCTCAGTGCAATGGCCCTGCAACGACAAGGCGCCCGAGGGCACGCCGGTGATGCATATCGACGGCTTCGTCCGCGGCAAGGGCAAGTTCGTCGTCACCGAATATGTCGCGACCGACGAACGTACCGGCCCGCGCTATCCGCTGCTGCTCACGACGGGCCGCATCCTCAGCCAGTACAATGTCGGCGCGCAGACCCGGCGCACCGAGAACGTGGTCTGGCATGCCGAGGATCGGCTGGAAATCCATCCACACGATGCCGAACAGCGCGGCGTGCGCGACGGCGACTGGGTGCGGCTGAAGAGCCGCGCCGGCGAGACCACGCTGCGTGCGGAGATCACCGATCGCGTCGCGCCGGGCGTCGTCTACACCACGTTCCACCATCCGGACACGCAGGCCAACGTCATCACGACCGATTATTCGGATTGGGCGACCAACTGCCCCGAATACAAGGTCACGGCGGTGCAGATTTCGCCCTCGAACGGCCCGTCCGACTGGCAGAAGGCCTACGACGCGCAGGCGCGGCATTCCCGCCGCATCGCGCCGGCCGAGGCTGCGGAGTAGCGGCATGCACGTGCCGGTCCAGGCCATCGACCGCGAGATCTGGCGCGACGGTGTCGCGACCGAAGGAGCGCGGCTGATCCCGGAGGAGACGCCGCTGGCGTTGACCTACAATGGCGGCACCTACGCCGTCATGATGGGAACGCCGCAGAACCTCGAAGATTTTGCGGTCGGGTTCAGCCTGGACGAAGGCATGATCAAATCCGTCGATGACATCAAGTCGCTCGAAATCGTCCGCCTCGACGACGGCATCGAGCTCCGCATGTGGCTGGCGTCTGAAGACGTCGCGCGCATCAGCGAGCGCCGCCGCCACATCGCCGGCCCGACCGGCTGCGGCATCTGCGGCATCGACTCGATTGCCGAAGCTGTGCGGCCTGCGGCCGTCGTGTCGCAGGGACAGACGTTTGCGCCCGAACAGGTGATGGCGGCGATGCAGACCATCGCACCGCTGCAATCGATCAATCTGCAAACCCGCGCCGTTCACGCCGCCGCGTTCTGGTCGCCTGCCGGTGGTATCGTCGCGCTGCGCGAGGATGTCGGCCGCCACAACGCGCTCGACAAGCTCGCCGGTTCGCTGGCGCGCAGCCGCACGCCTGCAAGCGGCGGCATCGTGCTGCTGACGAGCCGCGTCTCGGTCGAGATGGTGCAGAAGACCGCCGCCATCGGCGCGCCGGTGATGGTCGCCGTCTCTGCGCCGACTGCCCTTGCGGTGCGCACCGCGGAGGCCGCCGGCATCACGCTGATTGCCATTGCCCGCCAGGACGGGTTCGAAGTGTTTTCGCATGGCCGCCGGGTTGTCGCCCGTCATGCCACGGAGGTTGCCGATGTCGCCTGACCGCCTGATCTACATGGCCAACCAGATCGGCACGTTCTTCCGGAGCCAGGGCCACGACAAGGCCGTGCCGGGGATCGCCGACCACATCAAGAAGTTCTGGGATCCGCGGATGAAGCGCGCGATCTTCGCCCATCTCGATGCCGGCGGCGTGGGCCTGGAGCCGAACGTGCGGGAGGCGCTCACCTCGCTGCAGCAGGCGACGTCCCTTCCAGCAGCGCCCTGAACACGCGGCGCACCTCGCTCTGCGTTTCCTTCACGCGCGCCTCCAGCGAGGAGAAATGCGGCGCATCGCCGGCGCGTGCCATCACGCGCAAGAGGTCGGTGCCGGCAGTCTCCGGCTTGAACCGATCGCTGACGCAGAGCCGCAGGATCTGCGTCAGGTCGTGATAGAGCCGCGCTGCGGCCCGCAATATCTCGGTCTCCGATTGCGACAGCACGCCCAGCCTGCATGCATTTTCCAGCACCTGCGTGGTGCCAACGTCGAGAATCTCCGGCTTCTCGTGCGCATGCACGAGCTGGAGATATTGCGCGATGAAGTCGATGTCGACCATGCCGCCGGCGGCATATTTGAGATCCCAGCAATCAGCCTCGCCCTTCTCCTGGGCGATCGCACGCCGCATGTCGGCAACATCGTTGGCGGTGATTCCGGGATCGCGGCGACGAGTCAGGACAGCGCGGATGACGCGTTCAATCCGTTCCCGGAATTCGGGCGAAGCCGACACGACGCGCGCACGGGTCAGCGCCATGTGCTCCCAGGTCCAGGCCTCGTTGGCCTGGTAGTCCGCGAACGAAACGAGGCTCGAAGCCACGGGGCCGGCGCGCCCCGAGGGGCGCAACCGCATGTCGATCTCGTAAAGCACCCCGTAATTGGTGCGCGTCGTGAACGCGCTGATCAGGCGCTGGGTGAAGCGGGCGAAGTAATGTGCACCTTGCAGTGACTTCGCACCGTCGGAGTCCGGATTGTCGCTGTCGAAATCGTAAAGCAGGATCAGGTCGAGATCGGACGACGCGGTCATCTCGCGACTGCCGAGCCGGCCCATCGCGATGATGGCGGTCTCCTGCCCCTTGATCCGGCCATGCTGGGCGGCGAAACGGTCGGCGACGAGGCCATGCACGGTATGGACGATGCCCTCGGCGACGTCGGCAAAGGCCGTGCTCGCCTGCTGTGCCGAGACCGTGCCTGAGAGAATGCGCGTGCCGATCAGGAACAGGCTCTCCTGCCCGAACAGACGCAGGCGGTCGAGGAACTCTTCGTAAGAGCCCGCATCCTGCACCGTCGTCGCAAGTCGCCCCGACAATTCCTGCCTGTCGGGCATGGCGCCGAAGAAGCGCGGATCAATCAGGCCGTCCATCAGTTGCGGCTGCCGCGCAAGCATCTCGCCGAGCCGAGGCGCCGCGCCCAGCACCAGGGCCACGAGCGCGACGAGATCGCGGTTCTGCCCGAGCAGCGTGATCAGCCGGCCGCCGCGCTGAAGCGCTCCAAGGAAATGGTCGAACGCCACGACGGCCCGATCCGGCTCCTCGGCATGAGCGAGACCGTCGATCAGGGCCGGCACGAATTCGACGAATGCGTTTCGCGTCGCCTCATTGCGGAACACGCGGTAGTCGCCGGTGATCCAGTCGCGCACGGTCTGCGCGACGGCGGCAGGCTTCTTGAAGCCGAGTGTCGCCAGGTACTGAAGCAGCCGCGGATCGTCGGGACCCGCACTGTAGTCGAGCGCCGGCAGCTTGGCCGTGCCGGTCGGATCGTCGCCCTCGAACAGTTTTTCGTAGTGGCCCTGGACGATCTCGAGCTGGCGCAAGAGGTCGCGGGCAAAGGCCTCGCGATCCGGATAGCCGAAGAACCAGGCGAAACGCTCGACCACCTCCTTGTCCTCGGGCAGCGTATGGGTCTGCTCGTCTGCGATCATCTGGAGGCGATGCTCGACCCGACGCAGGAATTGGTAAGCCGTGGTCAGCTCGTCGCGCGCCGCAACCGTGATCCAGTTGCTGGAAGCAAGCACGCCGAGCGCGGCGAGCGTCGGCCGTACGCGCAGTTCGGGATGTCGCCCCCCGGCGATCAATTGCTGGGTCTGGGCGAAGAACTCGATCTCGCGGATTCCGCCGCGCCCGACCTTCACGTTATGCCCTTCGACCGCAACCTCGCTCTGGCCGCGATAGGTCTGCATCTGCCGCTTCATATCGTGAACGTCGGCAAGCGCGGCGAAGTCGAGATGCTTGCGCCAGACGAAGGGCGCGATCTCCGCGAGCAGCGCCTCGCCCGCCCTGGGATCGCCGGCGCAGGCTCGCGCCTTGATCATCGCGGCGCGCTCCCAGGTGCGCCCTTCACGCTCGTAATAGTTCAGCGCGGCGTCGCGCGAAATCGCCACCTGCGTCGAGGATGGATCGGGACGCAGGCGCAGATCGACGCGGAAGACGTAGCCGTCATAGGTGCGCTGCTGGAGAATGCGTGCCATCCCCTGCGTCACCCTCACGAAGAATGGCTGGGGTTCGATATCGGCGGCGAGCGTCGTATTGTCGGGATCGAAAAACACGATGAGATCGATGTCGCTGGAATAGTTCAGCTCGCCTGCGCCCATCTTGCCCATCGCAAGCACGATCAGCCCGCAGCCCTCCTCCGGCGCCTCGGGATTGGGCGACGAGAGCTTGCCGCGTGCGGCTTCCTGCCGCAGCAGGTATTGAAGCGCCGCCCGCACCGAGGACACCGCGACATCGGTGAGCGCTGCGGTCACCCGCGTCACCGGCCAGACCCCGCCGATGTCGCACAGTGCGATCAGGAGCGCGGCCTCCGCCTTCATGCGGCGAAGCAGCCGCATCACCTCGGCTTCATCGGATGCCGCGAGCACGGCGCCGTTCGCCTCCGCGATTAGCGTGGCGAGATGCGCATCCGGATCGCATTCCAGCAGCCGGATCAGGCGCTGCGAATCAGCGCGCACCAGTTCGAACAGATAAGGCGAGAATTCCGCGATGCCGGCCAGGGCGTTCCGCGCGAAGGGATGAGTCAGCAGCGCTTCAAGACGGGCGGATTGCGCGGGCTCGAGCTCGGCCAGCCAGCTTTCAAAACGTCCTTGGTCGGTGACGGAAGCGGCAATATGGGGAGCCTCCGCGAAGCGTGCGGCAAGTCTCTCACCATGCTTGTCCGCGTTTCCCGGCGCGGAGTGGTTCATGCCACCTTCTGTGGCACATCCGGTATTGGAGGAGCAACCCTGTCGCCCGCGAGCGCCGGCAGCACCAGCGTGGCGACGAGGCCCGGATGGGCATCGCCCAGCCGCAATTCGCCGCCATGCAGCGTTGCAACCGCAGACGCAAGACTGAGGCCGAGGCCGGAGCCCGGCAGCGTGCGGCTGGCTTCAAGCCGCACGAATCGCTCGACGGCATGCTTGCGGTCGGCCTCGGGGATACCGGGGCCGCGATCGGTGACGCTGAGCAGCACTTGGTCGCCCTCGCGTTTCGCCTCGATCGTGATCTGCCTTGAATCCAGGCTGACCACGGTTCCACCTGTTAGCGCGACCGGCTTGCCGTATTTGATCGCATTCTCGACCAGATTGGCGAGCGCCTGGCTGATCAGTTCGCGGTTGGCGTGCACCGGCGTCGGATCGGCCTCGACCTTCAGCGTCATGCCGTCATCTTCAGCCAGCGGCTCGTAGAGCTCGTGGATGCCGTGTGCGACATCGGCAGCGTCGAAATCGTCCATGTTGCCGCGCGCCTGACCGGACTCGGCGCGCGCGATCATCAGCAGCGCGTTGAAGGTACGGATCAGGCCGTCGGATTCCTCGATGGTCCGCTCCAACGCGGCGCGGTAATCGGCCTCGCTGCCTGATTTCGCCAGCGCCTCCTCGGCGCGGTTGCGCAAGCGTGTCAGCGGCGTCTTGAGATCGTGGGCGATGTTGTCGGAGACCTCCTTCAGCCCCGCCATCAGCGCCTCGATGCGCTCCAGCATGGCATTGAGGTTTTCGGCGAGGCGGTCGAGCTCGTCACCGCTGCGTCCCACCGGCAGGCGCTCGCTGAGATCGCCGGTCATGATGCGATGGGCCGTCCCGGACATGGCGTCGATGCGCCTGAGCACCCTGCGCGCGACGAAGATCCCGCCGCCCAGGCCAAGCACCACGACGATCAGCACCGACCATTGCGCGGCCTTGGCGACGATGCCGAACAGGCGCCGCCGCTCGGCGAGGTCGCGGCCGATCAGAAGCCGGAAGCCATTCTCGAGCTCGGTGACGCGCACCAGGGCGCGATGGTCGCGCTCGTCCGCATCCTCGATGCGCCGATATGCCGTCTCCGACCAGCCGCGCGTCGCCATCACACCGGGCGCCAGCGAGCCGACATTGCCGGCGATCGCCTGCCCGGTCGGCGTGGTCACGAGGTAGAGATTGGCGCCCGGGCGCAGCGCCCGGTACTCGATCGCAAGCACGAGACCGCGCAAGCCGCGCCGGCCGTAGATCTCGTTGATCTCCGAGGTCTCGGCATTGACCGTCTGCGTGATTTCCTCGGTGATCAGCCGCCGCGTATTCCAGGCGAAATAGGCGAGCAGCGAGGCCGCGAACATCGCGAACAGCAGCAAATAGACCAGCGTCAGCCGGAATGCCGTGGTGCGGACGAGTTTACCGAATGCCGTCACGGATCATGTATCCCGCGCCGCGGATCGTGTGCAGCAGCGGCCGCTCAAAACCCTTGTCGATCTTGGAACGTAGCCGCGAAATGTGCACGTCGATCACGTTGGTCTGCGGATCGAAATGATAGTCCCAGACGTTCTCCAGTAGCATGGTGCGGGTCACCACCTGGCCCGCATGCTTCATGAGATATTCGAGCAGGCGGAATTCGCGCGGCTGGAGCGTCAGTTCGTCCTTGCCGCGCGCGACGCGATGGGAGAGCCGGTCGAGCTCGAGATCGCCGACGCGGTACAGCGTGTCCTCGGCCGGACCGCCACGGCGGCGCGACAGCACCTCGACCCGGGCCAACAGCTCGGCGAAGGAATAGGGTTTCGGCAGGTAGTCGTCGCCGCCGGCGCGCAAGCCCTTGATGCGGTCGTCGACCTGGCCGAGCGCGGAGAGAATCAGCACCGGCGTCGAATCGTCCTTGTCGCGGAGCGCGCCGATCACCGACAGGCCGTCACGCTTGGGCAGCATGCGGTCGACCACCAGCACGTCGTAATCGCCGTT
Organism: Bradyrhizobium sp. JR4.3; assembly: GCF_040547695.1. Classification (NCBI taxonomy): domain Bacteria; kingdom Pseudomonadati; phylum Pseudomonadota; class Alphaproteobacteria; order Hyphomicrobiales; family Nitrobacteraceae; genus Bradyrhizobium; species Bradyrhizobium sp. JR4.3. The sequence goes on along the minus strand of NZ_JBEPQF010000011.1, from coordinate 32,540 downwards.
CTCGGCCATGGCGAGGCCTTCCTCGCCGTCGGCGGCGTGGTCGGCAATGTGCCCGACCTCGCGAAACGCCTTCACGAGGTAGTCGGCGGATTCGCGGTCGTCTTCGATGATGAGGAGGCGCATCGTGCGTTCGGCAACGGTCAAGGGAGTGAACCTTCTCTAAACATGGCGCGAGCGGCAATCGCATGCAAGCCGAGTGAACGACTCTGGCATCGAGAAAAAGGCGGGCGGTGAAGCTGGGGGACTTCACCGCCCTAGGCCTTCCGACGGAGGGGGGCGTATTCCACCGGAAGGTAGACAGGGGAAGCAAACGTTGCGCTGCTCCCCCGAAGGGCGCCGTCGGCGGGGGCGACTGATGCCGGCGACACCCTTCATCTCGGAGGCCTCCTGAGGCCTGGCCCTTGGTTACCCCTTGGCGATGGGCACGGCGACGAAGCGCGACTGGCCGCCGCTCTTCACCCGCATCAGGACGCTGTTCTTGTTGTCGGTCCGCGCCGTGTTGATGGCGTCGCGGACTTCGCCGGCGGTGCTCACGCTCTTGCCGCCGACTTCGAGAATCACGTCGCCTTCCTTGAAGCCGCGTTCAGCAGCCGCGCTCTTCGGATCGACTTCGGTGATCACGACGCCTTCCTTGCCGGCGCCGGCCACGGAATCGGCGGGCGCGACGGTCATCCCGAGCTTGGGCACATCAGTGCCACGGCTCGCGCCCTTGCCGCTGTCCTTGTCGATGTCGGCCTTGGCCTCGATCGTGTTCGGCAGCTGGCCGAGGGTGAGGTTCACGACCTTGTCCTGGCCCTTGTGCAGCACGTTGAGCTTCACGGTCGCGCCGGGCGCCAGGCCGCCAATTGTACGGGCGAGCTCGCGGGCATCCTTGACGGTTTCACCGTTGACCGACGTGATCACGTCGCCGGACTCGATGCCGGCCTTGGCCGCCGGACCATTCGCCTGCGGCTCGGCCACCAGCGCACCTTCGGCCTTCTTCATGCCGAGGCTGTCGGCGATGTCGGAGGTGACAGGCTGAATCTGCACGCCGATCCAGCCGCGGCTGACCGAGCCCTTATCCTTGAGCTGCGCCACCACGCTCTTCACGGTGCTCGCGGGAATCGAGAACGCGATGCCGACGCTGCCGCCGGAGGGCGAGTAGATCGCGGTGTTGACGCCCATCACCTCACCATTGGTGTCGAAAGCCGGACCACCGGAATTGCCCTTGTTCACGGGCGCGTCGATCTGGATGAAATCGTCGTAGGGGCCGTTGCCGATGTCGCGGCCGCTGGCCGAAACGATGCCGGCAGTCACGGTGCCGCCGAGGCCGAACGGGTTGCCGACTGCGAGCACCCAGTCACCGATCCGCGGCTTGCCGTCGGCAAGCTTCGCGAACGGGAAGTTCGAGCTGCCCTCGACCTTGATCAGGGCGAGGTCGGTGCGCTGGTCGGTGCCGATCACCTTGGCTGTGTAGGTCTTGCCGTCGTCGGTGGTGACTTCGACCTTGTCGGCGCCGTCGACCACGTGGTTGTTGGTCACGGCAAAGCCATCAGCCGAGATGAAGAAGCCCGAGCCCTGGCCCTGCACGACGCGGCCGCGACCGCCACCACCCTTCAGGCCCGGGATGCCGTCCGGACCGCCGAAGCGGCGGAAGAATCGCTCCATCGGAGAGCCCGGCTGGAACGGCGACTGCGCGTCATCGCCGTCATCATTGCTCGCGGTCTTTTCCTTGATATTGACCTTCACCGAGATCACTGACGGCTTCACGCGCTCGACGATGTCGGCGAAGCCGATCGGACGCTCGACCTTGCGCACCTCGTTGTTGACCTGCGCATGCGCCGGGCTTGAGAACAGGTCGGCCGGCGAGGTCGACGGGCCGAAGCCGTAGACGGCGGCACCGAGGCCGGCGACGACCGAGGCCATCAGCGCGAACTTGCGGGCCGAGAAAACGGACCGGCGGGGCTGCCGGTAGGACGGAAGGTTCGAGAGGTCGGAACGGTCGGTCATGCAGAGATCTCCAGGGCCTTGAAATCCATTTGGTACCTGACGGCGGCACCTTACGAACCTGAAGATGGGGGCTGCCGCCTTACCGTGCGCTGGCGGCGGGGTTAAACTTTTGTAATGAACGGAGAATGCGGATGCGGCAGTTTATCGCGGCCGAAAGTAGTGAACCTATAGGAACTTAACGAAGTTCCGGGAACGCCCGCGCAGTGCCGGCTTCTGCGCGCAGCAACGTAGCTAGTGAGACTTGGCTTCATCCGCCATCAATGCGGCGAGCCGCGCTTCTTCATCGGGCGTGAGCGGCGGAGCCGGGACGTCTGCACCATTTCGCGAGCGCCGGCGGATTTGCAGCCATAACGCCAGGCCGCCGCCAATCAGCAGCAGCGGCGCGAGCAGCCACAGCAGCATGTTCTGGCGCTCGAAGCGCGGCTTGAGCAGCACGAACTCGCCGTAGCGCGCGACCAGGAAATCGAGCACTTGCGAATTGCTGTCGCCCGCCGCGATGCGCTCGCGCACCAGGAGCCGCAAATCGCGCGCCAGCGGCGCATCGGAGTCGTCGATCGACTGGTTCTGGCAGACCATGCAACGCAGCTCGCGCGACAAGTCGCGTGCACGCGACTCCTTCGCAGGGTCCGACATGATCTCGTCGGGCTGCACGGCATGCGCCGCAGGCAAGGCCAGCAGCATCAGCGCGACGAACGCGACCATCATTCGGCGCATCGGATCACTCCGCCGGCTGCAGGCGCTGCTTGGCCCGCGCCGGTTTTGGCGCACCCACCCGCAGGCGCCGGTCCGACAGCGACAGCACGCCGCCGAATGCCATCAGCACTGGCCCCCACCAGATCAGCAGCACCAGCGGCTTGTGATAGATGCGCACGGCAATGGCGCCCTCGGCAGTGGCGTCGCCGAGCGAGATGTAGAGCTGGCTGGCGCCGCGCGTCAGCAGCGCGGCCTCGGTGGTCGAGGAGCCGCGGGTGGTGAAGCTGCGCTTCGACGGCGTCATCACGCTGAGCTTCTCGCCGTCACTGCTGACGTTGAACTCGGCGATCATCTCGTGGAAGTTCGGCCCTTGACGCTGAAACAGGCCATCCAGCTTGACGTCATAGCCGGCGACATGGGCGACGTCGTTTTGTTTCATGGTCGCGATATATTCGCTATTCCAGGTGGTCTCACAAACGATCCCGATCAAGGCGACGCCGAGGCCGGCATGCGCAAATACCGAGCCCCAGGCCGAGCGCGGCAGACCGCGGGCACGATGCAGCGTCGTCGCGAACGGCAGGCGAAACAAACCAGTTCGTTCGGCCAGATCCGTCGCTGCGCCGGCAATGACGAAGACGCCAAGTCCGATTGCCAATGGCGCGAGCGCGCTGCCGCCGCGCGCCCAGCCCCAGACCATGGCGACGGCGACGAGCCCGGCTACGCCTGCCGCGAGCAGACGCTGGGTGACGCCGAGCAGATCGCCGCGTTTCCACGCCAGCATCGGCCCGAACGGCACGGCGAGCAGCAACAGCGCGAACAGTGGCGCGAAGGTGAGATTGTAGAACGGCGCGCCGACCGACATCTTGAAATCGGCGAGCATCTCCATCGCTAACGGATAGAGTGTGCCGAACAGCACCACCGCGCAGGCGACCGTGAGCAGCAAATTGTTCAGCACCAGCGCGCCCTCGCGCGAGATCGGCGCAAACAGGCCGCCCTGCTTCAACGACGTCGCGCGCCCGGCGAACAGCGACAGGCTGCCCCCGATGAACAGGCAGAGAATCAGGAGAATGAACACCCCGCGGGTTGGATCGGTCGCGAAGGCATGCACCGAGGTGATGACCCCCGAGCGCACCAGGAAGGTCCCGAGCAGCGATAGCGAGAAGGTCAGGATTGACAAGAGGATGGTCCAGACCTTCAGCGCGTTGCGCTTCTCCATCACCAGCGCCGAATGCAGCAGCGCGGTGCCGGCAAGCCACGGCATTAGCGAGGCGTTCTCGACCGGGTCCCAGAACCACCAGCCGCCCCAACCCAGTTCGTAATAGGCCCAGTACGAACCCATGGCGATACCGAGCGTCAGGAAGATCCAGGCGACCAGCGTCCACGGCCGCACCCAGCGCGCCCAGGCTGCGTCGATCCGACCCTCCAGCAGCGCCGCGATCGCGAAGGAGAACGAGATCGAGAAGCCGACATAGCCGAGATAGAGCATTGGCGGATGCACGGCGAGACCGATGTCCTGAAGCACCGGATTGAGATCGCGTCCCTCGATCGGCGGGTTGGCGATGCGCAGGAATGGGTTGGAGGTCACCAGGATGAAGAGATAGAATGCGCTGGCGATCCACGCCTGTACGGCCAGCACATGCGCGCGCAGCGACAGCGGCAGATTGTTGCCGAAGGCGGCCACCAATCCGCCGAACAGCGCAAGGATCGACACCCACAAGAGCATCGAGCCTTCATGGTTTCCCCACACGCCGGTGATCTTGTAGAGCAGCGGCTTCATGGAATGGGAATTCTCGTAGACGTTGGCGACCGAGAAATCAGATTCCACGTGCAGCGTCACCAGCGCTATGAACGACGCACCGACGAACAGGAGCTGCACCAGCGCGGTGGACCGCGCCACATTCATCAGCGCGTCATCACGCAGTCGCGCGCCGATCAGGGGCACGATGGACTGGATCAGTGCCAGTCCGAGCGCCAGCACCAGCGCATAATGTCCTGACTCCGCGATCACCGAATTGCTCCCTGCGGATTGCCCTGTGCGGTCGTGGCCCCGGGCTTGACGCCATCGGAAGCTTTGGCGCCGTAATCATCCTTCCAGTGCCCCTGCTTCTTCAGGGCATCGGCGACGTCCTTGGGCATGTAGGTTTCGTCGTGCTTGGCGAGCACGGTGTCGGCCTTGAACACGCCATCGGCGTCGAGCGCGCCTTCGGCGACGACGCCCTGCCCTTCGCGGAACAGATCAGGCAAAATGCCCTTGAAGGCGACCGGAAGCTTTGCGCCACCGTCGGCGACCTCGAAGGTCACCGCGAGATTGTCGCCGCGCTGGAGCGAGCCGGGCTGCACCAGGCCGCCGAGGCGAAACCGCTTGCCGGGGGCGACGTGCTTCTCGGCGACCATGGTCGGCGTCGAGAAGAACACGATGGAGTCGCGCAGTGCGTTGAGCACCAGCGCGGCCGCGAGCGCGAGCACGGCAAGCGAGCCGCCGATGATGGTCATACGTCGCTGCTTGCGCGTCATGGCGTATCCATTCCCTGCCCGTCTCGTCCTGACATCGTCATCCGTCGAGCCCGAGTGTCTTGAGGCCTTCATCGAGCTGGCGCAACCGCGCTGCATCGTTGGCAACCGCCTGGCGGGCATCGGTCGATGCCCCCACCGCCTTGTCGCGATCACCCATGACGAGATAGGCGCGCACCAGGCGCAGCCAACCCTCGACGTCGTCGCCATTCTGCTTGAGGCGCGTGGCGAGCCGTTCGACCATGCCGCGAACCATGGCGTTGCGATCGTCCTCTTTCATGTCCTTGGAAGCCGCGAGGGTCCCATCCGACAGCGCCGGCATCGTAGCGCCACCGCCGCCGACCCGCGCGAGCGAGGTCTGCACCAGAGGCCGCCACGGCGCATCCGCCGGCGCTTTCGCCAGGAGCGCGCGCCAGATATTGGCGGCATCGTCCTTGCGGCCGTCCTGCTCGGCGGCGAGGCCGAGGAAATAGTTCGCCTTCGGATCGTCGGCGCTGAGCGCGCGCGCGCGCTCGAACTCGGTCTTGGCTTCGGCGGTCACGACGCCACCGGCGGCGGCCGAGATCGCTTCGCCGAGGTCGGACCGGCGCTCCGCACTCTCGCCATTGTAGGTGAGCGAGTTGCGATAGGCGCGCACGGCGTCGTCGAAGCGGCCGAGCCGCTCCAGCACGGGCGCGATTACGTTCCAGCCGCGCCCGTCGGTTGGATTCTTTTCCAGATGTTGCTCGACCTGTACGACCAGATTCTCGAGCGACTGCGCCATGCCGGACCCGGATCCGCGCTCCCGCTGCGCCAGCGGAAAGTCCTGAAGCCTGGGCGAGCCGAGCGGCACATAGACGCCAATCGCAACCAGCGGCAGGCCGGCAAGCGCCAACACGGCCGCCGCGCGGCGCCATTTGAGGCTGGATTTCGGTGCCGTTGCGGGCTCGCTTCCGGCCGCGGCGAGCAGCCTGCGGCTGACCTCGACGCGCGCGGCGTCGGCTTCGGGCGCTGCGATCAGCCCTGCGGCAAGATCACGCTCGATCTCGGCGAGTTGGTCCTTGTAGACCGCGACTTCGCTGCCCTGATTTTGCGCGCGTCCGCTACGGCCGAGCGGCAAAAGCACGGCGAAGATCGCCGCGACCGTCATCAGCGCGAACACGAACCATAGCGTCATCTGGCAAGCTTCCGGCAGCGCGCAAGCCGCGCCCACAGGTCGCTTTACACCACGGCCGGACGATGCGGCAATTGACAATTGTCAATTCGGCGCGACCGCGCACAGTCCCGAAACGGTGAAAATCCAACGGCTTAGCCGATCTCGAAGTCCGCGCTTTGAGCGGCGTCCTCGCCATGCCCGTTGAAGGCCTTCAGGAAGTATGTTCCCGGCTCGATAGCGTCGGGCAATCTGATGCGCAACGCCCCGACGGGAACGGGCGATGCAACCCTGGTGACGGTCTCAGGAAGCTGCCGACCGCTTGCCTTCTCGACCAGCACCACCTTCGCGCCTACCATCAGCCTTTGATATTTGGCAACGACGACGCGATTTTCGATTTCGATGGAACTGATAACGGATTTCATGCGCCCACAGATAGAAATATCAGAAAGTTGCACGGCGACCGTAGGGCCAGCCACCGACCCCGTCAACCTGAAATTGTGACTGCTGAAATATGCGCCTGGATCAGCTCGCGCGCGACGATTTGCGCTCGCCCGTGGCCGCGTTCTCCGCGGCGCGGCTCATCAGCGAGGCATAATCATCCCCGAACAGCACCTGGCAGAAGCGGATCGCGGCCTGCACCTGCTGCTGCCGATAGGTGCGGACCTTGTGATCGGCGCCGCGCAGCGACTGCACCAGCTGCTCGGTCGAACGCTCGACATATTGCTGCAGGTCGGAATAGGTGCGCAGTGTCACCTCGTTGATCGCAAGCTCGCTCGCATAATTGCGACAGGTCGCGACGAAATCGATCAGCGCCACGGTTTCCTCGACCTCGGTGCTGTCGATCCGCGCGCCCGGCGGAATGTCCTTCTCGGCGCGCTGGCGCAGGATGCGGCGGACGCGGCCGGGAACACTGTCGATCTCGGATTGCAGCGCGTTGGAGATGTCGGCCCGGATCGAGGTCAACTGCTTGCCCCAGGCGGAGTCGTTGCGCAGGTCGAGCTCGGTACGCAGGCCTCGGACGCCGTCGTGCAGCGTCTTGAGATTGCCGGCGACATTGTCGAAATGACCGCGCTTGATGTCCATGCGCAGGATGGCGGCCACGCAGGACAAGTCATGCAGCGCCATCGTGACCGCGACGCCATAGGGCGTTGCCGCGACACGGATCTCGTCGTCGGACGCGGCAATCTTGATGGCGAGGCGGATGATCTGCCACGGCGCGGTCATCCGCTGCACGACGATGGAGAGCGCGAAGGGCAGCATCTGCGGCGTCTGGAGGACGGGAATGTTGAGCGCCGCAGTCACCGAGGCGATCTGGGCATCGCCGAAGGCGCGCAAAGAGCGCGGCAGCTTCTCGTTCAAGGTGGCGATGGCGTCGCGGACCGCAAGCACCGCCCCGGTCGAATAGAGGTCCTCGATCACGTTGGGCGGACCAACGCGCGCGAGCGCACGCGATTTGTCACCCCCACCCGGCCCCGTCAGCTCGAAGATGGCATCCGCAGCGAACGCCTGGAGCTTCGAGGCCAGCGCTTCGACCTGGCCTGCGCTGTCGGCCGGCATGCGCGCCAGCGCCGCCTCGAATTCATTCAGCTTGGCCGGAGCACCGTCGCGGCCGAGCCATTGCCAGATCGGAGCCAGCGAAGAGCGGCGGATCTGCCCGGCCCGGATCGGGGCGCCTGCTTCGACGAGGAATGGTTCCAGCACCTGGAACAGCAGCCGCGACAGATCGTCCGTACGCGGCGGTGGGGCCTCGTCGGCTTCCGTCTTGCGGACAATCTTGCGCAGCTGGTCGAGCACGAGGGTTGCCACGGCCGTGTCCTGGCCGCGCTCGAGCGCACGCTCGAACTCCCGCATCAGCAGCGCCTGCGCCTGCGGCGGGAGCTGCGCGAGATAGTCCCTCAGCCGCTCGATCGATGTCTGGCTCATGCGCCCGGGTAATGAACGGTAAAATGGCGGACGTGGGGTCCGTCCTGCTCGATCATAGGTGGGGCCACTTAAGAAGCCGTTTAGGAAGTCGCTCCGAATACCCCTGGTTTCGTCCGGATCGGTGTGCCGCAGGCCGAATAGTCGCGTCGGAACAAGGGATTATATTCCGGGGAGGACCAGCTCCGCCCGCAGGCCCCCAGTCGGTGCGCGGCCGAGGCAGAGGCTGCCGCCATAGAGCGCAGCGAGCTCGGTCACGATCGACAGCCCCAGCCCCGATCCGGGCTTGGATTCGTCGAGCCGCTGGCCGCGCCGTGAGACCTGGGTGCGCTCGGCCTCCGACAGGCCGCGGCCGTCGTCGTCGACGATGATATGCAGCCGCGGACCGCTGCTCGCCTGATGCGGCGCTTCCACCAGAACTTCGATGAAGACCCGCGAGGCCGCCCATTTGCAGGCGTTGTCGACGAGATTGCCGACCATCTCCTCCAGATCCTGCCGCTCGCCACGAAATTTCGCCGACGGATCGGCCTCGGCCTCGACCACGATGCCGCGGCCGCGGTGGATCTTCTCCATGGTCCGCCGCAATGCCTCGATGGCCGGTGCAACCTCCGTCACCGTCGCGACGACCGAGACCCGCGCCGCGATACGCGCGCGCTCGAGATGATGGGCGACCTGGTCACGCATCACGTCGGCCTGCTCCATCACCTTTGCCGCGAACGGATCGGTGGCATGCGCGCCGGCCTCGTTCACGATGACCGAGAGCGGCGTCTTGATGGCGTGGGCGAGATTGCCGACATGGGTGCGTGCGCGCTCGACGATCTCGCGATTGGCATCGATCAGCGCGTTGGTCTCGCGCGCCAGCGGTGCGATCTCGACCGGGAACTCGCCCTCGAGCCGCTCCGCCCGCCCGGACCGAATGTCGGCGATGGATTCGGAGATGCGCTTGAGCGGCGCGAGACCGAAGCGGACCTGAAACACGGTGGTCAGCAGCAACACAATGCCGAGCGCGGTGAACGTGCCGCCGAGGTAGTAATCGAAACTGCGCGTCTCGTCGAAAATCTCGGTGTCGTCGCCGGCGACACTGACGAGAAATTTGCCGTCCGCGCCGAGATCGACCGGCCGCTCCACCATGCGCAGGTTCTGTCCCTCGGGACCGTCGACATAAGCGATCCGGATGCCGGCGGCGGTAAGCTCGGTGCCCTGCTCTTCCAGCTTCGGCAGCTTCTTGTCCCAGAGCGAGCGCGAGGAGCGCACCTCCGGCTTTTCGGTGTCGGTCCGCGTGATCTGCCAGTACCAGCCGGACAACGGCAGCTCGAACAGAGGCTCGCCGAGCGACTGGAACTGGCGGTCCGGAGGCTCGTCGGGGGTGGCGACCTCGGCGATCAGCGTGCGGAGATAGAGATTGAGCCGGCGGTCGAAGGCGCGCTCGGTGGCATTCTTGTAGACCGACGACAGCACCACGCCGGTGATGGCCAGGATCACCACGAGCCAGGCGGTCGCCGACAAGAACAGGCGGTTCGCGAGCGAGCTGGCGGGCATCGAAATGATCCCGGAGGCGCGGGGTGGCATGGCGTCGGAACTCATGACCCGAACAAGGCCTCTGCCGGGCCGCCCGTCAAGCCAAGATACGTCTAAACAAGATACTTCGAGACACCGCGCTTCAAGCGCCGGGGGCAGGCGGGGTCAGGAGATAGCCGAGGCCACGGACAGTCTGGATGATGTCGACGTCGAGCTTCTTGCGGATGCGGCCGACGAAGACCTCGATGGTGTTGGAGTCGCGGTCGAAGTCCTGGTCGTAGAGATGCTCGACCAGCTCGGTGCGGGACACGACGCGCCCCGAATGATGCATCAGGTAGGCCAGAAGCCGATATTCGTGCGACGTCATCTTGATGGGATTACCCGACACGCTGACCCGTCCGGTCCTGGTGTCGAGCGTGACGGGGCCGCAGCTCAGCTCGCTCTGGGCGTGGCCGGTGGAGCGGCGCAGCAGCGCGCGGATGCGCGCCAGCACCTCCTCCAGGTGGAACGGCTTTGCGACATAGTCGTCGGCACCGGCATCGAAGCCCTGGACCTTGTCGCTCCAGCGGTCACGCGCGGTGAGGATCAGGACCGGCATGGTACGGCCGTTGCGCCGCCAGGCTTCCAGCACCGAGATGCCGTCCTTCTTCGGCAGGCCGATGTCGAGCACCACGGCGTCGTAGGGCTCGTTGTCACCGAGATAATGCCCCTCCTCCCCGTCGAAGGCGCGATCGACGACATAGCCGGCGTCGGTCAGCGCCTTGGTAAGCTGACGATTGAGATCGGGGTCGTCCTCAACGACGAGCAGGCGCACGCTTCTCTCCAGAATTAGGCCGCATGAACACCCGCACAGATGAGCAATTCCGGCGTGAACTGAATATGAACACGGGGAACCGGCCGCGTTACTTTTTGGTCATATCCGACCTGTTCGCGATCAACGCACTGCGCCCGCCAGGCCACCGGACGAACCGGCGGCCTGGCGGGCGCAATGTGCCGCGTTACGCGGCGAGTCGGAAGGTGCGAACCGTCCGGTCGATCTGCCGATCAGGTCCGGAAGAAAACGAACCAGATGACCGCGAGGATCAGGATCGCGAGCCCGGTGGATATGGCGAGCAGCGCCGCCACCGACGGCCCGGGCTCGCCCTGGCGCGCCTCGGTCGGAGTTTCCACGATCTGACGTTGGTCTCGCGTGGTTGCCATGGTGACCTCAATTTCTGGCCGTCGCGTCGGATGGCTGCGACTCCTCGCGGCGGAATGTCCCGTGGCAACGCATGATCGGATATGATGTTCCGGCCTTTGCAGCCGGATCAGGCTGCAACCGCGCGCCGGGCGGCCGGTTAACGCAGATGCAAGATTCAGCGATCCGCCTTGCTATGATTCGGTGTTCCCCGATGGTATCTTCGTCTTCTGTCCCCGTTGCGTTTGGAGTATCCCATGGCCCCCCGCGCCAATTGGAAGGGTTTTCTGCGTTTGTCGCTCGTGACCTGCCCGGTCGCTCTCTATCCGGCCACTTCGGATACCGAGAAGGTCTCGTTCAACCAGATCAACCGCAAGACCGGCCACCGGATCAAGTACCTCAAGGTCGACGCCGAGACCGGTGACGAGGTGACTTCGGAGGACATCGTCAAGGGCTACAAGGTCGACACCGACACCTATATCGAGGTCACCAAGGACGAGCTCGACGACATCGCGCTGGACTCCACCCACACGATCGAGATCGACGAGTTCGTACCGAAGACCGACATCGACAGCCGCTATCTGATCCGTCCCTATTATCTCGTGCCCGATGGCAAGGTCGGTCACGACGCCTTTGCGGTGATCCGCGAGACGATCCGGAGCATGGACAAGGTCGCGATCGGCCGCGTGGTGCTGACCAACCGCGAGCACATCATCGCGCTGGAGCCGCTCGGGAGCGGCCTGATGGGGACGCTGCTGCGCTACCCCTACGAGGTGCGCGGCGAGAACGACTATTTCGACGACATCCAGGACGTTAAGCTGACCAAAGACATGCTCGACCTTGCAAAGCACATCGTCGAGAAGAAGTCCGGCGCGTTCGAGCCCGAGCTGTTCGAGGACCACTACGAGACCGCGCTGATCGACCTCATCAACAAGAAGCGCAGCGGCGCGCCCATCGCAGCAAAGACCGCGCCCAAGACCGGTGGCAACGTCATCAACCTCATGGACGCGCTGAAGAAGAGCATCGCGAACGAGAAGGACGCAGGCCCCGCGGCGAAAGTGGCCAAGGATGTGACCAAGGACGCCCTCAAGGGCAAGAAGCCGAAAAAGCGCGTCGAAGGCCAGCGCGAGATGCTGCTGCCAATCGCCGGCAAGGGCGGCAAGGACGCTGCTGCGAAAGCCGCTCCCAAAAAAGCCGACAAGCCGGTGCGCGCGCCGGCTCGGGCGAAGAAGGCCGGCTAGCAGCATCGCACAGCGACGACGCCGTGATGCCTCCCCTCGTCGATCGGCCGACCTGACATGCCCTGGTCGACCGCATTCGACGATCCCATTTCGTTACGTGGCGGGCGCAAGCTGCGGACGCTGCAAGAAGCTGCCGATCACATCATGCGACTGCCCGAGGACACGCAGCATGCGAGCCACTGGCAGACCGCGATCGAAACCCTGATCAACGCGGCCGAGACCGGCGGCGGCTGGATGATGTTTGCCCGCATCGCGGTGTTACGGGCGTTGAATGTGGACGGTCGGCGCGACTGAGCCGGCGCCCCGCTCAAGAACAGGCTCAACAATCCGTTAAGCCAAGCCCGCGCTTTCAGCGTCTGCCCGCGGTCGCGGGGACGACACGTAATCCTACGGAAGGCAAAATTAACCGACGCTTCCCGCTCCGCGCAGCATTGTTGCGCCTCGATTGAACCCGGGATTTGCAGGCTCGTGCAGCAGCAGGACGCCAGAAAGAACTACATCGGCATCGTCAACGACGCGGCCGAGGAAGAAAGCCTCGCCGGCAGCTCCGCGCGGGCGCAGCCATGCGCGGTGAGCTATCTGGTCGGACGCCTGGCAACGGTGCTGAAACGCCCCGGCAAGGCCGCGCCGGAACGCCAGATCTCGTCCTGAGACGGGATGACGATATCGCCAAATGCGTCCGAATTGGGTGACGAAACCTTAAGTCAATCGGTGACACCATACCAAACGGTAGGTGAGGACCATCCACCTGGGTTTTGACGCGTCCGCGAAAAATTGCTGAATCAATTTACCATTCCGAAAACGGCACCAGCCTAGGTTGGACGGATGAACAGGAGTTGACGATGACTTTGCTCAAGTCATTTCTTGCCGATGAAAATGGTGCCACTGCCATCGAGTATTGTCTGATCGCCACCGGCATCGCGTTTGCGATCATCGCGGCCGTGAACAACACCGGCAGCGCACTCCTGAGCGGCAAATTCAACTCGGTCGGCGCGGCGGTCAAGTAGCCGGCATTGCCGGCGCGCCGCAATCTCATCAGCACAAGTCCGCGTGCAGCGCGTCGGATGACGGGCTCCTCCTTCCGATGCGGCGACGACCCAGCTTGATTTTCGCGAATTCGCAATATGGCGTTGTGTCGGGCGGTTGCGCCATCGTAGAGCGTAAGCTCAAACTGCAGCGGCCCGATGACATGATTTCTTCTGACAAGCCGACCTCGACAATCCGGGCTGGTCTTGGCTCGGACCGATCGGTGGCGATCACCGTTCTTGCTGTCCTGGCGGCTGTGTCGTTTCTTCCGGTGCTGCTGACCCCTATCCCCGCGATGGTCGACTATCCCAATCACCTCGCCCGGATGTATATTCTGAGCCAGAACGGCACCCCCAACGCCAATCCGCATTACGAAGTGGCTTGGGCATTCTATCCCAACCTTGGCATGGATCTGCTGGTCCCGCAGATGGCGCGGCTGATCAGCGTCGAGAACGCCACGCGGCTGTTTCTGCTCCTGAGTCAATTGCTGATCGTTGGGGGCGCGCTCTTGCTCGAATGGGCGCGGAAGGGACGGGTCCATCTCGCCGGCTTTGCGGCGCTCGCGTTCCTTTACTGCCTACCGTTCAGCTGGGGCTTCGTGAATTTCGAGTTCGGACTGGGCCTCGCTCTCTGCGGCATCGCCGTCTATCTGATGCTCGCGGAACGCCCATGGCCATTGCGTTTCGTCGTCAACATGGTCTTCGTCGCTGCGCTATTTGCGGCGCATTTCTTCTCCCTCGGCATCTACGGCGCGACGCTCGGCCTTTACGAGCTCTCGCGCATCCGCCATGGGCGAATATCGTACGGTGTCGCCGCCGCGCGGCTCGCCGCGCTGGCCGTACCGGCGCTTGCCCTGTTTGGGATCATGCGCATGACCGCGGGATCGATCGGAAGCGAAGGAACGAACTCGTTCTTCGGATTCAAGCCGATCTGGCCGTTGCGCATCATGAACGGTTACAATTTGACGATCGCGGCTGCGACCGGGCTTGCGCTGATGATCTCGCTGTTTTTCGCCGCAAGACGCGGCGTCCTCAAGCTCGAAGCAGCCGGGATCTGGCTCGCGACCGGCTTCGCGCTGCTCTACGTCGTCATTCCCTCGAAGCTGTTCGGAACTTCGTTCGTCGACCTTCGCGTGATTCCCGCTGCGGCTCTGATCCTGCCGGCCTTCTGCTCTATTACGCTGCCCAGCCGGACATGGAGAATGGCAGCGCTCGCCGCGATCAGTGGCATCATCCTGGTCAATCTCGCCGTCGTGCTCGCGGTGTGGTTGCCTTACCGCACCGACTATGCGGCCATCGTCGAGTCGTTCCACAAGATCGATCGCGGCTCGCGCATCCTGGTCGCCAGCACGGACGACAATGGAGACCCGCCCTTCGCCGACCTCACCTCATATCCGATGTATTATGCGCCTACGCTCGCCGTGCACTATGCCAACGCGTTCGTGCCCAATCTATTTACGGAAGCGGGCAAGCAGCCCGTGCGGCCACGCGAGGACGTGCGCCGCCTTGCCATTCCCTACGGCGGGCCGATGCCGCTGGGCGTGCTGACCGCGATTGCGGCAAGCCGGCCGCCGGATGGCGTTCCGCCGTTCGTCAGCACCTGGCCCCAGGACTTCGACTATCTCTACGTCCTGGGGCCGCGGGTCGCGAACCCGTTGCCGGATCTGCTGGAAGCGCTGGATACCTCGAAGCGATTTGTTCTCTACAAGATCCGCCGCAAGTCCTAGACCGCAAGTCCTGGGCCAAAGCCGCGGCTGCTCGGCGTGGTTAATCGGGCATCACCATCCGCGCCGATTCAATGGAAGCCGCCCCGGCGCGCCACATCCTTAATGGTTGTGGCAAGGCGACCTTAACCACCGCCGGCATAGACTTCCGCTCCTGCAACGAGTTGGACTCTCTCGCATGGCGGCCAATTTCCAGTCGATCCGCTACAGCCTCGTCATCCCCGTGTTCAACGAGGAATCCGTGTTGCCGGTGCTGCTGCGCAGGCTCGACCTGGTCCTGTCGCGGCTCGATGGGCCGGCTGAAGCGATCTTCGTCGACGACGGCAGCAGCGATTCCAGCTCGATCGTGCTACAGGCGCTCGCCACGCGCGACCCGCGCTTTCGCTATATCGGCCTGTCGCGAAATTTCGGGCATCAGATCGCCATCACCGCCGGCATGGACGCCGCGCAAGGTGAAGCAATCATCGTCATGGATGCCGATTTGCAGGATCCGCCTGAAGTGATCGAGCAATTGATCGCAAAATGGCAGGAAGGCAACGACATCGTCCACGCCCGCCGCCTGTCGCGCGACGGCGAAAGCCGATTCAAACGCGCGACCGCGCATCTGTTCTATCGGCTTCTCGGCAGGATGTCCTCGGTCGGCATCCCCGCCGATGTCGGCGACTTCCGCCTGATCGATCGCAAGGTGCTCGACGCGCTTCGGCAGATGCCGGAGCAAGACCGCTTCGTGCGCGGCATGATCGCCTGGCTCGGCTTCCGGCAGGCCGAGGTCGCCTTCCACCGCCTCGAACGTGCAGCGGGCGAGACCAAATATCCGCTGTTCAAGATGGTGCGGCTCGCGATGAACGCCGCGCTCGGCTTTTCCGATCTGCCCTTGCGCCTGGCAATCTGGTGCGGATTGACGGTCTCGGGTCTGGCACTGCTCTACGGCGGCTGGGTGATCCTGTTGTGGCTCAGCAACGACCGTCACCTCGTCACCGGCTGGTCCTCGACGATGGTCGTCGTGTCCCTGTTGTGTGGAATGAACATGCTGATGACGGGTATCGTGGGGCTTTACGTCGGCCGCATCCATGCCGAGGTGAAACGTCGCCCGCTCTATGTGGTGCAGACACGCGCTGGCTTCGACCGCAACGAGACGGCGGCCGCACCCGCGATCCACGCCGTCAACGAGTGAGCCGGCGCATGACCGAACTCTTTGACGGTTATCACGACAACTACCGTGACGTGGTCCAATCCTCGATCGACTTCTCCGGCTTGCCGCATCACTTCTTCATGCGCGCCAAGGCCGATCTCCTGGGCAATCTGATCGCGCAGCGGCTCGACAAGGAGGGGCCCGACATGCTGGACGTCGGCTGCGGCGTGGGCAGCCTTCATCCCCTGCTGCACGGCATGGTCGGCCGCTTGAGCGGGATCGACGTTTCTTCGGCCAGCCTGGCGCAGGCACGCGCTGACAACGGCAAGGTCGACTACCGTGAGTTTGACGGCCGCACCTTTCCTTTCGACGATGCCAGCTTCGATCTGGTCACCGCCGTCTGCGTGATGCACCACGTCGTGCCGGCCGAATGGGCGCAATTCATCGCCGAGATGCGGCGCGTGACGCGACCCGGGGGACTCGTCTGCGTCATCGAGCACAATCCATACAACCCGCTGACCCGCCTTGCCGTCGCGCGTTGTGAGTTCGACCGGGACGCCGTCCTGCTCGGGGCCGGCACAACCCGAAAATTGATGGCTGCCGGCGGCTTGCGCGAGATCGGTGCGCGCCATTTCCTGCTGCTGCCCTGGGACACCAAGCCGGCACGGCGCCTCGAAGCGACCCTGAGCGGCGTGCCGCTCGGCGGCCAATACGCCGCCTTCGGGACCGCTTGATCTATTTTTGCGGCATATCTCGCCGCTTGTGCACGACCGCCACGTCGTCGCTGTAGACGCGCTGCCATTGGGGCAGCCGGTCCAGCATCGCTATCGCCGGCGTTCCCGGCGCGAGCAGCGTTGCGCCGATGTTGTATTCGTCGAGCAACTTGAGAAAGTCGCCGAGATCGACCAGCGCCAGGGCACGATTGTAGCGGTTGATGAACGCTCCCCCGTACAGTTCACCGCGACCGTCGACAAAGGTGGGAATGCCGGCAAAGATCAAATAGCCGCCAAAGGAATAATCGTTGAGCACGTGCCCCGCCGTGGCGAGGTTGGCTTCAGCGTTGGCAGCCTGAGGGGTAATGGCCGGAGCCGGTCGTATGTCACGCGCCAGCGTCGCCCCGCTCACCACGATCAACACACCCAGCGTGGCCAGGTTCAGGCCGCGTGACGAGCCGGGAGCATCTTCTCCCACCGGTCCGCCGAACGTCCGCCCCAGCGGAGCCGCCAGATAGAGCGGCGCCAGCATGGCCAGCAGATCCGCATTGCGGATCTGGGCCAGCGCGAAATGCAGCAAGCCGATCACGACCAACGCACGCACGACCGGCAGCGTCACGCCACGCGAGAGCGCGAAGATGCCGGCCAGCAGCAGCAATTCGAAGAAGCCTATGTGGCTGAAATCCTGCGGCCGCCATTCCGCGATCCAACCGAGCGCGGGGCCGAGGCCGAGCGTCGTCAGCGGCATCAGCAGCGGTTCCGGCCCGTAGGGCGTCAGGCAGGACGCCGCGACCGCGAGCGCGGTGAACGGCAGCCACCGCAGGAACACGCGTAGCCATTCGCTACGCTTCTCGCGCAGCAGCGCCTCAAAGCCCGCAGGGCCGATCAGTCCAAGCGCCAGCACCACACTGCCGTGGAGATTGGCCCACACGACCAGCAGCGGAAGGGCCCAGTACGGCGGAGGTCCTCCACGATCCATGCAGCGTACCAGGGCAGCCGCCCATGTCACCATCAGCGGCAGCACCAGCACGTGTGGCCGCGCCAGCATATGCGGCGCCAACAGGATGACGGCCGCGATCACCATGAGCAGCGTCTGGGTCGGCGAAAGCTCGCGCAGCAGGAAGAACGTGAACAAACCAAAGGCGAGCGCTATCGCCGCGGCAGCGACGACGAGGACGCCTTGCCAGCCGGCAAGCGCGTAGGCACCGGCGTAGATGATCTCCGAGAGCCATTCGAAGGTGATCCAGGGCGCGCCGTGCCTCGAAAAGGAAAATGGGTCAGTCGCCGGCAGCATGCCGTGCGCGATGATCCAGCGCCCGACTTCGATGTGCGAATAGCTGTCGGGATCATTGAGCAGCCGCGGTCCAAGAATCAGCAACAGGGCATATACCCCAAGGCTCACCAGCCAGGGAAGCGCAGCACGCGCCGAAAACGGTTGAACCTCGCTGTGGACGACCTGGTCACTCATGGCGAGCGCAAGTTAGGGCGCAAGCGTTAAATTCCTCTTTGACTTCACCGCGCCTGGCTTGGTGCGGCGGGCCGGTCACGCTTTGTGAACTATACTCCCGGCTGCGAAATCCAGGCTGCGGCGCTTTGACGACCATGTGGGTCCTGATACGCTTCACACTGTCAATCCACCAACCACAGCTGCTTGAAGGACGCGGATGAGAAGCGTGATGCTCCTGGCTTTCAGCCTCATCGTTGTCGGCGTCTGGTCGCAGGACAGCGCAAGAGGACAGACTTCGGCCGCCCCGCCGGTTTCGCTTTCTCCGCCCAATGCATCGCCGCCGCATGCGGGCGCCAAAAATTCCAGACCTCCGCCGGCAGCATCCATCAGAGAAGCTTCGCCGCCGGTGATCGGCGGGCTTCCATCGGCGCCGAACCCGGCCGCCGACTACGATGGCTTCAGCTTAGGCCCCGGCGAGGGCAATGACACCTCGAGCCAAGTGGTGCCGCCTGTGAGGTCACGCACGGCGAAGGGCTCCAGGGCCGATCCGGGTGCTAAAGGCGCCGCTGAGCAATTGATCGATCAAGAAGACGAGGCGTTGAAACGCAAGCTGAGGATCTGCCAAAGCTGCAAGTAGCGGTCGTAGCGGATGGAGCGCAGCGAAATTCGTCACTGGTATATCCGGTGGAACGGCCCCGGATTGCGCTATGCTCCATCCGGGCTACGGCAACCTGCTGCATAGCTGACCTACCGCGACTCTCATCGCCCGCGCTTTACCCTTTCCCCGATTCCTGATCCTCTCTTCCCTAATCGGCCGGACCAACCGGCCTGCCCAGGGAGAGAAACGCCATGAAGCTCGGCACCGCGATTGCGGAAATCATGAAGCGCGAGGGGATCGAGATCCTCTGCGGTTATCCGGTCAATCATCTGATCGAGCATGCGGCCAAGGCCGATATCCGGCCCGTGATGGTGCGGCAGGAGCGCGTCGGCATCCACATGGCGGATGCGATCTCGCGGGTGACATCGGGACGCTCGATCGGCGCGTTCTGCATGCAGCACGGCCCCGGCGCGGAGAACGCGATGGGCGGCGTCGCGCAATGCTACGGCGAATCCGTTCCCGTGCTGGTACTGCCGATGGGCTATCAGCGCAGGCTCGCGCATATCGAGCCGAACTTCAATTCGAGCGAAGCGATGAAGGCGTTTTCGAAATCGTCGGAGCCAATCATCCTGGCCGCGGAAGTCGCCAACATCTTTCGTCGCGCCTTCACCAAGCTGAAGAACGGCCGCGGCGGGCCTGTCATCGTCGAGATCCCCGCCGATATGTGGAACGAGGACGTGCCGGAGCCGCTGAACTATACGCCGGTGCTGCGCACCCGCTATGGGGCGGATCCTATTCATGTGAAGGAGGCGGCCCACCTGCTCGTCAACGCCAAGCGCCCGGTGATCTATGCCGGCCAGGGCGTGCATTACGCGCAGGCATGGCCGCAATTGAAACGGCTGGCCGAACGGCTCGCCATTCCCGTGACGACCAGCCTTGGGGGCAAATCGTCCTTTCCGGAAACGCATCCGCTCTCGCTCGGCTCCGGCGGCCTTGCGGTGCCGCGCGCGGTGCCGAAGTTCCTGGCCGAGGCCGACGTCATTTTCGGCATCGGCTGCTCCTTCACTGAAACAAGCTTCGGCGTCGCGATGCCGAAAGACAAAACCATCATCCACTCCACGCTCGATCCGAACCATCTCAACAAGGACGTGGAAGCCAGGATCGGCCTGGTCGGCGATGCCGGGCTCGTGCTCGACGCGCTGCTGGAGGAGATCGGCAAGACCGTCAGCGCGGATCGGGACGCATCGGCGGTCGCGGCCGAGATCGCGGCCTCGCACAAGGAGTGGCTGGCGAAATGGATGCCGAAGCTCACCAGCAATGATGCGCCCTTAAGCCCCTATCGCGTGCTGTGGGACCTGCAACACACCGTCGACATCGGCAATACCATCATCACCCACGATGCCGGCAGCCCGCGCGACCAGCTCTCGCCGTTCTGGAAGTCGATCGAGCCGCTCACCTATCTCGGCTGGGGCAAGACGACGCAGCTCGGCTACGGCCTTGGGCTAGCCATGGGCGCGAAACTCGCAAAACCCGACAAGCTCTGCATCAATGTCTGGGGCGATGCCGCGATCGGCTTCACCGGCACGGATTTCGAGACCGCGGTGCGCGAGCGCATTCCGATCATGTCGATCCTGCTGAACAATTTCTCGATGGCGATCGAATTGAAGGTGATGCCGGTTTCGACCGAAAAATACCGGTCGACCGACATTTCCGGCGACTACGCCGCGATGGCGCGCGCCTTCGGCGGCTATGGCGAGCGGGTGACGAGACCTGAGGACATCATCCCCGCGATCAGGCGCGGCATCCAGAAGACGCAGGAAGGCATTCCCGTGCTGCTGGAGTTCATCACCAGCAAGGAGACCGAGGTGTCGCGGCCGGGCACGTGAAGCGGACCGGATTCTGGCAGCAAACTCGCTATCGCGGACGCTGGCTCCGGCCGCAGGAGATGTGATAATCCGCCCTGGTGCCGCGCTTGTCGCGGCATCAAGCCGGATTGCGAATGACCGCCCCTTCCAACGACATCGCGGAACTTGAGCGCCTGTTACAGGCGGCCACAGCCGAGAACGCGCAGCTTCGCAGTGAGCTCGCGATTGCGCGCGATCATCAAAGCGCCAGCGCCGGGATTCTGCGCACCATCGCGGCCTCTCCGTCCGATGCCCGGCCGGTCTTCGAGGCGATCGCGTCCAGCTCCCGGCGTTTGCTCGGCGGCTTCTCCGCCACCGTGCTTCAGTTCATCGATGACGAGCTCCACCTCGTGGCGTTCACACCAACGAGCACCGAGGCGGACGAAGGGCTGAAGGCGTCGTTCCCGCGCAAGATTGCCGACTTTCCGACCTTCGCGCTGGTGCGCGGCGGCGAGACGATCCAGTTTCCCGATAGCGAAGCCGCGGAGGTCCCGGAGCTGAACCGGAACCTTGCGCGGCTGCGCGGCTTTCGCAGCGTGCTGTTCATGCCGCTGATGAATCGGGGGACGCCAGTCGGCGTGATCAGCGTAACTCGTGCCGAGCCCGGCGCGTTCGCAGCCGACCTCGTGCAGCTGCTCCAGACCTTTGCCGACCAGGCGGTGATTGCGATCGAGAACGCGCGGCTGTTCAACGAGACGCGCGAGACGCTGGAGCGCCAGACCGCCACCGCCGACATTCTGAAAGTGATGGCCGCCTCGCCGTCTGACGTACAGCCGGTGTTCGACGCCATCGCCGCCAACGCCAACCGGCTGATCGGCGGCTTCTCCACGGCAGTCCTGCGCTACATCGACGGCGCCGCGCATCTTGCGGCGTTCACGCCGACCGATCCGGCCGGCGATCGCGTGCTGCAGTCCTCGTTCCCGGTGCCATTCGCGCAGTTCCCGCCCTACCGGCTGGTGGCCGGTGGTGTGGCGGCGCAATTGCCCGACACCGAGGTCGAACCGGCAGCCCGCGACATCGCACGCGCCCGTGGCTACCGCAGCATGCTGTTCGCTCCCTTGATGAGCGACGGTGAGGCCATCGGCGTCATCATCGCCACGCGGCGCGCGACCGGCGCGTTCGGCGAGCATCATGTGCGGCTGTTGCAGATCTTCGCCGACCAGGCGGTGATCGCGATCAAGAATGTCAGCCTGTTCAACACCACGAGGGAAGCGCTGGAACGGCAGACCGCGACCGCCGACATCCTCAAGGTGATCGCGGCCTCTCCCGCGGATGTGACGCCGGTGTTTCAGGCGATCTCCGACAGCGCCAAGTCCCTGGTCGGCGGACATTCCTCTACCGTCACGCGCGTCATCGACGGCCTGCTGCACCTGGCCGCCTTCAGCACCGACAACGAAGCCGGCAACGAAGAGCTGCTCAGCTCGTTCCCGACGCCGCTGTCGGCATCCGGCATTCACAGCCGGGTGGCAAGAAGCGGAGAGTTCGCATTCCGCAGCGACATGCAGAACGAGCCCGACCTTACGGACGCCATGAGAGAGCTGGCGCGGACGCGAGGTTATCGCAGCATCCTCGTGATCCCAATGCTGCGCGACGGCGTCGCGATCGGCACGATCGGCGTGACGCGGCCGGAGGCCGGTCCCTTCCCGGACAAGGCGATCGCGCTGCTCAAGACCTTTGCCGACCAGGCCGTGATCGCCATCGAGAACACGCGCCTGTTCAACGAGGTGCAGGATCGCACCAGGGAATTGGCCAAATCGCTCGACGATTTGCGCGCAGCCCAGGACCGGCTGGTCCAGACCGAGAAGCTGGCGTCGCTCGGCCAGCTCACCGCCGGCATTGCGCACGAGATCAAGAACCCGCTCAACTTCGTCAACAATTTTGCATCGCTCTCCGCCGAGCTGACGGACGAGCTGAACGATGCGCTCGCGCCTGTCCCGTTCGCTGACAATGTCCGCAGCGAGGTCGACGAGCTGACCGGACTGTTGAAGGACAATCTCGCGAAAATCGTGCAGCATGGCAAGCGCGCCGACTCCATCGTCAAGAACATGCTGCTGCATTCCCGCGAGGGCGGCGGCGAGCATCGACTGAGCGACATCAACGCGCTGGTCGAGGAGAGCCTCAACCTGGCGTATCACGGCGCACGCCCCGAGAAGCCGCAGTTCGACGTGACGCTGAAGCGCGAGCTCGATCCAGCGGCCGGGCAAGCGGAAGTGTTTCCGCAGGAGATCACCCGGGTGCTGCTGAACCTGATCTCGAACGGCTTCCACGCGGTGGCCAAGCGCAAGTCGGATGACGGCGCCGCCGATTACGAGCCGGTGGTGATCGCCGCGACACGCGACCGCGGCGACAGCATCGAGATCCGCATCCGCGACAATGGCACCGGCATTCCGCACGAGGTGAAGGAAAAAATGTTCGATCCATTCTTCACCACCAAGCCGGCCGGTGAAGGCACCGGCCTCGGATTGTCGATGAGCCACGACATCGTCGTGAAGCAGCACGGCGGCACCATCGACGTCGCGACGGAGCCGGGCAAGTTCACGGAATTCACGATCCGGCTGCCGCGACAGAGCAGCCTTTCAGACCAGAACAAGAGATAGACTCGCCCGGAGGATGCCTTGACGAATCTGGCTTGGCTCGTTCGACGACAATTGCTCTCGCTGTCCGGTGTCGGCCTCATGCTGGGCGCTCTGTTCTTTGCGGCCGCACTGACGCCGACGCTGATTCCGCGGAGCTATCTCACGCAAGGCGCGCTTGCCGGCGGCTGTTTTGCGATCGGCTATTTCGCCGGCGTGCTGTGGCGCCGGCTATGGCACTATCTCGAATTGCCCGAACCTTCGCCGCGGGCGAGGTCGATTGCGAATGCGCTGGTCACGGCCGGTTGCCTGCTGGTCGTCGTTATCTTCCTGCGGCGAACCGCCGAATGGCAGAATTCGATCCGCACAGTGATGAAGATGACGCCGGTCGAGACCGCGCATCCGCTCAAGGTCTGCGTCATCGCCCTGATCACGTTCGCCGTGCTGCTGGTGCTGGGGCGGCTGTTCGTGTTTGTCGCCCGCTTCCTCGCCGTGCGCATAAAGCACGCCATTCCGCGGAAGCTCGCCAACGTGCTCGGCGTGCTGATCGCAGGCCTGCTGTTCTGGTCGATCGCCAGCAACGTCCTGGTCCGGACCGCGTTCAACGCGCTCGACTCCTCCTTCCGCGAACTCAACGCCCTGCAAGAGCCAGAGCGGCCGCAACCGGCCGCCCACGATCGAACCGGAAGTTCTGCCTCGCTGGTGAAGTGGCAGGAACTCGGGCGCATGGGGCGCCGGTTCATTGCCTCAGGCCCGACCGCGACGGAGATCAGGGCCGTTACGGGACAGCCCGCGCAGAATCCCGTGCGCGTCTATGTGGGCCTCGGCAGCCGCGACACGGCGCAGGCGCGCGCCAGGCTTGCGCTCGACGAGCTCAAGCGCCAGTACGGCTTTGAACGCAAGGTCCTGATCGTCGTCACACCGACCGGGACCGGCTGGGTCGATCCATCCGCGATGGATACGGTGGAATATCTCCATTATGGCGATGTCGCGAGCGTCGCGATGCAATATTCCTATCTCAATAGCCCGCTGTCGCTGCTGTTTCAGCCCGAATACGGAGTGGAGGCCTCGCGTGCGCTGTTCACCGAAATCTACGGCTACTGGACGAGCTTGCCCAAGGACAAGCGGCCAAAGCTGTATCTGCACGGGCTCAGCCTCGGTGCCATGAACTCGGAAAAATCCGCAGAATTGTTCGAGACAATCGGCGACCCCATCGCCGGCGCGCTATGGAGCGGAGCGCCATTCGAGAGCCGCATCTGGCGCTCGATTACCGATAACCGCAATCCAGGATCACCGGCCTGGCTGCCGGAATTCCGCGACGGCCGCTTCGTGCGCTTCATGAACCAGAACGGGCCGACGGTGGCGCCGGATACGCCCTGGGGCCCGATGCGCGTGGTCTATTTGCAATACGCCAGTGACGCGATCACATTCTTCGCCTACCGCGACGCCTATCAGGCGCCGGCCTGGATGAATGCGCCGCGCGGGCCTGACGTATCACCGGAGCTGCGATGGTATCCTATCGTGACGATGCTGCAGCTCGCCCTCGACATGGCGGTCGCAACCAACACGCCGATGGGTTTCGGCCATGTCTACGCACCCGAACACTACGTCGATGGCTGGGTCGCGGTCACAGCTGTCGGCGATTGGTCTGCCGAAGCGCTCGCACGGCTCAAGCAGCAGCTCGCAGCGAAAGCGCGGAAGACGGGCGCGGGCAATGGCGACGACGATCCCGATCGCGGTGGCTAACCCCTACTCCGCCATCTCCACCTGCTGCGTGACGGACGGACCGGCCAGCGGCCGCTCCTCCATCATGATCAGGCAGAGCGCGGCGCCGGCCATCAGCGCTGTCGCGGCGCCGAAGACGTAGCGGAACGCATGCCGCATGTCGTCGGCGCGAATCGCATTGACAGCGCCGTGATGTTCGCCGGCGAGCGGAACGTCGGCACCGAGCGCGATGAGCAGGATGGCCGCGAACGCCGCGACCGTGAACGAGGACATCAGCGAGCGGAAGAAGTTCAACGCGCCCGTGATGGTGCCGATCTGCGGGCGGGCGACCGAATTCTGCACCGAGACCACGCAGACCGGAAAGGTGGTGCCGAGGCCAAGCGCAAACGCAGCCATCAGCGTCAGCAGTGCCCAGAGCGGCAACGTCGTCAACGTGAGGCCGAGGCCGCACAGCGCAGCCCAGGACGTTCCGACGATGGCGACCCGCTTGTAGTGCTTGGCCCGCGCCATGGTGCGACCGGCGATGGCCGCGCCGCAGGTCGAGACCGCCGCGAGCGGAATCAGCGCGAGGCCCGCTTCGCTGGCGCTGAGGTGATAGACCGCCTCGTAATAGAGCGGCAGCTGCACTGTGAGGCCCGTGATCGCACCGAGCGCGCAACCGCCGGCCGTCAGCCCGAACGGCACAACCGATCCTCCGAGCAGCGGCAGCGGCAGGAACGGCTCGTCCGCGCGGCGTGCGTGCCACACGAAGGTGACCGCGAGCGCGACGGCGCCGCCCACCATCGCAAGCACGGTTGGCGAGAGCCACGGGAAGCGCGTGCCGCCCCAGGTCAGCACCAGCATGAAGACCACGGCGGAGGCCATCAGCAGCACGCCGCCGAGCCAGTCGACCTTGCGCTTGCGGTGGAACACCGGAATCTTCTTCATCCTGGGCAGCAGCAGCGCGATCGCCGCGGCCGCGAGCGGCACATTGATCCAGAAGATCATCGACCAGTGCAGATGCTCGGCGAACACGCCGCCGATGACCGGGCCGAGAATGCCGCCGACCATCCAGACGCTGGAGAAATAGGCTTGATATTGGCCGCGCTCGCGTGGGCTCACGACGTCGGAGATCACGGTCTGCACGACAGGCATGATGCCGCCGCCACCGAGCCCCTGGAGACCGCGTGCAAGAATCAGCATCGGCAGGTTCGGCGCGATCGCACACAGCACCGAGCCCGCGACGAACAGGCTGAGCGAGATGATGATCATCACGCGGCGTCCGTAGATGTCGCTGAGCGTGCCGAATACCGGCGCGACTGCGGTCGAGGCGAGCAGATAGGCGGTGATGACCCAGGAGAGATTGGAGACGTCGTGGAACTGGCGCCCAATGGTCGGCAGCGCGGTTGCGACGATGGTCTGGTCGAGGGCTGCCAGAAACATCGTCAGCATCAGGCTGATGACGATGGTGCGGACCTCGTCCTGCGACAGCGGTGCCGGCGGCGCGAGCGAGGGAGCGTCGTCGACGCTCAAGACCTCGCTCGAAAGGCGGGACAATTCCTCGGCGATATCGTCGGGCAATGTTTGGGTGTCGGCAGAACTGCTCTGCCGCTCGAACTTGTTCATCTCGATCGGAAGCCATGAGGCGGCCCAACGCCGCGAAGGATTCGTTCTATGCAGCCAATGTAGACAGCAAAGTTCTTCTCAGGCAGGCACCGCGGTGCATGGGAGCATCCCACCCCACGGCCATCCCGAAGACGTGATCTATCTGGTGCGACGGATCAGTCCTTCGGACGTCGCTTCAGGCGGGCCCGTTTCGGCAGCTGCGCCGGCCATTGCACGATGTGGTTCTCGAGCTCATCGTCCGGGATCTCCACCTCGCTGCCTTCGACCCGACCGCGTACGGAGACGCCGGCCTCATGCACGGTATTGGGATCGCCTGACACCAGCGGATGCCACCAATAGAGGTCGCGCCCTTCCGCCACGAGCTTGTAGCCGCAGCTCGGCGGCAGCCAGTTCAGGGTGCGGACATTGGCCGGGGTCAGGCGGACGCAGTCCGGAACCTTGTCGGAACGATTCGCATAGTCCTTGCAGCCGCAGGTCACTCCATCGAGCAGCTTGCAGCCGACATGGGTGAAATAGATGTCGCCGGTGCCCTCTTCCTCGAGCTTGTTCAGGCAGCAGCGGCCGCAGCCGTCGCACAGGCTCTCCCATTCGGGCCCCGACATCTCTTCCAACGTCTTGGTTTTCCAGAAGAATCCTTCCTGGCCTGAAGGTCGTTTGGGAGCTGCGGTCATGCGCCTCAACAAAAGTTCGAAAGAGCTACGGTTGGTGCCATCTAGGGCGTGCGGCCGTGGGGCCGCAAGCGACGCCCGCGTGAGGCCCGTAATGAACCGGGGTCAATTAGGCCTGTTGTTCAAAATCGCAAGCGTGACCATTGGTTTATAGGCCCTGCTCGGCTAGAAGGAACAGCAAGTCCCCACCGTCGCTGGCCGGGCGCCTTGGGTTTGCCGCAACACTCCCGCAAGACGTCTCGATGCCGCCCCGGCGGGGTGCTTGAACGCTTTCGAACCAAGCCGCAAGGGTTCTAGGTGCGCCAGATCATACCACCGCATTGGAAGGCCCGGATCCGGAATTTCTTCCTGGATCTCGATGCGCGCATCGACTCCTCGCTGTTCTCCTCGGCCAAGGGCATCCGCGAGCTCTACGAGCGCTACTCGACCTTCATGGACCGCTTCTATGTCGGGCGGTGGAAGCGCTGGGTGTTCATCGAGCCGCTGTCGGAAGCTGCGACCCTCGGCCTCGGCGGCCTGGTGGTGATGCTGACCCTCGCCATCCCGGCCTTCCGCGAGACCGCGGACGAGGACTGGCTGAAGAAGTCCGACCTCGCGGTGACCTTCCTCGACCGCTACGGCAACCCGATCGGCAGCCGCGGCATCAAGCACAACGACTCGATCCCGCTGGAAGATTTTCCGGACGTGCTGATCAAGGCGACGCTCGCGACCGAGGACCGCCGCTTCTACGAGCATTTCGGCATCGACATCGCCGGCACCGCACGCGCGCTCGTCACCAACGCCCAGGCCGGCGGCGTCCGCCAGGGCGGCTCGTCGATCACCCAGCAGCTCGCCAAGAACCTGTTCCTGAGCAACGAGCGCACCATCGAGCGCAAGGTCAACGAAGCCTTCCTCGCGGTCTGGCTGGAATGGCGCCTGACCAAGAACGAGATCCTCAAGCTGTATCTCGACCGCGCCTATATGGGCGGCGGCACCTTCGGCGTCGACGGCGCCGCGCATTTCTACTTCAACAAGTCGGCACGCGACGTGACGCTCGCCGAGGCCGCGATGCTCGCCGGCCTGTTCAAGGCGCCGACCAAATACGCGCCCCACATCAACCTGCCCGCTGCCCGCGCCCGCGCCAACGTCGTGCTCGACAACCTCGTCGACGCCGGCTTCATGACCGAGGGCCAGGTGTTCGGCGCCCGCCGTAATCCCGCCTTCGCGGTCGACCGCCGCTACGAGGCGTCGCCGAATTATTATCTCGACTACGCCTTCGACGAGATGCGCAAGCTGGTCGACACCTTCCCGAAATCCTACACCGAGCGCGTCTTCGTGGTCCGGCTCGCGATCGACACCAATGTGCAGAAGGCGGCGGAAGACGCGGTCGAGAACCAGCTGCGCCAGTTCGGCCGCGACTATCACGCGACGCAGGCCGCGACCGTCGTCTCCGATCTCGACGGCGGCATCCGCGCCATGGTCGGCGGCCGCGACTACGGTGCCAGCCAGTTCAACCGCGCCACCGACGCCTATCGCCAGCCGGGCTCGTCGTTCAAGCCTTACGTCTACACAACCGCGCTCCTCAACGGCTTCACGCCGAATTCGATCGTGGTCGACGGCCCGGTCTGCATCGGTAATTGGTGCCCGCAGAACTATGGCCATTCCTATTCCGGCGCAGTGACGCTGACGCAGGCGATCACGCGCTCGATCAACGTTGTACCCGTCAAGCTGTCGATCGCGATCGGCCAGAAGGAGCAGCCGAAGGCGCCGAACCCGGCCAAGATCGGCCGCGCCAAGATCGTCGAGGTCGCGCGCCGCTTCGGCCTCAAGGCGCCGCTGCCCGACACGCCGTCGCTGCCGATCGGCTCGGACGAAGTCACCGTGCTCGAGCACGCGGTGGCGTATGCGACCTTCCCCAACCGCGGCAAGGCGGTGACGCCGCATTCCGTGCTGGAAGTGCGCACCGGCGCCGGAGATCCGGTCTGGCGCTGGGACCGCGACGGGCCGAAGCCGCGCCAGGCCATTCCCGCCTCCGTGGCCGCCGACATGGCCGGCATGATGAGCCACGTCGTCAGCGAAGGCACCGCGCGCCGCGCAGCGCTCGACGGCATTCCGACCGCGGGCAAGACCGGCACGACCAATGCGTATCGCGACGCCTGGTTCGTCGGCTACACCGGCAATTTCACCTGCGCGGTCTGGTACGGCAATGACGACTATTCGCCGACCAACCGCATGACCGGCGGCTCGCTGCCGGCGCAGACCTGGCACGACATCATGCTCGCGGCGCATCAGGGCGTCGAGGTCCGGGAAATCGCCGGCATAGGCATGGGCCAGAAGCTGCCGCCCGAGCGGATCGCCAACGCGCAGGCCAATGCGGCGCCGAAGGTGCTGGAGACCAAGCCCGGTCCGCCGCCGGTATTGACCAAGCGCGGCGCTGACGTTTTGGTGCGGGTCGAGAAGCTGCTGGATGACGCGGCCCGGACCGCGACCAAATCGGCCGCCACCGACCCCAAGCAAGCCAAACCGGCATCGTCCACGAGCGCGCTCGCCTTCCCGCAGAACTATGCGGAAGAGAATGCGAACGCATCCGCTCCGCGCAAGAACTGATCGAAACCAGTGCGGCTGATCCTGATCACATTGACGGCCCTTCTGCTCGCAACCGTGGTGGGCGTCGGCGCGACCTGGATGACGACGACGCGCGGCACCGAGATCGGCGCGCTGACCATCGGCCCGTGGACCGCGCGCCCGCGCACCGGCACCGCCGACGTCGATCCATATTCGCGCGCCACCATCGTGCGCAACGGCGAGCTGCCGATCGGCACCGGCGACGGCGTCGCCTTCACCGCGACCGCCGACGACAAGAAGAAGGTGCTCGACGGCCGCTGCGACGTCGTGGTCTCCGGCGTGACGCCGCCGGCGCGGTTCTGGACGCTGACGCTCTACGACCGCAAGGGTCATCTCGTGCCCAATTCGCTGCAGCGCTACGGCTTCACCAGCCAGGAGATCGTGCGGCAGTCCGACGGCTCGTTCGAGATCCGCATCGCCTCGCGCTCCCGCGCCGGCAACTGGCTGCCGACCGGCGGCATCGAACGCTACGCGCTGATGCTGCGGCTCTACGACACTCCGGTCGGCGTTGCCACACGCACCCAGCGCGATGCGCCGATGCCCACGATCACGACGGCGGGCTGCTCATGATCCGGCTGTTGTTCACCATCGTTGCCGGCGTGGTGCTGGGCCTCGTGGTCCATCTCGTCAGCGTGCTGGCGTTGCCGCGGATCGCGACCCAGGACGCCTATTCGCGTCTGACGCCGATGACCAAGCTCAATGCCGTCACGCAGCTTCCGCTCGCCGATCCGCAGACCTCGCCGATGCCGTTCATGGACCCGGCCTTTGCGCTCGCGATCTGCCGCTACGATCTGTCGAACGGACCGATCAAGCTGACGGTGCCCGTCAGCCAGGCCTACACCTCGGTGTCGTTCTACACCCGCAACGAGATCGCCTATTACGCCATCAACGACCGTTCGGCCGGCAAGAAGGTGATCGAGCTCGACCTGATGACAGAGCCGCAGCACAACGAGCTGCCCGAGGACGAAGAGATCACCGCGGCCGACCGCCTGATCATCGATTCCCCCAGCACCACCGGCCTGATCGTGATGAAGGCGCTCGCCCCCGAGCCTGGCCTGATGCCGCAGGCGCAAGGCTCGCTCGCGGCCGCGAGCTGCGGACCGCAGACCGAGCCGCCCGCCAAGGCGGAAGCACCGCGGGGACGGCGCTGAGGCGCGCAGCTTCGGCGACGCGAAAACAAAAGTCGAAAAACAACCCCATGCACAGTAGCGTTAGCATTGAAATCGTTAGCCATTTTGGTTGTGCCAAATAGGCGTTTGGACCGATACATCCCTGCCCGTCGCGCAGTTCAGCTTTGACTCGTCGGGCAAAACACTGGCAGAATGGGAGCATCGAAAGTTCACCCGCGCGGAGCAATCCGGCGCGGGTTTTTTCATGCCGGGGCAGATTGCCATGATCCGCGGATGGCTATCGTTGCCATAGCAGGCGGGCGGAATGTTCGCGGGAGACGGCAGTAGTTTCTGGTGCCCGCTTCAGGTGCGATGCACCGCTCGCGGTCTAATAACAGCAGGAAGGAGTTGCGGCCAAAGATTGAAGAAGAAGACGTAGATGATCGCAACTGCCCACCCGTAGATCATGCTGGCTGCAAGGCCGTACATGAAGCTGCCGACGGTAATCATCTTGAAACCGGGAAAGACCGCCATCAAACCACCTTCTTGAAATCGCGATTTGACCCACATCAACTGCGGTTGCCGACCGTTGCGGGACCCGACGTTTGATTTGCATCAAGGGCTTTCATGCGAAACCTGCGAGTTTGGTTTTGGTCCTGTTGGCAACAGGGCAATCAGGCAATGGTGCCGTCTTGAGGATGCCGCGATGACCTTGCCGGACCATGTTCACGATCAGTCCGGCGCACGCTGGGGCTTGTCGCGCAATTCCCTCATCGTTATGGGGCTTGCCGTCATCGCGGCAATCTCCGGAGCGCTCCTGTTCACCCAGCATCAGGCTCATGTACTCGGTGCTCTGCTTTGGCTGCCCCTTTTGGCTTGTCCGCTTATGCATTTTTTCATGCACGGTAGGCATCGAGGAGCTGGGGGCCATCACCACGGCTGAATTTGGGGGCGCCCTATGCGCAGCAAAGAATTCGGCTGGTCTGCTTCGTCAATCCTTCTGGGGCTTTCCGGAATCATCCTGATCAGTGTCGGCGGGTATTTCCTTTTCCTTCGGCCTGCGCTGCTGCCGGAGGACATCCGCTACATGAACCTTACGCCTGTCGAGCTGGAATCGATTGGTCCAAGGTTGGCAAGGTGGCTTGCACACGTATTCAACGTATTGGGCGGCTACGTGATGGCGACGGGTGTGCTTACGCTCACTCTAGCCATGACGGCTTTTCGCCAACGAAGTACTTTGGCGCTGGCTGGTGCTATTGTTGCAGGTGTGGTCTCGATAGGCTGGATGGCGGCCGTCAACGTTATGATCAACTCGGACTTCAAATGGGTACTGCTCGGATTTGCGCTCATCTGGGCTGCCAGCATCGCGGCCTTCGCCGCTGAAGTTCGCCGGTTCGACACCAGCCCCGTTTGCTGATGTCCGCTAGGTGTCAGAGGACTAAACCGCTCGCGCGGTAGGCACGACGGCCGGCAGCGCGGCTGAGAGGATAGCGCAACGAGGCGTCCTGTCTTGAGATGAGGGGTTCGCA